>CAIMWH010000257.1 GCA_903845065.1 uncultured Rhodospirillales bacterium | reverse complement strand
GGGCGCAGAGACCTACGCCGCCTTCCGCTCCGTCGTCAGCACTGCAAAGGCCAACGGAGCGTCGGTGCTCGACACCGTCCGCCTCGTGCTGGCAGCCAAACTACCCGTGCACCCGATCGTACGGGTGGGGTGAGCAATTACGAACGAACGCTTGTCATGCGCTGTTTCCTAACCTCGTTATTCGTTCGATCGCAGAGCATGAAATTTTGCGCTATTCGGTGTCATTTTTTACCGTGGATCGATCAATGTTTCACGAAAAAATTCGGCTTTTACAACGAGAGAGTCAACAATTGTTTAAACGTCATGGGTTCGCTTCAGCAGCGTCAATTATATGTTACATTATTGATTAAATTCGGATACTTGCCGCGATCTGTGGCGGTCCTTGCCACAAAAACTGCGGCGATCTGCTCCGGCTCCGGGAAAGTTATCAACCGGCTGTGGATAAAGTTATTCACAGCCGGTGAACGCAGTTTGTGAAATAAGTTACAAATCTCACGACTCCGTGATATGGCCGTCGCCACCCCGAATTTCGTTGCCTTCCACCGCGTGGCGCGCCGCACAATCAGCGTCATCACCACCGCCGACTCGGGCGCGACACCGAGTTTGCCACATGCGAGGCACCATGACGCGCGGGATACCGCCGGCTCCGAAGAACTTCTCGCATTGCACTTAAACATCGATTGACGTTTTGATGCCGCGGCAGCGTTATTGCGCGATGAATACCACACGCAGCCTGCAGGCCGGATGCGGTGACGCCACGAGAACGTGGCCGTGACCACGCATCTCGGCATCGAAATCTACCGGCATGCCGCCGAGGCGGCGGGCATCGGCATCGTCGAGCGCGACTGCCGTACCGGCCAGGGCGTATGGACGGCCGAGGCCTGGGCGATCCACGGCCGGACGCCGCGGGAACATGCCCCCAGCTTCGAGGAACTGCTCGACGTCGTGCACCCCGACGATCGCGCGGCCTGGCTGCAGGAACAGCATGACCTGGCGACCGACGCCACCCGGGCGAAGGGCGAGATCCGGTTCCGCATCATCCGGCCCGACGGCGTTATCCGCCATATCACCTGCGTGGTGAGCTACCTTCGCGACGCCGAGGGCAATCCGGTGACGCTGCGTGGCGTTTTCATCGACTCGACCGAACGCCGTGCCGCCGAGGAGGCCCTCGCCGCGAACGAGGCGCGCTTCCGCCACGCTGTCGACGCCGCCGGGCAAGGCGTGTTCGAGCGGGACCTCGGCAAGGGCGTCGCGGTGTGGTCACCGCGCCTGTGGGAAATCGCCGGGCTGCCGCCGCGCGAGACCGGCCCCACCTGGGAGGAAGGCCGCGCCCTGGTGCATCCGGAGGATCGCGAACGGCTGGAGCGGGCCTATCTGGCCGCCGCCTCCGATCCCGCCGCGAACCGGCTGACCATCGAGTTTCGCGCCATGCGGGCGGATGGCAGCGTACGCCACCTGGTTCAACACACCTTTGCACTGCGTAATGCCGGCAGCGAAGTGAGCAAGATCTACGGCGTGATTTCGGACGTCACCGAGCAACGCCTTGCCGCCGAGGCCACGCGGGCAAGCGAGGCGCGCTTCCGGCTTGCCGTGGCGTCCGCCGATCTCGGTGTCTACGAACGCGATCGCACCACCGGGCTGTCGATCTGGTCGCCGCGGATGTGGGAGATATTCGGATTGCCGCCGCGGGAAACCGGGCTCACCACCGCCGAGATCGACCAGATGATCCATCCGCAGGATCGCGAGCGGACCCAGGAGGCCAACGCGCGGGCGCTGGAGAGCGACCAGCCCGAACGGACCAACATCACCTTCCGCATCATCCGTCCCGACGGCGCGGTGCGGCACCTCGATTTCAACGCCACCGGCGAACGCGATGCCGATGGCATGGTGCGCAAGGTCTATGGCGTGGTGTCCGATGTGACGGAACACCGGGCGGCCGAGGCAGGGCTGGCCGCGACGGAAATGCGGTTGCGCCTCGCGGTGCAGGCGGCCGGGCTTGGCGTGTTCGAACGCGATCCGCTGACCGATCGCTCGATATGGTCGCCGCGGATGTGGGAAATCTACGGCATGCCGCCGCGCGAATACGGCCTCAGCCTGACGGAAATCCGCGAGCGCCTGCATCCCGAGGATTTCGCCCGGGTGCGCGATGCCCGCCTGACCGCGATGGACGACCCCTCCGCCGCGCGGATGGGGGTGGAATTCCGCATCATTCGCCCGGACGGGCAGGTGCGTTACCTCGCCACCTACGCGTCCGGCGCGCGCGACGAGACCGGGCTGATCCGCACCATCTACGGCGTCGCGGCTGATATCACCGAGCGGCGCGAGGCCGAGGCGGCCATCGCGGACAGCGAGATGCGGGTGCGCCTGGCGGTGACGGCGGCGGGCCAGGGCATTTTCGAGCGTGACCTGGTACGCGGGCGCGTCGTCTGGTCCGACCGCATGTGGGAAATCTACGGCCTCGCGCCGCGCGACGCATGCCCCGCCGAGTCCGAACTCGAAGCGATGGTCCATCCTGACGATATCGCGGAGTTCTGCCGCAAACGGGACGTGGCGGTCGCGGACCCGCAGATGTTCCGCCTGGCATTGGCGGTGCGTATCATCCGCCCCGACGGCGCACTGCGCCACATCACCACCTTCGCCGCCGCGGTGCGCGATGCCTCGGGCGCGGTCATCAAAATCTATGGCGTGGTGTCCGATGTGACCGAGCAGCGCCTGGCCGAGGAGGCGATGGCGGCCAGCGAAATGCGGTTCCGCCTTGCGGTGGCGTCAACAGACCAGGGGGTTTTCGAACGCGACCTGGTGGCTGACCGGGCGGTATGGTCGCCGCGGCAGGTAGAAATCTACGGTGTCATCCCGCCGCCGGAGGGGCTGACCGAGGCAGCCGTGCGTGCCCTGATGCATCCGGACGACCGCGAGCGTATCCGGCTGGCGCGCGAGGAAGCCGCGCGCGACCCATCTCTGGGCCGGCTGACGCTGAACTTCCGCATCGTGCGGCCGGACGGCGAAATCCGCCATGTCATCACCACATCGCTGCGGACCTTCGATGCGTCGGGGCGAGCGGTGAAAATCTACGGCGTGACATCGGATGTCACCGAGCGGCGGCAGGCCGAGGACGCGCTCATGGCGAGCGAGATGCGCCTGCGCCTCGCGGTGACCGCCACCAACCAGGGGGTGTTCGAGCGGGACCTGCTGGCCGAGACATCCGTGTGGTCGAAGCGGCAATGGGAAATCTACGGGCTGGAGCCACGGCCGATCGGGCCGAGCGAGGCCGATATCCTCGACATGATCCATCCCGATGACCGCACCGACGCCTGGCGCGGACGCGACTACGGGGTGGCCGACCCGTCGCTGGAGCGGCTGGCGCTGGAGTTTCGCATTATTCGGCCGGATGGCGCGGTGCGGCACGTCATCGTGTCCTCGGTGCGGGTCTTCGACGAGACCGGGCAGGCGACGAAGATCTACGGCGTGACATCCGACGTGACGGACGAGCGGGAACTGCGGGCACAGGCGCTGATTTCGGACAACCTCACCACCCTCGGGCAGATGGCGACCGGCATCGCCCACGAGTTCGGCCAGCCGTTGCAGGCGATCGCCACGCTGGCGGCGACGGCACAGGTGCTGCTGGAGAATGCCGGGGCGCCTGCCCTGGCGGCGAGGGTGCAGCCGGCGCTGGGCAAGATCGAGGAGCAGGCGGAGCGGCTGGGCAAGACGATGAAGCATCTCCTCGCCTTCGGCCGCGGCGAACCGGCGGTGGGCGACGAAGTCACCACCGCGATGGACGCGGTTTCCGGCGCGCTCGACCTGGTGGGCAAGCTGTTGAAATCGGCCGGTGTGCTGGTGCGCGTGGACCTGCCGGCCGGGCTGCCGCCGGTACACTGCGGCAAGCTGGAGCTTGAGCGGGTCATGCTCAACCTGCTGCTCAACGCCCGCGACGCGATGGAGGACCAGCGCGAGCAACAAGTGACGATCAGCGGACGGCTGGAAGGCGACCTCGTGCGGATCGACGTGGATGACACCGGTGACGGCTTCCCCGATGCCATCATCAACCGGGTGTTCGATCCGTTCTTCACCACCAAGGAAGTGGGCCGCGGCACCGGGCTCGGGCTGTCGCTGTGCCGCAGTTCGGTGGAAGCCAATGGCGGGACGATCTCGGCGGGCAACACCGCCACCGGCGGACGCATCACCCTGCGGCTGCGCCCGGCGGCGGAGGCTTAGCCTTTGTCGACGAGGTGATCGCGGTATTTCTCGCGCAGGATCATCTTGTGGACCTTGCCGGTGCCGGTGTGGGGCAGTTCAGACACCACCAGCACATCATCGGGCCGCCACCAGCTCGCCACCTTGCCAGTGAACACATCGAGCACCGCCGCCTTGTCGATCTCATGGCCGGGCTTGGCGGTGACGATGAGCAGCGGCCGTTCGTCCCACTTCGCATGGCGGGCGGCGATGATGGCGGCCTCGGCGATATCGGGATGGCCGGCGGCGATGTTCTCGAGCTGAACGGAACTGATCCACTCGCCGCCCGACTTGATGACATCCTTGGCGCGATCGGTGATTTCCATGAACCCGTCCGCATCGATGGTGGCAATGTCCCCGGTGGAGAACCAGCCCTCGGCATCCAACGCGCTGCCCGGCGCGTCCCCGAAATAGGCCGAGCAGATCCACGGACCCCGCACCTGGAGCAGGCCGAAGGCAACCCCGTCCCACGGCAGCGCCGCGCCGTCATCGCCGACGATACGCATCTCGACGCCCCATAGCGCGCGCCCCTGCTTCTCCTTGAGACGCAGGAGTTCATCGCCGGTGAGATGCGCGTTGGCGGCATTGGGCTGGCAATAGGTGCCCACCGGGGACATCTCGGTCATCCCCCAGCCCTGGCCGAGTTCCACACCGTATTCGGTGCCGAACGCCTCCGTCATCGAGCGCGGCACGGCCGATCCGCCCACGGTGAGGCGGCGAATGGTATCGATGCGCTCGCCGCTGGAGCGGAGATGCTGCAACAGGCCGAGCCACACGGTGGGTACGCCACAGGAAATCGTCACCCGCTCGCCGTTGAAGAGCCCGGCGATGGAGGCACCATCGAGGTGCCGGCCCGGCATGATGAGCGCGGCGCCGGCCATCGGCGCGGAATACGGGATGCCCCACGCATTGACATGGAACATCGGCACCACCGGCAGGATGCGATCGACGGCGCGAATGCCGATGACATCGCCAACATTGACCGCGAGGGCATGCAACAGGGTGGAGCGGTGGCTGTAGAGCACGCCCTTGGGACGCCCGGTGGTGCCCGAGGTGTAGCACAGCGAGGCGGCGGAACGCTCATCGAACTCCGGCCAGACGTAGTTCTCGTCGGCGCCGTCGATAAGGTCCTCATAGCACAGCAGGTCCATGCCGGCGGGCAGGTTCAGCGCCGGGATCTGCGCGCGATTGCCCATGATGACGATGGCGCGAACGGTCTTGCCGATCAGCGGCGCCACGGCGGCGATCACCGGGGCGAACACGCCATCGATGAAGATGATGCGGTCCTCGGCGTGGTTGACGATGTAGGACACGTCATCCGCGGCAAGGCGCGGGTTGATGGTGTGGCAGATCGCGCCCATGCCGGAGATGGCATAGTAGAGCTCAAGATGGCGGTACGAGTTCAACGCCAGCGTGGCGACCCGATCCTCGGCCTTGATGCCCAGCGCGATCAGGGCGCGAGCCAGGCGGCGGGCGCGGCGCTCGGTCTCGGCGTAGTTGCTGCGGTGGATGGTGCCGTCGATGTTCTTGGAGACCACCTCGGCCTTGGCATGCTGGCGCGCGGCATGGGTGATGATCGAGGCGATCATCAGCGGACGGTCCTGCATCAATCCGAACATGGTGGCATTCCTCCCCGGCGTTTCGTTCGACTCTGCGGTCGGGGAGGATGCTACACCTTTTCGGCGCCGGCGCTTACACCACCTTGCGCGCCCGCAGCCCGGCGATGGCGGCGGGATCGTAGCCGATGCTGGCCAGGATGGCGTCCGTATGCTCGCCGGCCTCGGGCGTGGGCGTGCGGATTTCCCACTTGGAGCGGCTGAGTTCGATCGGCTGGCCGATCACCTCCACATCGCCGAGCGCCGGGTGGGCGATCTTGCGGGTGATGTTGAGGTGCTTCACCTGCTCGTCGGCGAACACCTCGTCCATTTTGTAGATCGGGCCGCACGGCACGCCGGCCTTGTTGAGGGCGGCGATCCATCCGGCCGAGGTGTTACCCTTGGTGACGGCCTCGATTTCGGCGTTCAGTGCCTTGCGGTTGGCGGAGCGCGCCTTGTCCGTGGCGTAATCCGGATGATCGGCCAAAGCGGGCGCGCCGAGGGCAACGCAGAGGCGGCGGTAGATGTCATTCCCGGCGGCGGCGATGTTGATGTAGCCGTCCGCGGTGGCGAACACGCCGGTGGGGATGGAGGTCGGGTGATCATTGCCGGCCTGTCCCGGCACTTCATGGCCGATGGTCCAGCGGGCGGCCTGGAAATCGAGCATGGAAATCTGGGCGGCAAGCAGGGAGGATTGCACCCACTGCCCCTCGCCGGACTGCTCGCGTTCGAGCAGCGCGATGAGGATGCCCATGGCGGCAAAGATACCGGCAGTGAGGTCGGCCACCGGAATACCAACCCGCATCGGCCCCTGGCCAGGCTGCCCGGTGATCGACATCAGGCCGCCCATGCCCTGCGCGATCTGGTCGAAGCCCGGCCGCGTCAGATACGGGCCATCCTGGCCGAACCCTGAGATGGACGCATAGACGATGCGCGGGTTGATGGCGCGCAGGTTCTCGTAGTCGATCTTGAGGCGGAATTTCACATCCGGCCGGTAGTTTTCCACCACCACATCAGCCCATGCGACGAGCTTGTGCATGATGGCCAGGCCCTCGGGGGATTTCAGGTCGAGGGTGAGGCTGCGCTTGTTGCGGTGGAGGTTCTGAAAATCGGGGCCATGGCGGGCGCCGCCGAGGCCCGAATCGCCATCGGGGGATTCAATCTTGATGACATCGGCCCCCCAGTCGGCGAGTTGGCGCACGCATGTAGGGCCAGCCCGCACCCGCGTAAGATCCAGAACCTTGAAGCGCGCCAAAGGTGCAGTGCTCATAGATATGTCCTTAGCCCTTATTGAACCGTTTTTGCTTCTTTTTCCGAAAAAAGAAGCCTTCCTTCCTTATCCGCGCATCCTGCGTCCCGCCGGATCAAACAACGCCTCGGCGGCAACCATCGCCAGGCAATGCTGCCCGATGACCTCCACGTCAAACCGCGCACCCGGCTTCGCAAGCGCCTTCTCGACATAAGCCAGTGCCACCGATTTGCCGACCCAGTGGGCATACCCCCCGGACGTCACCCAGCCCACCGGCTTGCCATCGAGCCGCACGGGTTCGTCGCCCACCACGTCGATACCGTGGTCATCGATCACCAGGGTGACGAGGGCGAGTTTGCCCTCCCCTTCCCTTTCCCGGATGGCGGCATCGCGGCCGATGAAGTCGCCCTTCTTCAGGCTGACGAAGCGGCCGAGGCCGGCTTCGTACGGCCCATAGATCGGCCGGTATTCGCGCGCCCAGGTGCCCCAGGATTTCTCCAGCCGCAGGCTGTTCATCGCCCGGGTGCCGGCGAGGCGCAGGCCGAAATCGGCACCGTGGCGGCGCAGGCTGTCGAACAGGGCAACGTGATAATCGGGCGAAACCCAGATTTCGTAGCCGAGGTCCCCGGTGAAGGTCAGGCGGCCGACCATGGCGGGAATGGGGCCGATCTCCATGGCGCGATAGGCCATGAAGGGGAACGCGGCGTTGGAACAGTCGGCGCCGCTGACGGCCTCGAGCAAAGCGCGCGCGTTGGGGCCGGCGATGGAGAGCCCAACGCGGGCGCTACGCAGGTTGTCGATGCGCATTCCGGATGCCGGCGCATGGGCGTGCCACCAGCGCAGGTGGTATTCCTCGGCGCCGCCGGTGCCGAAGACATCGAAGGTATCCCCATCGAGGCGAGCGACGGTGAAATCCCCGATGAGCTTGCCGGCCGGGTTCAGCATGGGGGCAAGCACGATCTTCCCGGGTTCCGGCATACGGTTGGTGAGCATACGGGACAGGAAGGCCTCGGCGCCGGCACCGGAAAAGCGATACTTGGCATAGCCGGTGGTCTCGATCATGCCCACCGCGGTGCGGATGGCGCGGCACTCGGCGCCGATCGGTTCATGCGCATTGGAGCGCCCGAAGGTAACGGTCTCGACCGGCGCGGTGCCGGCGGGGGCATACCAGAGCGGATATTCGAGCCCCCAGGCGGCGCCGAACACGGCGCCTTCCTGCTTCATGCGGTCATACAGCGGCGAGGTGCGCAGCGGCCGGGCGGCGGGGAGTTCCTCGTTGGGGAAGGTGACGCGGAAGCGGCGGCCGTAGTTCTCGCGCACCTTGGTGTTGGTCCAGCCCATGCCGGCCCAGTCCCCATAGCGCGCCACATCCATCGCCCACACATCGAAGCCCGGATCGCCATTGATCATCCAGCCCGCCAACGCGAGGCCAACGCCGCCGCCCTGGCTGAACCCGGCCATCACGCCGCAGGCCACCCAGTAGTTGGACAGCCCGCGCACCGGGCCAACCAGCGGATTGCCGTCGGCCGCAAAGGTGAACGGCCCGTTGATGACGCGCTTGATACCGGCGCGCTCCAGGCGCGGAAAATGGCGGAAGCCGACTTCGAGGTTCCCCGCGATGCGATCGAGGTCCGACGGCAGGAGTTCGGCCTTGAAATCCCACGGCGTATTGCGTGGCGACCAGGGCACGCCCTGATGCTCGTAGGTGCCAAGCAGCACGCCGCGGCGCTCCTGGCGCAAATAGATCTCACCCTCGAAATCGATGGTGTGCGGCAACTCGCCGTCCGGCAGGTCATCGATGTCCTCGGTGATGAGGTACTGGTGCTCCATCGCCAGGATGGGCAATTCGAGCCCGACCATGCGGCCGACCTCGCGCGCCCACAGGCCGCCGGCGTTGACGATGTGTTCGGCCACGATGGTGCCCTGGTCCGTCACCACGTCCCAGAACCCGTCGGCGCGCTGCCTGGTTTCCAGCACGCGGGTGCGGCGGTAGATCTCGGCGCCGGCGAGGGTAGCGCTTCGGGCGTAGGCGTTGGTGACGCCGGTCGGGTCGACATGGCCTTCCAGCGGGTCCCACATGGCGCCGACGAACTGGGACTTGTCGAGCAGCGGCAGCTTGCGGTGGGCCTCGTCGACGGAGATCAACGCGGCGTCCATGCCGAGGTAGGAACCCCGGGCAACCGCCATTTTCAGCCAGTCCATGCGCTCCTTCGTGCCAGCCAGCATGATGCCGCCCGTCATGTGCACGCCGCAGGACTGGCCGGAGATGCGCTCGATCTCTTCGTAGAGTTCGATGGTGTATTTCTGCAGCTTGGCGACGTTGGGGTCCCCGTTCAGGGTGTGCATGCCGCCCGCGGCGTGCCAGGTGGAGCCGCAGGTGAGTTCGTCGCGTTCGAGCAGCACCACGTCGGACCAGCCGAGCTTGGTAAGGTGGTAGAGCACGGAGCAGCCAACGACACCGCCGCCGATGACGGCGGCGCGGACGTGGGATTTCATGGTGCGGTTTTCCTCACGCGAGCGACGAGACGGCGGCGCGAAACCAGTCGAGCAGCCAGGCCGCGTGGGGCCGCTCGACGAAGAGGCGGATACCGGTGGGGCTGATGCCGATCGGGTTGGCGGCGAGCAGCACATGGATGCCGGCGAACATCGTCTGCGCGCAGCGACCGGCGGCCAGGGCGGCCGGGGCCAGGGTGCAGCCCATCGCGAGCAGGGCCGGCCAGTCGCCGGTGATGTCGAGCAGCACGTAGCCGTCGGTCACGTCGGAAACGAAGCCGGCGGCGGGCGCCGGGCCAGGGGTTTCGGCCACCACCAGGCTGCGGTTGGGGCCGAGCCAGTACGAACCATCCTGGATGGTGTTGGCGGGCTGGTCCGGGCCGCTCACCAGCCACAATGCCGCCGGGGTGGCAATGGCGACGGTGGTGCCGCCGGTGCCGATACGGTCCGTCATGGCGTCGCGGGCGAGGTCAGTCATGCAGGCGCTCCCCGGCGGGGTCGAGGTGGCAGGGCGCGGTGATGGTGGCGCGGCTGGTCTGGCCGAGGTGGAATAGCTCGACAGTTTCGCCGATACGGGCGCGTCCGGCCTCGATCATGCCGAGCGCGATGGAGCGGCCGAGGGCGGGGCTACGGCAGGACGTGGTGATCCAGCCGATGCTGCGGCGCTTGCCATCGGCGGTCTCGATGGCATGGCTGCCGACAGCCGGGACGAAGCGCGGGTCCGCTGGCAGCAGGCCGACGAACTGGCGGCGGTCGGGGCGGGTGGCGTCGGGGGTGAGCAGGGAACGCTTGCCGACGAAATCGACCTTCTTGTTGCGCAGTGGCGCGGTGACGCCGAGGTCAACCGGCAGGGTCATCCCATCGGTGTCGGTGCCGATGAGAATGAACCCCTTCTCGGCGCGCAGCACCGAGAGCGCCTCGATGCCGAACAGCGTGATCCCGTCCCGGGCGCCGAGGTCCAGCAAATGCCGCCACAGCGCGGCGCCATGGCTGGCCGGCACCGAGAGTTCATAGCTGCGTTCGCCGGTAAAGCTCACGCGGGCAATGCGGCCAGGCACGCCGCCGATGCTGCCGTCGGCGATCGCCATGTGCGGCAACGCGGCGTCCGAGATATCGATGCTGGTGGCGAGGCGGCCGAGGATGGCGCGGGCATTGGGGCCGCTGATGGCGTAGGTGGCCCAGGCCGCGGTGATGTCATGGAAGGCCACCTGCATCGCCGGATATTCGGTCTGGTGCCAGGCGCGCAGCATCGCCAGCACGCCCGCGGTGTGACTCGACGAGGGCGAGAGCAGAAAACGATCGGGCGCGAGGCGGGCGACCACGCCATCGTCATACACCACGCCGGTTTCGCGCAGCAGCAGGCAGTAGCGTAGGCGCCCCGGCTTCAGGGTGGCGAGTTCGTTGTAGTAGAGCAGGTTGAGGAAGGCCGCCGCATCGGCGCCCTGCACCTCGATTTTGCCGAGGCTCGAACCGTCCAGCAGCCCGGCGGCCTGGCGGGCGGAAGCGGCCTCGCGCTGGATCGCCTGCGGCACGGTCTCGCCCACCCGCAGGTAGCAGGCCGGGCGCAGCCAGCCGCCGTATTCGCGCATTTCGGCGCCATTGCCGAGATGGTCGGCGTGGGAAGGCAGGTGGCGGATCGGTGCGTACAGCCGCCCATGGCGCATCCCGGCGAGCGCACCGAGGGAAACCGGGACGAACGGCGGGCGGAAAGTGGTGGTGCCCACCTCGGGGATCTCGCGCCCGGTGAAGGCCGCCAAAGCAGCCAGGCCGTTCACGTTGCTGGTCTTGCCCTGGTCATTGGCCATGCCGAGCGTGGTGTAGCGCTTGAGGTGCTCGACCGAGGCATAGTTCTCGCGCGCGGCGAGGGCGACGTCCTTGAGGGTGACGTCATTCTGGAAATCGATCCACTGGCGCTGGTCGGGCACCGGGACGAACCACAGCGGCGCGATGGGCGACGGGGCGGCGGCCGGCTCGGCACGGGGCGGCAGCACGGCACTGGCGCGGCCGAAGGTGGAGGCCACCACAGTACCGGCGTGGTGCCCGGCTTCCAGCGCCTCGGCGAGAGACGTGCCGCCGGTGATCGCGCCGGCCAAATGCTGGCCGGGGCGCGCGGCCTCGGGCAGGAAGGCGGCCTCGGCGGCATCCCAGCGCAGCTTGCCCCCGGCCTGGCTGTGCAGATGCACCGCCGGGGACCAGCCGCCGGAGATCGCCACCACGTCGGCCGGGATGCGTTCGCGGGCGGCGAGATTGTCACGCGGCGCGACATCCACCCAGCGCAGCCCATGGCGGCCGCCGGTGTTGACGGGCACGGTGTTGGCGCGCACCTGGATGCCGTGATCGGCGGCGCGGCGGGCAATGGCGCCCAGTTCAGGCCGGGCATCGGCGATGGTGATGCGGGCGCCGGCGGCGATCAGGGCATGGGCGGTTTCGTAGGCGCTGTCATTGTTGGTGACCAGCACCACGCGGTTGCCGGCCAGCACGCCGTATTCGCGCAGGTATTGCAGCACGGCCGCCGCCGACATCACGCCCGGGCGGTCATTGCCGGGAAACACCAGCGGGCGCTCGATGGCGCCGGTGGCGAGCACCACGTGACGGGCGCGCACCTGCCAGACCCGCTCCGTCGCCCAGCCGTCCGCCGCCGATGGACGGCGTTCGAGCAGGCCGAAGGCGTTATGGTCATAGGCACCGAACACCGTGGTGCGCGGCAACAGGGTGGCTCCATCGAGCCCCGCGATGGTGTCGGCCACCCAGTCCGCCGCCGCGCGATCGTCGATGACACCCTCGCGCCACAGCAGCGAACCGCCCCAGGCCGCGCGGTCGTCCGCGAGGATCACCCTGAGGCCAGCCGCATGGGCGGCGCGGGCGGCGGCAAGACCGGCGGGACCGGCGCCGACCACCAACACATCAGTCTCGGCATGGCGGGTTTCGTAGCGCCGCCGGTCATCGCTACGGCGCAGCGTGCCGAGCCCGGCCATCTGGCGGATACGGCCCTCGAAGGTTTCCCACCGTGGGGACTTGAAGGTCTTGTAGTAGAACCCCGCCGGGATGAAGCGATGAAAACGGTCGATCAACCCATACACATCATGCGCCACGCTCGGCCAGGCATTGAGGCCGCTCGCCGCCATGCCCGCTTGCAGATCGACCAGGGTGGAGCGCGCGTTGGGGTCGTGCTCGCCCTTCCAGGCGAGGTCGACGATGGCATTCGGTTCCTCCGACCAGGCGCCATACAGGCCGCGCGGGCGATGGTACTTGAAGCTGCGGCCGATGATGCGGATGCCGTTGGCGAGCAGCGCCGAGGCGAGCGTGTCGCCCTTGAAGCCGCCGAGGGCCTTGCCGTCCCAGGTGAAGGCGCGCGGGGCGGCACGGTCGATCCGCCCGCCGGTCGGCAACCGCTTCATGCCGGCTCTCCCGGTTTCAGCGTGCGATGGATAACATGGGTAACGGTGTCGCGCTCCACCAGGAACCATTGCCCGCAGCCGCCGGCGTGGCACCAGAGTTCGCGGTGGAACCCCTTCTCGTTGGTGCGCAGATAGAGGTAGTCGGCCCATCGCTGGTCGCTCACCTCGGCGGCCGGGATGGGCCGGGTCGCGGGCTCGCCGCCGAACTGGAATTCCGGTTCGTCGCGCGGGCCGCACCAGGGGCAGGGCATCAACAGCATGACACGGCCTTCAATGCGCAATCCCCGCCCCGGCCGCTTCGTCGATCAGCCGGCCGGTGGTGAAGCGGGACAAGTCGAACGGGGCGGAAATCGGGTGGTGCTGCCCGGTCGCCATCAAATGGGCAAGCATCCAGCCACCGGCCGGGATCGCCTTGAAGCCGCCGGTGCCCCAGCCGCAGTTGAGGAACATCCCCTCGAGCGGCGCGGGCCCGATGATCGGGCTATAGTCCCAGCAGACATCCACCAGCCCAGCCCAGGCGCGCAGCAGCTTGAGGCGGCGAAAGGCGGGGAACATCTCCAGCATCCCGGCGATCACCGCCTGCTCCACCGGCAGGTTGCCGCGCTGGGCGTAGGAGGGATAGAGGTCAAGCCCGGCGCCGAACACCAGTTCGCCCTTGTCGGACTGGCTGACATACATGCCGGTGGCCGATGACATCACCACCGTGTCGAGCACCGGCTTTACCGGCTCGCTCACCATCGCCTGCAACGCGTAGGACTGGATGGGCAGCTTGAACCCGGCCAGCCCCGCCAGCACGCCGGAATGCCCGGCGGCGGCCAGCCCGACCACCCCGGCGCCGATCGCACCGCGCGTGGTCTGCACGCCCGTCACCCGCCCGCCCGCGATGTCAAACCCAGTCACCTCGCAACCCTGGATGATATCGACGCCCAGGCCCGAGGCGCCGCGCGCATAGCCCCAGGCCACCGCATCATGCCGGGCGATGCCGCCGCGCCGCTGGGTGAAGCCGCCGTGGATTTCATAGCGCGCATTGGCGCCGAAATTGAGCAGTGGCACCTCGGCGCGTACCTGTGCGGCATCAAGCAGTTCGACGTCGATCCCATTGATCAGCATGGCGTTCACGCTGCGCGCCATGAGTTCCATGTCGTGCTCGGTGTGCGCCATCATCAGGATGCCGCGCTGGCTCAGCATGATGTTGTAGTCGAGATCCTGGCTGAGGCCCTCGTAGAGGCGCAGGGCGAAATCGTAGATCGCCGAGCTTTCGGGGAAGAAGTAGTTGGAGCGCACGATGGTGGTGTTGCGCCCGGTATTGCCGCCGCCGAGCCAGCCCTTCTCCAGGATGGCGACGCGGCGCATGCCGTGCACCTTGGCGAGATAATAGGCGGCGGCCAGCCCATGGCCGCCGCCGCCCACGATCACCGCGTCATAGCTCGGCCGCGGCTCGGGCGAGCGCCACGCCTGCGGCCAGCCGGTCTGCCCGGCCAGCCCCTGGCGGAACAGGTTGAGGGCGGAGTAGCGCATCGCCGGCTCAGCTGTAGAGCAGTTGCCCGCCATCCACCGTGATGGTCTGCCCGGTCACCCAGCGGGCCATCGGCGAGGCCAGGAACAGGATCACGTCGGCAACCTCCTCGGGGGTGCCGAGGCGGCCGAACTTGATGGCGTTGAGAACGGCCTGGTAGACCGGCGAGCCCTCCTCGCGCCGCTTTTCCCAGCTGCCGCCGGGGAACTCGATCGAGCCCGGCGCCACCGCGTTCACCCGGATGCCCTTGGGAGCAAGCGCCATCGCCTGACTGGTGGTGTACTGCACCACCGCCGCCTTCACCGCCGCATACGGGGCCGAGCGCATCGAGGGCCGGTAGGCCGAGATCGAGGACACCGAGACGATGCAGCCATTGCTGGCCTTCTCCAGATGCGGCAGCGCGGCATGGCTGGCATGGACCACCGCCATCACGTCGACATTGAAGCCGGCCGACCAGCCGGCGGCATCGTCCGTCATGCCAAAGCCCGAGGCGTTGTTGACCAGGATATCGACGCCGCCGAGCGCGGACGCGGCATCGGCGATATAGGCGCGGATGGCATCAGCGCTCGCAAGGTCGCACACGCCGGCGTGGGCCTGGTGGCCGAAGCCGGCGATCTCCCGGCGGGTGGTTTCAAGCGTATCCGCGCCCCGGGCGCAGATCGAGACCGCGGCGCCGGCGGCGGCAAAGCCGAGGGCGGTCGAACGGCCGATGCCGCGGCTGCCGCCGCAAACAATGACGCGCCGGCCGGTGAAATCGAGGGCCATGGGGTGCTCCGCAGATTGAGATGTGGGCGTTGGGGTCAGTCGCTGATGGCGAACAGGGCGTTGCGCATCGGCTCGCTGGACACAATGATAACGCCCTCATACGGGTCTGCATACTCGACCGCGAGGAACACCGCGCTCGCCAGCGCGGCCGCGAACACGCCGAGCACCATCAGCGCGACGCGGGACCGCTGGGCCGACAGGCCGAGGCCGCCGAACGTGAGGGTGAACCACAGCACCAGGATCACCAGCGTCCAGGAGGAAATGATCCGTCCCGTCCGCTCGTCCAGTGTCCAGCGGGCGCGGCCGACATCGCGCAGCAACTCGCGGGCGTAGCGGTTGAGTTCCCGGCCCTGCTCGTCGGTCGCGACGAGGTCAGTCACCGCGCTTTCGAGCTGGATGTAGATGGTGGCGGCATGCAGGTCATCGGGGCCGAGGCGCGGCTTCGAGCCGGGCCAGACATCCTTCATGGTGCGGGCGGCGAAGCGATACAGCAGCGCCCGCGCCGGTTCGCCGTTGGGGCCGATGCGGCGCAGGGTGTGGTCAAGGTCGATGATCTGGAACGAGAACGCCCGCACATCGCGGTTGGCGGTATCGAAATTGGTTTTGAGATAGACGGTGGTGGCCGCCAGCATGATCGCCGCCATGATGGTGACGACGGCCACGGCACGGCGGATCAGGCCCAGCACGGGGGTGGTCAGGATGAAGCTCGGGAGGCTCTCCTTGACCAGCGCTCCGACGAGGGCTGCAGAGAACAGGCACGCGAACGCGACGAATCCCGCGACTGTCCCATTCATGCCAAACTGCCCCGACACATTCGGATACATAAGACGTTCAATGCTCCAGGGTAAAGCCTTCAATTAATTGAATTACTTGCGAAACAGTAGCAGCGGCACCGCCCGCGCGACAGCACGGGGCGGCGGGATTATGCGCAGAAATGCCGGACGCCGGGCAAATATCCTCGCGAGCCGGCTTCGCGCCCCGCCCGGGCATCGCTGTCTGACCCGCTAATTTGTCAGACCGGCATCGCCCGCTTCTGGTGCGCCCGGCCGACGCGGGCGGTTTCCGGATTGTTGCCGGCGATGACACGCACGCCCTCGTCGATACGCCCGGCGACGTTGCCGGGCGAGCAGCCTTCGAGAAAAGCGAGGCCGTTCTTGCGGCAGGCCGCCAGGACGCGGTCCCGCGCGGCCTTCATGTGGGGCGGATAGGGGTCGTTCAGCACCGCCACCGAACCGAGCGACAGGCTGAGGTCACCGGGTCCGATTTCCGCGTAGCCGAGGCCGGGGGTTGCGAGGATGGCCTCGCAGTTGGCGATGCCCTCCGGGCTTTCGAGTTTCACCCCGAGCAGCAATTCACCCTCGGGGTTGAGCGGCCAGGGGTCGGCGCGGGCGAAATACTCGGCTTCGGAAATACCCCAGATCGGTGCCGCGCAGGGTTCCGAGCCACGGCCGCGGGCGCCGATGCCGAGCAGGCCGCGTCCGGGGCGGCCACGGCGGGCGCCGGCCATGCGTTCGAGCGGGGTGGGCAGGGCGGGATCGACGCCGCCGGTGTTGTGCGGGTAGCGGCACGACTCGATGAAGGCGCGCACCGCATCGGGGCATTCGGCCTGGCAGAGGATGATGCCGTGCACGCCACGGCCGAGGATCTGACGGAACTGCCAGGCGTTGTGGCGCACATTGGCCTCGTCGGTGCCGTTCACCGGGGCCTCGACCACCACTGCCGGGGTGCGATGGCCCGAGCGGGCGGCGCCGGCGTCGGCCATACCGCGCATGTAGGCTTCCAGGCCCGACATGTCGAAGCAGCCGTGCTCCATGCCGATGTTCATGTAGTCGGCCCAGGTGCCGGCATCCTCCACGCCCTGCGCGTGGGTCAGCACATGGCCGGAATGGTGGCCGTCGTAGTAGATCGCCTGGTCGACGGCGAGGAGTTCGACGAGGCGGTTGATGCGGCTGGCCATGCTGGTGTTCCCCGTTTTCTTTGCCGCGACGGTATCAGCCTTTGGCGGGCAGCGACCAGTGGGGCAGGTGCGCCTCATGGGCCGCCAGTGCCGCGCCATGCAGCAAGGTGAGGCCGATATCATCGAGCCCCTCCACCAGGCAGTGCTTGCGGAAGGGGTCGATCTCGAAGGCGATGAGGGTGCCGTCGGGCAGGGCGATGGTCTGGGCGGGCAGATCGACGGTAAGGCTCGCCACGCCCAGCCGTGCCGGCGCATCGGCCAGCACGATGGTCAGCAGGCCGTTCTTGGCGGCGTTGGAGGCGAAAATATCGCCGAAGCTGGGGGCGATGACACAGCGGATGCCGGCATCGGCCAGCGCGTAGACCGCGCCCTCCCGCGATGAGCCACAGCCGAAATTGTCGCCGGCCACCAGGATGGGGGCGGTGTGCGGCCGCACCGGGAAGGCGTTCTCGCGGGTCAGCAGGTCATGGAACAGGAAGTTGTCATAGCCGGCACTGCGCGGTTTGCGCAGGAAACGGGCGGGGATGATCTGGTCGGTGTCGATGTTGGCACGGTCAAGCAGCGCGACGGCACCGGCCAGGGTGGTGAAGGGGGTCATGCGGGGCTCCTTGCCAGCGGCTGCGCTTGTTCGAAGCGGGCACGCCAGTCTTCGTTGAGGGGACCGGCCTGACGGGCCAGTTGCAGGCGGTCCGGTACGTAGGGCAGGTCGGGCACGCCGAGATGCGGGCCGAGACGGGCGAGAACCGCGGCGGGGTCAGCGACGAGGTTCTCGTAGGTGACGCGCGCCGGGGTGATGGCATTGGCGCCGAAGAACGCCTCGAACTGGGCGTGCTGGCGGGTGATGGCGCGGTGATGGGCGGCGATGCGGGGGGCGGAGAATTCCAAGGCTTCATCGGCGCGGCGGGCGGTCTGGCGGGATGATCACGCGCGGGTCTGCCGGGCGATGTCGAGCGAGATCGCCTGCGCCAGCTTGTCCTCGCGTTCGATCAGGATGAACCGCGCGTGGCCAAGCAGCGGGCCGAGCAGGCCGGCTGCGTCCAAAAGGGGCAGATGGGTCAGGCCGAGCTTGGCCAGGAACCGGCCCTCGACGGCGTTCCACTGGGCGAGGCTGCCGACGAGATGCCCGAGGGAGCGGAAGGCGAAGCGCTGCTGAAGGGGAATGATCTCCTCCGCATTGAAGATCTCGGCGGCTCGGTTGAGCCGGCCGGACGCGGCCAGAAGGTCCGCCAGGTGGTTGGAACCGCTGCGGTTGGTGAAGCAAAGGAAGCCAAGGCCGATGCCCGGCGGCAAGGTAATGCCGCCGGCCAGGGTATCACCGAAGGCGACGCGCGCCGGATCCAGATGCAGGGTGCTGTCGACGCCTTCGGGCAGGATCATGCCAGACGCCGCACATCGGTGATGCGGCCGGTGATGGCAGCGACGGCGGCCATGGCCGGGGACATCAGGTGGGTGCGCGCGCCCGGGCCCTGGCGGCCCTCGAAGTTGCGGTTCGAGGTGGAGGCGCAGCGGGCGCCGGGGGCCACGAGGTCCCCGTTCATGCCGACGCACATCGAACAGCCCGGTTCGCCCCAGGTCAGGCCCGCATCGGTGAAGATGCGGTCCAGCCCCTCGGCCTCGGCGGCGCGCTTCACCGCGACGGAGCCGGCGACGACGAGACCAGGGATGGCCGCCGCGCGTCCCTTCAGCACTGCGGCGGCGGCCCGCAGGTCGGGCAGGCGGGCATTGGTGCAGGAACCTATGAACACGCGATCGATCGCCACGCCGTCGAGCGGGGTGTTGGGTTCGAGACCCATGTAGGCGAGTTGGCTGGCGATGCGCTGGCGGGCGGTGGCGTCGGGGGCGGCGTCCGGATCAGGCACCCGCGCGGTGACCGGGAGGGCCGCCTCCGGGCTGGTGCCCCAGGTGACCATGGGGGCGATGTCAGCGGCATCCAGCCGCACCTCGCGATCGAACACGGCACCGGGGTCGGACGGCAGGGCGCGCCAGACGGCCAAAGCGGCCTCCCAGTCGGCACCGCGGGGGGCGTGCGGGCGGCCGGAGATCCAGGCGAAGGTGATGTCGTCGGGCGCCACCATACCGGCCCGCGCGCCGGCCTCGATGGACATGTTGCAGATGGTCATCCGCGCCTCCATCCCCAGCGCGCGAATGGCGGGGCCGGCGTATTCGATGACATGGCCGGTGGCCCCGGCGGTGCCGATGGCGGCTATGATGGCGAGGATGATGTCCTTGGCCGCGACGTGGCGGTGCAGGGTGCCATCCACCGTGATGCGCAGGGTTTTCGGCCGGCGCTGCCACAGGCTCTGGGTCGCCAGCACATGGGCCACCTCGGAGGCGCCGATGCCGAAGGCCAGGCTGCCGAATGCGCCGTGGGTGGCGGTGTGGCTGTCGCCGCACACTAGCACCTGGCCGGGCAATGTCAGGCCAAGCTCGGGGCCGATGACGTGGACGATGCCCTGGTTCGGACTGTCCAGCCCATAATGGGCAATGCCATGGCGGGCGGCGTTGTCGCGCAGGGTGGCGACGAGCCCGGCCGCTTCGGCGTCGGCGATCGGCTGGCTGCGCGGATGGCTCGGCACGTAGTGGTCAGCCACCGCGAACGTGAGGTCCGGGCGGCGCAGGGTGCGGCCGGAATGATCGAGCATGGCGAAGCCGTGGAAACTGCCCTCATGCACCAGGTGGCGATCAATCCACAGCAGCGCGGTGCCGTCATCGCGGCGCACCACCTCGTGGGTGGACCATATCTTCTCGAACAACGTGCGTGGATCGCTCAACCCGGCCTTCCCCCTTCTCAAGTCGCGCGATCCGAGCACAAGCCGCCGCGCTCCTGCAAATGGATATCCGGTAATGGCGCCCAAATTCCCGGCAGCCAGGGCCGCCGGTGTGCTTGGTACGGGCGAAGCCGCCGTGGTAACGTCGCCCGATGTCGATGACGTTGATCGTGACGCTGGTGGGCTTGCTTGTGCTTGCGGCGGCCGGTTGGATTGTGTGGGTCCGGCTGCCGGCAAGGCCGGGAATGCGGATCGCCGCCATCGTGATGATCGCCTGCGTCGCGGGAGGTATCGTGATCACCCCATTGTTGACGCAGGCCTTTCCCCCCGCTCCACTGACGTTGGCGGTGGAACGGCTGCCGGGCGTGGCGCATGCGCGGCTCATCCACAGCTACGTTTATGAGAACGGCAGGTCACGCGAGTTCTTCGCCATCGAGGTTCAGGCATCCGAGGACCCGCCAACCGACCTGCCTGGCCTGGTGACCGCCATAACCGGCGTCGCGTCGCACCATCGCGATGACATCGGCGCCCGTGCACAGGTCAATTTGACGGTGGTCTGGGGCTACGACTACGACATCATCCGCGCGACGCATTCGCAGGAGTTCAAACTCACGCTCGACGGCGCGCGTTGACAACCAAGGCCTCGGCTGGCCAAACCCGATCCCATCACCGCGCGGAACCCGCCATGACCGATCTCGCAACGCGCCTGACCCAACCTGCCGCCTTGCTCGCTCCGGGGGTGTATGATGCCCTTTCGGCCGCCCTCGCCGAGGAGGCGGGGTTCGAGGCGGCATATCTGTCGGGCGCCTCGATCGCCTATACGCTGCTCGGGCGGCCCGATATCGGCCTGGTCTCGATGACCGAGGTGGCCGACGTGATGGCGCGCATCCGCGAGCGGGTGGCGCTGCCGGTGATCGTCGATGCCGATACCGGGTTCGGCAATGCGCTGAACACGCAGCGAACGGTGAAGGTGTTTGAGCGGGCGGGCGCGAGCGTGATCCAGCTGGAGGACCAGACGTTCCCCAAACGCTGCGGGCATCTGCGCGACAAGACCTTGATCGGGGCGACCGAGATGGCCGGCAAGATCAAGGCCGCCGTGGATGCGCGGGACCGGGCGCTCATCATGGCGCGCACCGATGCCATCGCGGTGGAGGGCTTCGAGGCGGCGCTGGAACGGGCGGAGCGCTATCTGGAGGCCGGCGCCGATATCCTGTTCATCGAGGCGCCGGAGGACCGTGGGCAGATGGAGGCCCTGTGCGCCCGCTTCGCCGCCCGGGTGCCGTTGCTGGCCAACATGGTGGAGGGCGGCAAGACGCCGCTCGCCTCCACCGAGGAACTCGGCGCCATCGGCTACCGGATCGTGATTTTCCCCGGCGGCCTGGTGCGGGCGCTGGCCTGGGCGGCGCAGGCGTATTTCGGCTCGCTCAAGGCGCACGGCTCCAATGACCCGTTCCGCAACCGGATGTTCGATTTCCAGGGCCTGAACACCCTGCTGGGCACGGACGCCATGCTGGCCCGCGGCAACGCCTACGACGCCGGCGGCTAGGCAAACAGGAACGCGATCTGGTCCTCCTCCAGGATCGCGCAGGTCAGCCGCCCGCCATAAACCGCCCCGGTGTCGATGCCGATGCGGTTGTGGCGCAGCGTGGGATCGGTCTTCGGGGTGTGGCCATGCACCACCACCGCGCCAAAATCCGCATCCGAATACAGGAACGCGGCGCGGATGCTGATGAGGTCCTGGCGGGACTGCTCGGCGATAGCCACACCCGGGCGGATACCGGCGTGGACGAACAAATAGCCGCCCTCCTGATGGCTGAGCGGCAAGGCGCGCAGGAAATCCATATCGGCTGGCGGCACATGCGCCGGCCAGGTCGGGCGCGGCGCGTCCGGATCGCCGCCCCAGCTTTGCAGCGCCTCCCGGCCGCCCTGGATCATCCAGTCGGTCATCGAGGCGCCGAGGCCGGAGAGCGCATCCATCATCGTCTGCTCATGGTTGCCGAGCAGGTTGATGGTGGGCACGCCGGGCAGCGGATCACCGGCGGCCAGACGCTGCACCACGCCGCGGCTGTCCGGCCCGCGATCGACGTAGTCGCCGAGATGGAGCAGCAGCGGCGCGTCGCACGGACGGCTGGCGAGATCGGCGCCGATGGCTTCGTGGAGGCTGGCGAGGCGGCTGTCGCAGCCGTGCACATCGCCGATCGCATAGATCCGGCGCCCCGGGGGCAGCGCCCCGGGCGCCCTGGTGAACTCCAACATGCCGACCGATCTTCCCGTCCCGCTGCTTCCCGCGCAGGATAGAGGCGCAACGCGATACGGACAAATCCATGCCCACTCCCACCCGGAACGTGCTGTACATCTGCGTCGACCAGTGGCGCGGCGACAGCCTCGGCATCCTGGGCCACGCCGCCGCGTTGACGCCGCACATCGATGCCCTGGCGCGCGACGGCGTGATGTTCACCTCGCATTGGGGCCAGGCCGCCCCCTGCGGGCCGGCGCGGGCGAGCATGCTGACCGGGCAGTACGTGATGAACCACCGCGTGGTGGCCAACGGGGTGCCGCTCGATGCGCGTCATCCCAACCTCGCCACCGAGGTGCGCCGCATCGGCATGGACCCGCAGTTGATCGGCTACACCACCACCATCCCGGACCCGGTGAAAACCCATCCCGGCGATCCACGCTACAGCGAGATCGGCGATGTGATGGAGGGCTGGCAGACCTTCGCCCATTTCGACGAGGTGGATTACCGCAACTATTTCGGCTGGGTCGCCGGGCGCGGGATCACGCTGCCGGAGAACCCGTTCGCGCTGTGGTATCCGGCCGAGGGGCCGTACGGGCCGACCGCATCGCCCTGCGTGGTGCCCGCGGCGCATTCGGACACCGCCTGGACCGGCGAGCATGGGCTGGCATTCCTGCGCGGCGTCCGCGTCTCGCGCCCGGAGCGGCCGTGGCTGCTGCATCTGGGGTTCCTGCGGCCGCATCCGCCGTTCATCGCGCCGGCGCCCTATCATGCCGCCGTTCCCGAGGCGGTCCTGGCCGCGCCGATTCGCGCCGCGACTCGGGCGGACGAGGCGGCACAGCACCCGGTGCTGGCGCACTGGCTGGGCGCACAGAAGCAGTCGTCCTATTTCGAAGGCGCCACCGGGCAGGTGAGCGATCTCAGCGACGCCGACATCGCACTCACCCGGCGCTCCTACTATGGGCTGATCGCCGAGATCGATGACTGGGTCGGCCGCATCCTGGCGGAACTGCGCGCCACCGGTCAGTACGACAACACGCTGATCGTGTTCACCTCCGATCACGGCGAGCAGTTGGGGGACCATCGCCTGCTCGGCAAGATCGGCTGGTTCGACCAGAGCTACCATTTGCCGCTGATCATCCGGGACCCCTCGGGCGTGCGCGGCCGGGTGGTGGACGCATTCACCGAATCGGTCGACCTGATGCCCACCATCCTCGACTGGCTCAGGCAGGACGTGCCGGTGGCCTGCAACGGCACCACCCTGCTGCCGTGGCTGCGCGGGGCGACGCCGGCGGTGTGGCGCAGCGAGGTGCATTTCGAATACGACCTGCGCGGCGGCTGGCCGGCCCCCTCGGCGTTGCCGGAAGGCACCGCGGCCGAGGCCGGGCCGATGGCGGCGCTGCGCACGCGGGAGTGGAAATACGTCCACCTGCCCGGCTTCGCGCCGGTGCTGTACGACCTGCGCACCGATCCGGGCGAAACCCGCAACGTGGCCAGTGATCCCGCCTATCAGGGCCTGCTGCTGGAAGCGAGCCAGCGGATGCTGAGTTTCCGCATGACCCATGCCGCCATCGACCACACCCATCGGGTGGCGACCCCGGCGGGGCTGACCGCTCGGGTGTATCCGGGCCGCGCCTCAGAAGGTGAGTTGTAGCGCGGTGTAGTAGGAGAAGGCATTGGTGTCGGCCGCGTTCTGCACCCCGCGCCCGGCCGACACCAGCACATGCCAGTTGTCGCTAAGATCGTAGAGCAGGCCTAGGTTGAAGCCGGTGCTGGCCTTGCCGCCGGCGACGCTGGCGGTCTGGTGGAAAATCTCGCCTCCGACGGTGAGGCCCTCCTCCAGCTTGTACTGCACCGCCCAGCCGGCGTACCACCAGTCCTTGTTGCCCGGCCCCGGGTTGGTCCAGTGCCCACCACCGGCGGAGGTGCTCCAGTCGCCGAATTCCTTGCCGACCCATACCGGCAGGAACACCTGGGTGTGGCCGGTGCTGAAGCCCATCCGCTGGTTGCCGGTGGGCACCTCGACGAGCGGGAAAATCGCCACCTTGGGCCACCAGTCCTCCTCGGTGGCATCGATGATGCGGATCTTCACCCCCAATTCGGTATCGCCGTAGCCGGAGCCGAAGCCCTTCCCTGTGGCGGTGGTGTATCCAAGCGGCGCGCTGATATGGAGTTGCACTCGGGGGAGCACGCCGTAATCCACCTCCAGCCCTGGCAGCACGCCGCTGGTGCCGGCCCGGGTGTTGGTGCCGGTGCTGAACAGGTCGATTTCCCAATGCTCGGTGGTGCCGGGGTCATCGGTGCGGTAGGGTGCTCCGGCCAGCGCCGGCCCCGCGGTCAGCAGGGCGGCGAGGACGAACGGCGAAACTGCGGCGGCTGGGCGCATCGGATCGGGCTCCATCAGGGCGGGACGGCAAAATGGTATAATATAACATTCGCCGTTGCGAGCCTTTTCGTTACGCCAGCTTCACCCCCCAGAAGAACGCCCCGCCGCGCGGAACATCGCGCACCCGGTTGTTGATGGCGTAGGGGAAGAAGCGCTGGCCGAGCGGGATATAGGGCACGTCTACCCAGAACTGCTTCTGGATATCGATGCAGATCGCGCGCTGCCGGGCGATGTCCGCGGTGTCGAACCAGGCATCGCGCAGGCGCTCCAGCTCGGGGCTGGTCGGCCAGCCCGCCCATGCCTTCAGGCCATTGGCGCGCAGGCCGATATGGCCGGCCGGGTCCATCGTGCCGGAGCCGTTGAGATTGGTGTGCACCAGGTTCCAGCCGCCCTCGGCGGCCGGGCCGGTCTTGGCGCGGCGCTGGATCAGGGTGCCCCAGTCCATGGTTTGCAGGTCGACATTCATGCCGCACCGCTTCAGCACGTCGGCGGCAACCACAGTGACGGTGCTGAGTTCGTTCATGTCGGCCGGGTTCATCAGCACCACCTTCTCACCCTTGTAGCCGGCGGCGGCGAGGTCGGCGCGCACCTTCTCGAAATCGCGCGGGCCGGTCATCACCTCCAGGCCGACATCGCTCGCCATCGGGCTGCCCGGCGTGAAGGCCCCCACGCCATCGCGCCAAAGGCTGTGGTCCTCCCCGGCGATGGCCACCATGAAATCGGCCTGGCTGACGGCACCGAGCAAAGCGCGGCGGATGGCGGGGTTGTCGAACGGCGGCTGCAGGTGGTTGAAGCGCAAGATGGCGATGCCGCCGAGCGGATCGACGGTTTCCAGCCGCAGCCGGGGCGAGCGCTTGAGCTGGGCCAGCAGGTCGGGCGGCGCACCCCACCAGTCCGCCTCGCCGGCCATCATGGCGGCCGAGGCGGTGGACGGGTCGGGGATGACCAGCCACTCGACCCGATCGACGTACACCCGCTTGGAGCCCGAGGTGGCGCTGGACGGCTCCTCGCGCGGCACGTAGCCGTCAAACCGGGCATAGGCGACGCGGGCGCCTGGCACGCGCTCATTGGCGAGGAAACGGAATGGGCCGCTGCCGATCATCTCCGTCACCTGCTTGGACGAGTCGGTGTTGGCGAAATGCTCGGGCATGATCAGCGCCGAGTTGGCAAGCGCACGCGGCACCGGGAAGCGCTTCTTCAGGCGCAGGCGGATAGTGCGGTCATCGGGGGCCGAGATCTCGTCGGCGATCTCGATCAGCGCCTGGCCGAAACTGTCCCGCGAGGCCCAACGACGCAGGCTGGCCACCGCATCGCGCGCCAGCACCTTCTCGCCGTTATGGAACATCAGGCCGGGGCGCAGGCGCAGGGTCCAGTCGGTATCGCCGGTGACGGTGTGGCCCTCGACCATTTGCGGCTGCGGCGTGTAGCCGGCGTCGAAGCCATAGAGCGAGTCGAACACCATGCGGGCGTGGCTGTGGGTGACGGTGGCGGTGGTCCACACTGGATCGAGGATGGCGAGATCGGCCTCGGCGATCACCTTCAGCACCTTGGCGTTCTGCGCGCGGGCAACGCCTGGCAACGCCAGCGTGGCGGCCGCGGCCTTCAGGACGGTGCGACGCTGCATGGTCATCTCCTTGTTCATCTGTGCCGACGTTAGGCAGAACCGCGTGGCCCGGCCAGGGCCATTCAGAAGCCGGGCAACAGGCCGGGCGGGCAGGTGCCGGCCAGGGCGGCCTGGATGTTGGCGATGGTTTCGTCCGCCGTTTCGGCCCAGGTCTCGATGGTGCCGCCACCGCGATGGGGCATGAGCACCGCGTTCGCACAGGCGCGCAGGCGGGCCGGCACGGCGGGTTCATGCTCGAACACATCAAGCCCGGCCCCGGCGATGGTGCCCGACTCGAGCGCATCGGCCAGCGTGTCCTCATCGACGATGCTGCCGCGCGCGATGTTGACCAGGATGCCGGCCGGGCCGAGCGCCCGCAGCACGGCGGCATCGACCAGATGGCGGGTGGCGGGTCCGCCGGGGCACGCGACAACCAGGATATCGTTCTCGGCCGCGAGGTCCGCCACGCCGCCGATGAAGCGGTAGGGCACGCCGGCGACCGGATTGCGGCTGTGATAGCTCACCGCCATATCGAACGCCTCGGCGCGGCGGGCAATCGCGCGCCCGATACGGCCGAGGCCGAGAATGCCCATGCGGCGATGGTGCAGCCGAGGCAGCAGCGGAAACTGGCCGCCCGGCCATTTGCCCGCCCGCACGAAGACATCCCCCTGCACAATGCCGCGCGCCACCGCCAGCAGCAGCGCCATCGCCATGTCGGCCACGCAGGCGGCTGTTGGGTTCGGCGCGTTGGCAACCAACACCCCACGGGCGCGGGCGGCGGCGAGATCGATCTTGTCCACCCCGGCACCGAACGCCGCGATCACCGCCAGGCGCGGCATGGCGGCGATCAATTCACCTGGCACCGGCGCGGCGGCGATGATTGCCCGAATTTCGCCCAGGTTTGGCTGCAATTGGCCACGCGGATGGTGTTCGACCAAATCGAACACCATCCGGTAACGGCTGGCGCATGGTTCGACGATTTCGCCAACATGGAGCACGAGAGGTTTCAAGGCGGCGTTCCCCGGTCTAGGATGGTGCACCGCACAAAGCGGCAACGTGTCTCGGCTATAAACTCATTGCAGACAACGGAGTTCCCTCGATGAAGGTCGGCGTCCCCAAGGAAATCAAGACCCACGAATACCGCGTGGGTTTGACCCCGGCCGCAGTGCGCGAGTTGACCGTGCACGGCCATGAGGTCGTCGTCCAGCAGGACGCCGCCACCGCCATCGGCTTCACCGACGATGCGTATCGCGCCGCCGGCGCCACCATCGCCGCCACCGCCGCTGAGATTTTCGCCGCCGCGGACATGATCGTGAAGGTAAAGGAGCCGCAGCCCTCCGAGATCGCCGCCCTGCGGCCCGGCCAGGTGCTGTTCACCTATCTGCACCTCGCCGCCGACAAGGAGCAGACCGAGGGCCTGATGCGCTCAGGCGCCACCTGCATCGCCTATGAAACCGTCACCGACCCGCGCGGCGCCCTGCCGCTGCTGGCGCCGATGAGCGAAGTGGCCGGGCGCATGTCCATCCAGGTGGGCGCGCATTGCCTGGAGAAGGAACAGGGCGGCGCCGGCGTGCTGCTCGGCGGCGTGCCGGGCGTGCCGGCGGGCCGCGTGGTGGTGATCGGCGGCGGCGTATCCGGCACCAATGCCGCGCGCATGGCCATCGGCATCGGCGCCCAGGTGACGGTGATCGACCGTTCGATCACCCGCCTGAAGGAGCTTGACCAGCAGTTCGGCTCGCAGATCCACACCCTCTACTCCACCACCGCCTCCATCGAGCAGGCCGTCGTCGAGGCCGACCTGGTGATCGGCGCCGTGCTGGTCCCCGGTGCGGCGGCGCCGAAGCTGGTGAGCCGTGCGATGGTGAAGAAGATGCGCCCGGGTTCGGTGGTGGTCGATATCGCCATCGACCAGGGCGGCTGCCTGGAAACCAGCCGGCCGACCAGCCACTCCAGCCCGACTTATGTGGAGGAAGGCGTGGTGCACTACTGCGTCACCAACATGCCGGGCGCGGTTGCGCGCACCTCCACCATCGCGCTGGGCAACGCCACGCTGCCGTTCGTGATGGCGCTGGCCAACAAGGGCTGGCGGCAGGCGCTGATCGACGATGTGCATCTGTGCAACGGCCTCAACGTGCATGCCGGCGTGGTCACCTACAAGGCGGTGGCGGACGATCTGGGCGTGGCCTTCAAGCCGGCCGCCTCCGTCCTCGGGGTGTAATGGCGAAATCCGACAGCAGGGCCGAGAGCGACATCCATTGGGATGTCGCCGCCGCCGACAGCTATGGCGGCTATCTCGGCCTTGATCGCCTGCTCAGCGCCCAGCTTCCCCGCTCGGGCGAGCATGACGAGATGCTGTTCATCATCATCCACCAGGCGAGCGAGCTGTGGATGAAGCTGCTGCTGCACGAAATCGGCACGGCGATGGACGGCATCCGGGCGGACGATCTCGGCGTGCCGCTGAAAATCTTCGCCCGCGTCGGGCGCATCCAGCAGCAACTCATCCAATCCTGGGACGTGCTGTCAACGATGACGCCGCACGACTACCAGAAGCTGCGGCCGCATCTGGGGCCGAGTTCGGGGTTCCAGTCCTACCAGTATCGCGAGATCGAGTTCCGCCTGGGCAACAAGGATGCCGCCCTGATCGCGGTGCATCGGGGCGATCCGCCCGCCCATGCCCGGTTGAGCGCGGCGCTGGTGGCACCGAGCCTGTACGACGAAACGCTGCGGCTGCTCGCCCGGCGCGGCATCGCGTTGCCGGCCGAGGCGCTGGAGCGGGACTTCGCGTTACCGCATGTGGCGAGCGAAGCGGTGGAGGCGGCCTGGCTGACCGTCTACCGTGACGTGGAGACCTACTGGGACTTGTACGATCTCGCCGAAAAGCTGGTGGATCTCGAAGACCGGTTCCAGCAGTGGCGGTTTCGCCACCTGAAGACGGTGGAGCGGATCATCGGCATGAAGGGCGGCACCGGCGGCAGTTCCGGAGTGCCGTTTCTCGCCCGGGCGCTGGGGTTGCGGTTCTTCCCCGAGTTGTGGTCGCTGCGGACCAAGCTGTAGCGGCGAAGGGGGCAGCAAGCAGT
>CAIMWH010000256.1 GCA_903845065.1 uncultured Rhodospirillales bacterium | reverse complement strand
CTTCGAGAAGCTTTCTTAAGTCATGGGTTCCAAGGGCCCGGCCCTTGGTGGGGTCGAGGGGCGAAGCCCCCGCCTTGCTTGCGCTATCGGGCCGCACCAAACCCTAGTTCAGGCGCGCGCGCAACTCGGCGGCGGCGGATTGGAGGGTTGTGTCGTCGGGGGCGATGCAGAGCATTGACTCCGTGCAGTTCAGGGCGTCTCGGAGGTGTCCGGCCTGGAGTTGGCGGGAGCGGATGTTGTTTTGCAGTCGCAGCAGGATGGCGCGGCGGGGCATGGGGCGGAGGACTCCGGCGCGGAGGGGGGACTCGTCGCCGGCGTAGGATTTGTGGAGGGTGCGGAGGTCATCGGCATCGAGGCTGGCGCCGGCGTTGAAGGGGTCCATGACGACCTGGGCTTTGCGGCCGGCGAGGCCGATGAGGAAGTGGCCGGGGAAATCGATGCCATGGGCGCCCCAGCCGGCGGCGTGGGCGGCGTGGAGCCAGAGGATGCCGAGGGCGACGGGGAGGCCTTGGCGGCGTTCGATGACGTGGATGAGGTTGGCGTTGGCGAGATCGTCGTAGGTGAGGGTATCGCCTTCGTAGCCGTGGGTGACGATGAGGAGTTGGCGGAGGGCGCGGGCACGGCCGCCAAGGTCTCCGGGGGGGATGTTGGCGGCGAGGTCCACGGCGCCGCGGGCGAGTTCGGAGAGGTGGGCGCGGGCGGCTTGCCAGTCGGCATCGGGGTTGGTGGCGCGGGCGAGTTGGAGTGCTGCGTCGGCGAGGTCGATTTCGCCGTCCGGGAGTTGGCCGATGGCTTCGAGGGCGGTTCGGGCGTCGATCATGGGGGGAGTTTGGGCATGGGGGGTGGTGGCTGCAAGGGGGGGGGTGGGGGGGTGTTGCGTGGGGGAAGTGGGGGCGCGCTGTGTTGCATGGGGCGGATGGGTGGTGCGGCATGGCGAACGGGACAACGACGGCTGGAAGCAGGTGTCGGATGACCATGGGTGGGATGGTGTCGCCGTGCTTCATTGGTGTTTCGGTGCGGTTATTTGTATCTTGTGCCCAACCGGCAACCATGCGAATTAACATCATTCGAATTTCGGTGAGATTCGTAGGCGGTATGGAGCGTCAGCATGACTCATTGGGAATTTGCTTGAAATGGCAATTGTCGAACATGTCTTCAGTTTGCCGCGGTCAAATTTTTGGATCGGTGGGGGAGGAGATATTGCCTCAGCGAATTGGTACATTGGATATACCTACGATACAGGGGTCCTTCCATACGGTGCATATGTTGGTGTGTTGAGCGGAAGCGCTCAGCCCGACGCTGTTGATTATTTTGGGTATCCCCCAGTAAAATTTCTCCCATATCCGGATCCTGCCTTTCCCGCTGTCCCGGATTTGGGGGGCGGTGTGTTGTCCGGAACGGCGGTTGCGGGTGGATTCATTGTAAATGCCGCAGAGGGTTTTTCTTTGCGCGGGCAAATGGATTCTACCGGAGGAATTTCTATAGAGGGTTTCGGGGTATTCGTGGTCGAGAATACTGGAGTCATGCGGGCGTCGGGAAGCATTATTTCAAATAATTCAACAATTCAGAACTACGGGTTAATCACATCAACGGGTGTGAATTACACAGCAGTTACACTCAATGTGAGTGCTAGCTTGCTGGACAACCACGGCACGATAGACGCTAGTGGAACGACTGGCTGGGGAGTTGAAGTATCATCTGGTATTGTTTCGAATGCTTCGGGTGCACTAATAAGTGGTGCGTACTATGGAGTCCGTGTTTCCCCCGGCGGAAGCCTGACTAATCTTGGCAGCATCACTGCATCCACCCGAGCCGGCGTCCAATTCTGGGAGGGAGGCTCTGTATCGAATGGTATCGGCGGACAAATATCTGGTCCGACGGGCGTTGGCAGCACGAACGTCGCCGGAGTAAATCAGCTTGGGACGCTAGTGAATTTTGGCACGATTCGCGGCAGTTCAAGCGCTGGCGTCGATGTGGTTACCAAGGTAGACGTTACTAATAATGTTGGCGGCGTTGTTGCTGGAAATCTGTTCGGCATCAGGCTGGAGGCTGCTTCTGGCAGTGTGGACAACTCCGGCACCATCAGCGCAAGTGGCGCTTCTGGAACCGGCGTAAATCTCTTGGCCGGTGGTGTGGTTACGAACAGATCCGCAGGGTCAATCACCGGCGCAGCAGTCGGCGTGCTCGGCTCTGGTGCTTCGGCCGTTATGGATAACTCCGGCACCATCAGCGCGACTGGCACCGGCGGAATTGCGATAAATCTCTTGGCTGGTGGTGTACTAACAAATAATGTCGGAGGGGTGATCGCAGGTGCCGTTGAGGGCGCGCGGGTCTTTGGCGCCTCGGGTACCGTGGATAATTCTGGCACCATCGGCGCGACCGGAACCAACGGCCTTGCTGCGATTCTCTTGGCTGGCGGGGTGTTTACGAATAGAGCCGGAGGTTTAATCACGGGCGTAGTTGAGGGCGCACATATCACTGGCGCATCGGGCACCGTGGATAATTCCGGGACGATTAGCGCGAGCAACGCGTCCAGCGGTTGGGCTGTAATTTTACATTCCGGCGGCAACGTTACGAATGCGCCAGATGGCGTCATCACGGGCGGCAACGTTGGTGTCTACCTCAGTTTGAACGGAACGGTGACGAATTCCGGGAGCATCACGGGGACGAGCGGCGCCGGGATCAACATGCAGGCAGGTGGTTCGATCTCCAATGCCGCCGGGGCGAGCCTGACCGGGCGATCAGGCATCAGTATCAAGAATGCCACCGGGTACGTGACGAACGACGGGGCGATCACGGGCGGGACCTCATCGGGCGTTTACCTGAGCCGCGGTGGGACGGTTAGCAACAGCGCCAGCGGCGCGATTGCCGGGTATCGCGGTGTTCGCATCCTTGGGGCGGCCGGCACGGTGACCAATGCCGGCCATATTTTGTCGACGACCAAGGGTGGCGTTGTCCTGACGGCCGGCGGGTCGGAGACGAATGCCGCGGGCGGCACGATATCGGGTGCGAGTTCCGGGATGTATATTGCCGGGGGGAGCGGCACCATTGCGAACTTTGGCTCGGTGATCGCCCATGGCAACGCCGCGCTGTATCTGGTGGCCGGGGGGACGGTGACCAATGGTGTCGGCGCGGTGGCGTCCGGCACGACATCGGGCGCGCGGTTGAAGGCCGGGGGCGGGTTGCTGAACGATGGCAGCATCACCGGGACGACTGGTTTCGGGATTGTGTTGGATGCGGGCGGGCTTGTTGTGAATGGCGCGTCCGGCAGCATCGCGGGTTTCACCGACGGGATTTATGCGGCCGGCGGCGGGACGATCACGAACCTTGGGACGATCGTGGGTACCGGGGCGACGCCATCGGCGGTGCGGTTTGCCGGCGGCACGACGAATGAACTCGATTTGGCGACCGGGTCACTGCTGATCGGGCATGTCGACGGTGGCAACGCGATCGGCGCGGGGCATTCCAGCACGTTGCGGCTTGAAGCGGGCAACGGCACGCTGAGCGGGTTGGGCAGCGACATCGTCAATTTCAATACGATCGAATTTGCCACGGGCGCGGTGTGGACGATTGCGGGGGGGATCAATGCCTTCTCGGGGGCGGTGATCAACGACTTCTCGGTGGGAAGCACGATTGACCTGGTGGGTGCGGCGGAAGCGTCGCTCGGGTTCATTGGCAATGTGATCACGTTGGTTGGCGATGCCGGTATTCTGGTGACGTTCACCGGATTGGCCGATGGTACGTTCCTGCGGGCGGTTCCGGATGGCACCGGGGGCACGGCGCTTTCGATCGACGCGGCGGCGCCGTGTTTTGCGACGGGGACACGCATCCGGACGGCACGGGGGGAGGTGCCGGTGGAGGTTTTACGGGTGGGAGACGTTGTGGCGACGGGGATTGGCGGGGATTGGGCGCCGGTGAAATGGATTGGGCATCGCACGGTGAACTGTGCGGTTCATCCGCGACCGCAGGATGTGATGCCGGTGCGGATTGTGCGGGGGGCGTTTGCGCCTGATGTGCCGAACCGCGATCTGGTGCTTTCTCCCGATCATTCGGTTTACGTGGATGGGGTGTTGGTCCCGGCGCGGTATCTGGTGAACGGCGCGACGGTGTTGCAGGAGCCGGTGGCCGGGGTGACGTATTGGCACGTGGAGCTTGAGCGCCACGATGTGATTTTGGCCGAGGGTATGGCCTGCGAGAGCTATCTGGACACCGGAAACCGGGCGGCGTTCGCCAATGGCGGCGATGTGGTGATGAAGGATGCGGATTTCGCGCGGGGGGTATGGAGTGTGGCGGCGTGCGCTCCGGTGGTGCTGGATGGCGCAAGGTTGCGGGCGGTGCGGGCGCGGCTGGTGGCGCGGGCGGTTGCGCTTGGACATGTGCTGACCAGGGACCCTGACTTGCATTTGCTCGTCGATGGCGCCGTGGTGGAACCGGATTGGATCGGTGCGGAGTATGGTTTCGTGCTGCCGGAAGGTGCTCGAACGGTTCGGTTCATGTCGCGTTCGTTCGTGCCGGCTGACGCGGATGTCGACAGTGACGACCGTCGGAACCTCGGGGTGGCGGTGACCAGCTTGATATTGGATGGTCAGGCGATTGCTTTGGATGACCCGAGGCTGTCCACCGGATGGGAGGCGGCGGAGGACGGATGGCGCTGGACGCGGGGTGATGGTGCGCTGGCGCTGGAGGGCGGGTGTGTTTTGGAGGCTCGGGTGGCGCGGTTTGGGCGATACTGGGGGGCGGACAAGGCGGTGGGCGCAACCGCCGGAATGGCTGGAATTCAGCCATTCCGGCGCAGCGCAGTCAATTGATGCGGGTCTGGGGCATCATCCCCCAGCGGGTCGAGGGCAGAGCCCTCGCCTTGCTTCCCCTTACTCGGCGGCCGTTTCGGGCAGGTAGATTTCGCTGCCTTTGGCTTTGAATTCCTCGCTCATTTTTTCCATGCCGGCCATGCGTTCGGAATCGGCGCGGATGTCGTGCGAGATTTTCATCGAGCAGAATTTGGGGCCGCACATGGAACAGAAATGGGCGACCTTGTGGGCTTCCTTGGGCATGGTTTCGTCGTGGTATTGCCGCGCGGTGTCCGGATCGAGTCCGATGTTGAACTGGTCTTCCCAGCGGAATTCGAAGCGGGCGCGGCTGATGGCGTCATCGCGCAGGCGGGCGGCGGGATGGCCCTTGGCGAGATCCGCGGCGTGGGCGGCGATGCGGTAGGTGATGACGCCGACCTTCACATCGTCACGGTTGGGCAGGCCGAGGTGTTCCTTGGGCGTGACGTAGCAGAGCATGGCGGTGCCGAACCAGCCGATCATGGCGGCACCGATGGCGGAGGTGATGTGGTCGTAGCCAGGCGCGATGTCGGTGGTCAACGGACCGAGGGTGTAGAACGGGGCTTCGCCGCATTCCTTGAGCTGCTTGTCCATGTTGATCTTGACCTTGTGCATCGGCACGTGGCCGGGCCCTTCGATCATGACCTGGCAGCCTTTTTTCCAGGCGACCTGGGTGAGCTCGCCGAGGGTTTCGAGCTCGGCGAACTGGGCGCGGTCATTGGCGTCGGCGTTGGAGCCGGGGCGCAGGCCGTCACCGAGGGAGAAGGAGACATCGTACTTGCGCATGATGTCGCAGATGTCGCCGAAGTGTTCGTAGAGGAAGCTCTCCTTGTGGTGGGCGAGGCACCAGCGGGCCATGATGGAGCCGCCGCGGGAGACGATGCCGGTGGTGCGGCGGGCGGTCAGCGGCACGTAGGCGAGGCGGACGCCGGCGTGGATGGTGAAGTAGTCGACGCCCTGTTCGG
>CAIMWH010000255.1 GCA_903845065.1 uncultured Rhodospirillales bacterium | reverse complement strand
GCGGCCTGCGCTGCGGGCACGGCCGCGCGCGGCACCACGATCTGCCCGCGCGGCGGGAGTGCGAACAATTCGGCGAATGCCACCTCGGACACCGAGGCGAGCAGGAAGGTGAACGCCACATACATCACCGAGGCCAGCGCCACGGTGCCCAGGCCGATCGCCCACAGCGGCACGCGCTGGCCGAGGTTCCGGGCGCCGGCGGTAACGCCGCGCCAGTGCGGCGACAAATCGCGCTCGAATTCGCCCTTGCGGTCCCGGATGGTGCGGTAGACGCCCTCGCGCAATTCGGTGAGGGCAGCGACGCCGCGCGGCATCACGCGGTAGCGGCCAACCATGCCCAACGACATGCAGAGGTACATCAGTTCGACCACCGCCTCGTGGTGGCCGAGATCCTTCTGCATCTCCTCGAGGATCACATAGAAGCGTTCGCCGCCGGTGACCTCGTTGTGGAAGATATTGGTGAGGCTCTGCTGCGCCCAGTTGGACGCGGTGCCCCAGGGGGTGCTGAGCACTAGGTCATCCACCGTGGCGCATAGGGCATAGCGCGCGGCGCGGAGGGAACGGGTATCCATCCCGGTGGCCAGCGCTTCGGTTTCGAAGCGGCGGATAGCTTCGACCATGGCCTTGCGCAGCCGGTCAATATCAGGCGCGCGGCCGCGATCGGCCTGGATGCGGATGGCCGCCGCCAGCACCGGGGAGGCCGCCGCCACCAGCGGATTGCTGCCGGTTTTCGGCACCGGGCGCACATCCTGCGGCGCCGGAGCGGGGGCGGCGGCTACCGGGGCCGGGCCTCGCCCGGCGGTGCCAGACGGGCTCGGACGACGGATGATCGTCTTTTCGCTGTCTGACGGTTCGGCAAACGGGTCATCGCTCATGCGTCATCCTCGGATGGCCCAGCATTCGATTTCGAGGCCGGGGATATCACCGGCGACGTGGATCGCGATGCCGCCGGACTTGGCAAGCGCGACCCAGTAGGGGCTCGAACGATCCAGCTCGAAGTAGGATCGTCCGGCGTAGTACGGCAGTTGGCGCGGCACCACCGGCAGGGCGGAGATGGGGATGCCGGGCAGCGCGACGTTGATCAGTTCGACGATTTGCTCCACCGGACCGATCTTGGTCTGGTTGGGGAAGCCGCGGCGCAGGGTTTCGGGCGGCAGTTGCGCCTTGACCACCAGCACCCAGGTAGCATCGGTGACTAGGCTGCGGTCGGTGATCGGGCCGACGCGGATGCCGAACTTGCGCTCCTGGAGCGGGATCGGAATGGCGGTTTGTTCGAGCACCGCGGACAGGGACTGGCGGAGTGCTGCGATCACCGGACGGAAGGTTGCGTTCAGGTCATCATGCCGATAGGGCGGGAAGACTGGCGGACGCTTGCGGGTTTCGGTGAAGGTGGCGAGTTCGCCGGCCAGGCTGAGCAGTACCCGATAGAGCGTCTCGGGATGGATCTGGTTCGCGGCCGCCGCGAAATGGGTCACCAGCGGCTCGTAGCGGTTGCACACCTGGAGTAGCAGGAAGTCGTTGATATCGCCGGCGCCGCGGGTGTTGGACTCCGAGGCACGGCCGGCCAGGGCTTCAGCCCGATGGTGGATCAGGCCCTGCAACTGCGACACGAACCCGTTCAGTAGCGCCGAGACGCCACAGGACAGGATGGGCGGGATGTAGGCCTCGTCGATCACCACCGAGCGGTCGGCCCGCACTTCCACCACGGCGGCGAGGCCGAGGGCGGCGAAGCCCGAGCGGTTCTCGTGTTCCAGGCCGAGGCGCAGGCGCAGCTTGCCGATCGGCACTGTGGCGACCGACTGGTAGCCGGCGTTGGTGTCGATCGCCTCGTGCTCGCCTACCGCGAAACGGGCAGCGGTTTCGGTGCGATCGGCCGGCGCGGTTTCGATGGCGCCGGGTTGGCGGGCGGGCAACAGCAGATAGATGACCGCGTTCTTCAGGGTTTCCGGCAGGTCGATCGGCTGGGGATGATCGACATCGTCCGGAATGCTGAACGGCGTGCCGTCGGGCAGGATGCCGGCGGCGCTGCGGATGGCGAACTTACCGAGCGGCAGCAAGTCGGTGTCGATCTCAAGCCGGGTCAGCCCATAGGTGAACGGCGCGAGCCCGGCGGTGCTGGCCCGCACCAGGCGCTCGACATAGCGCTCCTGCTGCTGCAGGTGCTGAGGCTGAAGGAAAAGGCCCTCACCCCAGACGACTTTGTTCTCCCACCCCATGATCAGGGACTGACCGGCTTCCCGGGAGTGGCCACCAGCTTGAGGCCGGTCGCACTCGCGGTGACGGTGAAGGTGGTGGTGGTGTTGGGCGGAATATCGGCCGCGGCCCGCCAGGTGACGGCCTGGAAGGTCTGGTAGGCGGCGAACACGCCGATAGATTTCACCTGGTCGGACGGCGTGAGCATGAGGGTTTTGGTGGCGGACGGCGCCATCACCATCTCATCCTTCTTCAGGCGATCGGCGCCGAGGGCGACGCTGTCGGCCGAATAGAGCGGATAGAACTCGGCGCCGAGGAAGCCGGCGCTCGATGCCAACTGGTAGACGCGCACGGCAAGCGGCGCGCCGGGGGCACCGGGCAGGGCATTCACATCAGTGGTGGTGACGATTTGCACGTAGACGATCGTGGGTGGCGGCGGCGGTGGCGGCGGTGCGGCGCACCCCGAAAGTGCCAGAATGGTGCCGGCCGACATCAACCCCGTGAGGGCGGACAGCACCGTCCGGCGTCGTGCGGGAGAAAAATCGTGACCGCGCGGTAAACAAGACGCCATTGCAACGCTCCCCTTGAACGAACCGGATTATGCACCAGTCCTTGCTCGCATGGGAAGAACCTGCTGTCTATCTTGTCACGCACAGTTGTGTGCGTTGACGCGGCTCCCCTACCGTTGATTTCAGTCCTTCCGAGTCTGCTCGGTGTAGGCCTGGGCGAATGACCGGCCGAATACGGACTGGAAGTCATCCTCGGCTTCGAGCGAGATTTCCGCGTAGGCTTCGCGAAACCCATCCCAGTAGCGGGCCTTGCGGGCGGCCGGCAGCACGGCGCCGAACAGGCTGGGCGACAGGCGCTTCTCCAGCGTCTCGGGTTCGAAGCGCTTCAGCAGCGACATCAACGCGGTTTGCACGCCGGCCATCACAGCAATTTCATGCGTCTTTATATCGGTGAACGCTTCGCGGGTGGCGGCGAGCGGGGCCATGTAGCCGGGCCGCTTCTGGACCAGCAGCGAGGTAACCGCGTCATCCGGGGTGACGGAGAATTTCAGCGCGTTGTTGCCGTGCGATGAAATCATGGTGCGTTCCACCCGCATCTCGCCCTTGATTTCGGCGCGCGAGATCAGGACTTCGCGCACGCCCTCGGCCATGGCGCGGAACACGGCGCCGGCGGCACGCAGGGCGGCGGCCGGGTCGCTGTTGTCGATCTGCGCGCCGAGTACGCCGGCACCTTCGAGGAACGCGGCGAAGGCGGCCTGCATGTCGCCGGTGGCAACCGGGGCCGGCACGTTGCCGGTGGGGACGGGTTGCGGGGCCGGTTGCTGGGCCATCGGCGGCGGCGCGGCCGGTTGTGCGGCCATCGGGGCGGGCGCTGCCGGACGAGGCGTGGCGGCGCGGGGCGGGATGGACCCGGGCAGCGGCTCGGGGTCTTCGAACGGGTTGCGCGAGGGCGCCATCGGCGCACGCAGGGCGGGCGGTGGCGCGACAGGTTGCGGCGCGGGGGCCATTGGCGGCGGGACCATCGGGGCCGGGGCGTCAAAGGCGTCGAACGCCTGCGGCTGGGGTGCCATATGCGGAGGCGCGGGCTGGACGGGCGCGGGCGCATCGAACGCGTCGAACGCCGGTGCCTGCGGATGCGGGGCGGGCGGCGCGGCCGGCGGCGGAGAGGGTGGTGGTGCGGCAATCGGCTGATGGGCGGCCGGCGGGGTGGGGGCCATGTCGCCGAGCAGGTCATCGAGGCCAACCGACATGGCGCCCATCGGCGGTGCCACGGGCGCGGGCTGCATCGGGGCCGGATGGGTGGGTGCAGGCTGCGGCGCCATCGGCTGATGCTGCTGCTGCGGCGGCTGCGCCGGGGTTGCCGCGAACCCGCCGGGGGCGATGTCGCCCAGCAGGTCATCGAGGCTGATCGCCGGCATCCCCATCGCCGAGGGCGCCGCGGGCGGGAACGCGGCCTGCTGGTGCTGCATCGGCGCCTGCATCGGCTGCGGCATGTTGGGAGCGGGCTGGCCGCCCAGGCCCTGTGGCTCCAGCCCGCCGAGCAGGGCGTCAAAATCATCCATCGACACCGGGTTGACCGGGTGGATCACCCGCTGCATCGGCATCGCCATCGAGGTGGCGGGCGCGTGGTCGGACTTGGGTGCCCCCTGCCATTCCGAAGACGGCGTGAGGCCGCGGAACATGTCCTCGTCGTCCATGCCCATCGGCGTCATCGGATGCGCGGCGCGCACATCGAACGGATCGGGCGTGCCGCGCGGATTGACCGCGACGTGGGCGACGGGGTGGCTGAAACCGGCATGCGGCCGGGCGGCGAAAGGGTCCGTGCCATCCCCGCCGCGGCCGAGGGGATCATCGAGGGGGTCGATATCAAGCGGGCTGCTGGACTGCCGGCCGCCGAGGGAGAGGTTGGAGCGGCCCGGGAAGGCCGCCGAGGGGAAATCCATCGTGCTCGGCGCCGGCGCCAGGCCCGCGCCGTCATCGATCAGCACGGCCTTGATGGTGAAATCGCCGAGGCGGAAAAAATCGCCGTCCGTCAACACGATACGGCTGTCGCGCTCGGTGGGCTGTTGCGCGCCGTTGACGAATACGCCATTGCTGCTGAGGTCGGTGAGGATGAAGCGCTCCCCCTCGGCGGTGATGGCGCAATGGGTGCGTGACAGGCTCTGCTGCGGGTCCGGCAGCACCCAGTCGTTGCTCGTGCCGCGTCCGATGGTTAAGCTGCCTTCCGACAGCGTGCGCATCGTGGCGGGTCCGGACAGACCGCCACCGGTCAGCGACAAAATCAGGCGCATGGCATCAACCGCCGACTCACGTCGCGGCCCTCTGGGTGACGGTCCTCAGGATAAACGAATAGACGGACAACGCAGGAGAACGAAATGGCCAACATCATACTCGCCGAACACCACGGCCAGGCATGGCTGGTGGGTGGGGTTGAATACATCGATGACATGCTCGCAAACACGTTGCCCGACGATGTTAGCATTGAAATCGTGACGTGCGAGAGGGAATCCGAAATCTACGAGCTGTGGGAGCGGCACTCGGGCGAACCCGAGGAGGGCACCATGCCGTGGGCCATTCATCCCGGCATCGTCAAGCGCATCCGTCGGCAGTCTTCCGGGCATAACGTGTTCTTCGGCCACTGGTCGGCGATGCTCGACAATGACGCGATGGCGGTGATCCAGGCCGCCGCCAACTGGGCGCTGCAGTTCGGTGAGGCGCATGTCCACCTGGTCAGCTACGTGGCGCCCGACGCCAATCGTGCCACGCGGGACCTCGCCAATCTGCGCTGCGGGGTGATCGAGGTGGAGCTTGAGAAACTGGGCGTGGCCGAGGCGCGCTGCGTGCGGATGTTGCGCGATGCGGCGGTGCTGCCCAGCATCGGCACGGAAAGCCAGCGGATCGATATCGAGATTAAGTCAACCTGATGCGGCCGGCCCGCCTGTTGCGTACAGGCGGGCCGGTAACAATGGTGTGAGAGCTACTTCAAGGACGCCAGCAGGGCGTCGAGATCGGGTTCGGTCTCATCGGCGGCGGGCGGCT
>CAIMWH010000254.1 GCA_903845065.1 uncultured Rhodospirillales bacterium | reverse complement strand
TCCGGGGCCACGCCGCCGAGCTTCAGGCGATGGCGGACGACCACATCGGCGCCGATCCCGACAGCATGCTCTGGGGCACCGCCGGCACCCTGCAGCATTGGAACGCCATCCTGGCCCGGGTCACCGACGCCTACCACCACCGCGGAGAATTCGCCCCTGAATAGACGGGCCCTTTCCCCTGCGCCCCGCTCGGGTTCTGCCCGACGGGGCTCGGGGTGGTAGCAGCCCCTGATGGTCAGGGGCCGCAGCACGGAGCACGCAAATGTCCCTCTCCCCCGCAGCCCTGATCGTCATGACCCGCGCCGCCGAGCGCCCGGACCACCGCCTTCAATTCCACCGCAAGCTGCCCACCGGTGGCCGTCACAAGATGATCGACGCCCTCCTGCGCGACGGCCTCATCACCGAGACCCTGGGCGACTACCACCTCGGCGACGCCTCGACCCTGATCGAAGACAGCGCCACCGGCCTGATGCTGACCACCCTTGCCCTGACCGACGCCGGATTCCGCGTCATCGACCGCGACCCGCCCACCGCCGCCACGAACGCCAACACGGCGCCGCCCGCGGCTTCTGACGCGGCGGTGGCCCAGGAAGCCGCCGCGATCGCCGACGCGCTCGACGCCGCCACACTGGCACCCACGCCGCGGGCGAACATTCGCACCGTCGCCGCCGCGGTTCTGGCCGCCTGGGATGACCAGGGCAACCGCGACACCGACATCATCGCCGCCCTCGAAGCGCCGATGGACGCCCTCCGCACCCTGCTCGCCGAGAAGGCCGCGCGGGATGCGATCACCCCGCGCAAGCCGCGCGAGGGGACCAAGCAGGAGGCGGTCCTCACCCTGCTCCGGCGCACCGAAGGGGCGACGATCGCCCAGATCATGGAGACCACGGCCTGGGCCAGTCACACCTGCCGCGGCTTCCTGGCCGGGCTGAAGAAAAAGGGCATCAAGGTCGAGACCCTGGAGCGGGTCCGGATGGTCGGCCCGAACCGGGACGGCGCCAAGGGCTCCTACTCGGTCTACGCCATCACGGACTGACCTGACGCCTTACGCCGCACACGCCGTCGCCGGGAGACCCCTGGCGGCGGCGATGTCGTTGAACACACTATCCTCGCCGTCGAGCACCGCCGGGCGGCCGGTCAAATCCTGCCAGCGCTGCACGGCGACATCGCAGTAGGCGGGATCAATCTCCATCGCCAGGCAGCGTCGGCCGGTCATCTCGGCCGCAATGATCGTGGTGCCACTGCCGGAGAATGGCTCGTAGATCGCATCGCCCGGCGCACTGTTGTTGAGGATCGGCCGGCGCATGCACTCCACGGGTTTCTGCGTGCCGTGCACCGTCTCGGGATCCTCGGTCTCGTTCCCCCGCGTCGCGATCGCCCACAGCGTCGACTGATCGCGGGCGCCCTGCCAGTGGCCAGTGGCGCCCTTTCGAACGCCATAAATGCACGGCTCGTGCTGCCAGTGATAATCGCCGCGGCCCAGCACGAAGCGGGATTTCGCCCACACGATCTGCGAGCGGATGACGAAGTCGGCAGCTTCGAGGCTCTCCATGACCGTGCGCGCGTGTACGGCGGCGTGCCAGATGTAGGCGACGTCGCCCGGGAACAACGCCCAGGCCTCACGCCAGTCGGCACGGTGGTCGTTGCTGACCACGCCCGTCCGCTCCGTCGCCGAGACGCCGGCCCGGTTGCGCCAGGCAGGATCGTAGTTCACCCCATATGGTGGATCACTCGCCATCAAATGCGGCTTCGCGCCGTTCAGTAGCCGGTTGACGTCCGTGGCCGAAGTGGCGTCGCCACAGAGCAGCCGGTGCTTGCCCAGGAGCCACAGATCGCCCGGCCGGCTTACCGGGTCCGCAGGCGGCTCGGGCGCCGGCTCATCGGCAGCCGCCTCGTCCACCGTGCAGCCGTCGCCAGCCATCATCGCCGCCAGGTCGGCCTGGTTGAAGCCGACGAGGTTCATGTCGAACCCCATGGCGTCAAGGTCGAGCAGTTCGGCCCGCAGCATCGCGGCATCCCAGCCGGCGTTGAGCGCAATCTGATTGTCCGCCAGCCGATAGGCACGGGCCTGCGCCTCGGTCAGGTGCCCCAGCCGGATCGCCGGCGCCGTCGCCAGCCCCAGCTTCTTCGCCGCCAGCACCCGGCCATGGCCGGCAATCAGCACGCCGGCCTCGTCCACCAGCACCGGATTGACGAAGCCGAACTCGACGATCGACGCCGCAATCTGCGCCACCTGCTCGTCCGAATGGGTGCGCGCGTTCGCCGCGTAGGGCAGCAACTGGGCCAGCGGCACTGGCTCGACCTGAATGTCAGGCTGCATCGACAACCTCATCACCAATGCGATCGGCCGCCACGGCGTCATATTCGCGGCCGTCGTCGGCCCGCCGCACCGGCAGGTCCGGATGCAGCATGCGCCAGCGCGCGATCGCCAGGTCGACATACTCGGGCGCGAGTTCCATCGCCCGCACAAGCCGCCCCGTCCGCTGCCCGGCCAGGAGAGTGGTGCCGGAGCCGCCGAATGGCTCGAACACCACGGCGCCCTCGTCGGCATAGGCCTGCATCAGGAACTCCGGCAGCTTCACCGGAAACACTGCGGGATGCTCGGTCTCGATGCCGCGGGCCTTGTGGCGGGTGATGCGCAGCACGTTGTCGGGAATGCGCATCTCCTGCACGCCCTGGCCGGCGTGCGTCCATCCGCCCACGGTGCCGTCCTTGGCGCGTAGCCCGCCCTTCTCGCTGTTGACGTGCCCGGCCCAGCGGCACGGGATGATCTTGTTGGCCTGGCGCGCGGTGCGGTTGAAGTGGAACACGAACTCGAACGACGGCGCCAGGCGACCGTTCCAGTCGCCGGGCAAGCCCGGCCCCTGGTCCCAGGTGTACCAGCCGAAGCGGCGCCAGCCCTCGGT
>CAIMWH010000253.1 GCA_903845065.1 uncultured Rhodospirillales bacterium | reverse complement strand
CGCTGTGACGTGGTGGTGGTGGATTGCCCCGGCGCCGACAGCTTCCTCAGCCGCCTCGGCCACGGCTGGGCCGATACCCTCATCACCCCCATCAATGACAGCTTCGTCGATTTCGCCATGCTCGCCCGCGTGGACCCCGAGCGCCACAAGGTGCTGGGCCCGAGCATCTACAGCGAAATGGTGTGGCAGGCCCGCAAGCGCCGCTTCGCCCGCGACAAGGGCCAGATCGACTGGATCGTCATGCGCAACCGCCTCGGCGCCACCGAGGCCCGCAACAAGCGCGACGTCGGCGCCACCCTGGAGGACCTCGCCAAGCGCATCGGCTTCCGCACCGCCAAGGGCTTCGGCGAGCGGGTGATTTTCCGCGAACTCTATCTCCAGGGCCTCACCCTGATGGACGTGCATGACGCCCGCCTCGGCATCCCGCTCGGCATGAGCCACGTCGCCGCCCGTGCCGAAATCCGCAGCCTCATCGGCGCCATCCGCAAACCGCCGCCACCTGCCTCAGGGGGCTGAGGGCGGCGTCGCCGGCTTCGGGGCCTGGGGGATCGGCGGCAACGGCGCCGCCGCGTCCGGTGCGGGTGCCGGCGCGGCAGGCGCTGGCGCAGCGGGTGCCGCCGAGGGGGTAAACGGCTGGGTCGGCGCGGTGGGCTGCTGCGTGGCCACCGGTGCCGCCGTCACCGGCTGCGTCGGCGCCGTGGTGGTGGTGAACCCGCCACGACAACCATTGAACGCGTCGATCGCCGCCGAACTGCCGGACAGCCCGCCCGTCCATGACGGCTCATTGCCGCCCGGAAAATTCACGTGCATCTGTCCGCCATGCCGCAGCGCGCGCATAAACGGGATCGACTGCGCGAACGCCAGCCCGGCGGTGATCCGCCGCCCGCTGCCCCGCCCCGCCAGCGTCACCGGCGCATCGGTATCGAACTGCACCGTGAAATCGATCGCCGTATCGTCCGGGATCGCCCAGCTATCCTTGTCCAGCGTCAGCACCAGCCCGGTATCGCCCGGAAACTGCGCCACCGCGATCCGCCGCCCCTCGGCCCCCGCGGTCGCAATCCCGCACACCTGGCGCTGATCCTCCGCCGTGCCGCCAAAAGCGGACCACAACCCGCGCGTCTCCAGCGTGCGAACCTCGGCGCGCGCCGGCACGCACACGGCCGCGAGGGCAGCAACAAACAGGGCGCAAGTGGCATGACGCATGGCGGCCTCCGAGGGATCAGGTCAGTAGCGGTAATAGCCCGGCGGCGGCGGGGGCGGCGGCGGGGCGGAACGCGGCGTGGTCGCGGCGCCGCCAAGGGCACCCACCGTGCCGCCGATCAGCGCCCCGGCCACCGCCCCGCGCCCACCGCCCACGATGCCACCCACCAACGCGCCGCCACCGGCCCCGATCGCGGCGCCGCCCAGGGCGCGCTGGCCCGGGTCATACGGGTTGGTGCAGCCGGCCAGCGGGATCGCGAGACCAACCGCAAGCACGGCAATACGGGTACCGATACGCATGACAGCAACCTCCGATGAAACAGCGCGATCAGTGCAGCGGAACATTCACGCCGATCGACACCCCCGGCAGCGCCAACGCCATGCCCAGCGCGGGCGGCGCGTAGTAGGCGGGCGGCGGCGCATAAACCACCGGCGGCGCGACATAAACCGGCGGAGCGTAGTACGCCGGCGGCGCATAATAGGTCGGCCCAACCACCACCGGCCGCCCATACCACCCACCATGACGGTGCCACCGTCCCCATTCCGGGTCCGCCCGGGCAGTGCCAATCGAAGAAAGAGCAATCGCGGTGCCGCACGCTATGGTCAAGATGGAGCGAAGCATCGTACGCCTCCTTATCTGGTGCCAGGCCGTTTCACCGCCCCGGCGACAAATGGCCGACGCGATGTCGGCGCATGCACAAGATAAGGGTGCCAAACATGGCAATAACCTGTCCCCACCTGTCACGCCTGCGTGAGCCAGCCCCCGCCGAATACATCCACCCGGCGCGATGCCTCAACAAAAACAGCCATTTCCAGCCGCCGGAAATGATTTGTAACTTCCTCACATGAACCCGATTTCATCCCCCAGCCGTCTCCCCGCCACCCGCCCGGCGCCCCCCGCAAACCTCCCCCACCACAGAACGCACGAAGACAAGGTTGCGACGCCGCCCCCGCTTCTGTATACCGCCGCGGTTCGCCTCAACGCGGCAGCCGACATAGCTCAGCGGTAGAGCAACTGATTCGTAACAAACTGCCCTACGCTTAAAAAGCCGTGTTTTTTGTTTTATTTCAAATAGTTAGTTGTGTCCTTGTAGCATGCCAAAAACCATGCTACATTTATACTCTTGTTTTTGTAACGAAATGAATATGCCCGG
>CAIMWH010000252.1 GCA_903845065.1 uncultured Rhodospirillales bacterium | reverse complement strand
CCGCCTCGGTCGGAATCGACTCGTGCTGGGTGCTCGGCGGCATCCATGGCGCCGAACTCGGCGGCGACCCTGTGGCCATCGACCGTGCGGCCGCAGCGGCCGGTCTGTCCCCCGTCGCCTGCCTCCCCGCCTTCGTCTGGTAGGACTTGACGGCGGCGGGACCCGCCTACTTCGCGTCCGGCCCGGCCTCCAGCAACGCGAGGTTCTGCTCGGCGAGATCCCCGCTCGGGCTATCCGGCGCCAGTTCCATCACTCGTTCCCAGTCCTCGCGCGCCCCATCGGGGTCCCCGCCGCGTTGGCGCAGGATGCCGCGTTCGAGCAGGGCTTCGGGGTAGTCGGGATCGATGGCGAGGGCGCGGGTGATTTCGGCTTGGGCGGCGTCGAGTTTGTCGAGGTGGCGCAGGGCGGCGGCGCGCAGGGTGAGGGCGTCGGTTCGGTCGGGCTCGTGGGCGAGCACGATGTTGAGGTCGGCGACGGCGTCGGCGAAGCGTTCGAGGGTGGTGGCGAGGGTGGCGCGGTCGATCAGCAGGTCGGTATCGTCGGGCAGCAGGACGAGGGCGCGGGTGGCGGCGGCGTAGGCGCGGCCGCCTTCGTCGGCCATGAGCCAGGCCTGGGCGGCCTGGCCGTAGACGATGGCGCGCACGGCGGGGGCGGCGTCACTGAGGCCGGCGAGTTGTTCGAGCAGGGCGGCGCCGTCGGCGGGTTGGCCGAGGGCGATTTTGGAAAGGGCCAGGCAGTGGGTGGCGCCGGCGCCGCCGTTGGTCCAGCCGCCGGCAAGGGCGGCGGCGCTAGTGGGGTCGGTTTCGAGGAGGTCGAGGCATTGCTCGTACTCCTGCCCTTCGGCCACGCGGGGGGGAACCGGCGGGACTGGGAGCGGCAGGCCGGGCGTGGTGACGGCGGTTTCCTCCACCGGCGGCGGCGCGGCCGGGGTGAGGACCCAGGCGGCGGCGGCGATGGTGAGGATCAGGGCGCCGAGCAATGCGGAAAGACGCAGGTTCATCGTGGCGACAGTGTAGTCTGCCGGACGGCATGACGGCAAAGAGGCGATGGTGACGATGGCGCGGTTGGTGATTTTCGGCGGCGGATATTGCGGGCTGGCGGTGGCGCGGGCGGCCTGCGCGGCGGGATTTAGGGTGACGGTGACGACGCGGGGGGCGGTGCGGCAGGGGGCGGCGTGGCGGATGGTGGGGTTCGCGGCGGCGGGCGAGGTGTTGGCGGATGCCACGCATGTGCTGGTGACGGCGCCGCCGGATGAGGCCGGCGATCCGGTGCTGGCGGCGCATGGGGCGGCGTTGGCGGCGGCGGGGGTGCGCTGGATCGGCTATTTGTCGACCACCGGGGTGTATGGCGATCGGGGCGGCGGCTGGGTGGACGAGGCGACGGCGCCGGCGCCGGGGAGCGCGCGGACTCGGCGGCGGGTGGCGGCGGAAGAGGGGTGGGGGGCGTTCGGCGGGCGGGTGGCGGTGGATGTGTTCCGGGTGGCCGGGATTTATGGGCCGGGGCGTTCGGCGCTGGATGACGTGCGGGCGGGGCGGGCGCGGCGGGTGGACAAGCCTGGCCATGCGTTCGGGCGTATTCATCGCGATGACGTCGTGGGTGCGGTGCTGGCGGCGATGGGGCAGGGGCGGGGGGCGGGGGTGAGGGTGTTGAATTTGGCCGATGATGTGCCGTCCGACACTGCGTCGGTGGTGGCGGAGGCGGCGCGGCTGCTGGGGGTTGAGCCGCCGCCGCTGGTGCCGTTCGTGGAGGCGGAGGCGGGGATGAGTGCGATGGCGCGCTCGTTCTGGGCGGAGAACCGGCGCGTGGCGTCGGCTGATACCCAGACGATGCTGGGGTATCGCTGGCGCTATCCGGATTACCGGGCCGGGCTAGCCGCCATTCTCGCCGAGGAGGGCCGCGACGGTGCGGATGAGGAGGGCGATGTCGGACGGGCGTGACAGGCGGTGGTCACCGTCCTTGATGAGGGTGACTTCAACATCCTCCGACTCGAGCTGGCGGGCCAAAGTGAGTGCTTGTTCCCAGGGCACGTCATCGTCACGCTGGCCTTGCAGGAGGCGGACGGGGCAAATGATGGCGATGGGGGCGCCGAGGAGCTGGTGGGTGCGGCCGTCCTCGATGAGGCCCTTGGTGATGATGTAGGGGTCGCCGTACTGGCTCGGCACTTCGCGGCGGCCGGTTTGCATCAGGTGGGCCTGTTCGGCGGGGGAGAGGCCGTTCCACATCAGCAGTTCGGTGAAATCGGGGGCGGCGGCGATGCCGGTGATGGCGACGATGCGGTGGGGCCGGCGCAGCGCGATGAGCAGGCTGATCCAGCCGCCCATGGAGGAGCCGACGAGGAGGAGCGGGCCCTCGGTGAGGCGGTCGATCAGCAGCAGGGCGTCCTGCATCCAGCGGCCGATGCTGCCATCGGTGAAGGCGCCGCCGCTTTCGCCGTGGCCGGAATAGTCGAGCCGGAGCATGGCGTGGCCGTGGGTGGCGCACCAGTCGCGCAGCGAGGTGGCCTTGATGCCGGCCATGTCGCTGTTGAAGCCGGGGAGGAAGACGACCGTGGGGCCGGTTCCCGAGAGTTTGGCCCAGGCGAGTTCGATGCCGTCGCCGCGGTCCAAGCGCCCCGCGTGTTCCATGCCGGTCTGTTCCATGGTCGACTCCTGCTTTATAGCGCCAGCATGAACGAGACCACAGATGCCGCCTACCCGGTGGTGCTTCAGGTACTGCCGGCGCTGGATGGCGGCGGGGTGGAACGCGGCACCGTGGAGGTGACGCAGGCGATCGCGCGGGCCGGCGGGCGGGCGCTGGTGGCGAGTGCGGGGGGGCGGCTGGTGTCCTCGGTGGAGCGGGCGGGGGGGCGGCATTTTCGCCTGCCGTTGGACAGCAAGAGCCCGTGGCGGCTGTGGCGCAACGCCGCGGCGCTGGCGGAGCTGATCCGGCGCGAGCGGGTGGATATCGTGCATGCGCGCTCGCGGGCGCCGGCGTGGTCGGCCTGGCTGGCGGCGCGGCGAACCGGGGTGCATTTCGTGACCACCTATCACGCGCCGTATGGCGAGAATTTTCCGCTCAAGCGGCGCTACAACGCGGTGATGGCGCAGGGCGAGATCGTGATCGCCATCAGCAATTTCGTGGCGGGGCTGATCCGGTCGCGCCATGGGGTGCCGCCGGAGCGTATCCGGGTGATCCCGCGCGGGGTGGACCCGGCGGTGTTCGATCCGGCGCGGGTGTCGATCGATCGGATGGCCAAGCTGGCCAAGGCGTGGCGGGTGGAGGATGGCCATCCCACCATCATGCTGCCGGGCCGGCTGACGCGGTGGAAGGGGCAGACGGTGCTGATCGAGGCGCTGGCGCGGATGCGGAACCGTGAGGCCTGCGTGGTGCTGGTGGGGAGCGACCAGGGGCGGGCGAAGTTCAGCGCGGAGTTGGTGGCATTGGCGGCGCGGCTCGGGGTGTCCGGGCGGGTGCGGATGGTGGGGCATTGCGATGATATGCCGGCGGCGCTGATGCTTTCGGACGTGGTGGTCAGTCCGTCGATCGCGCCGGAGGGCTTCGGGCGGGTGGTGATCGAGGCGCAGTCGATGGCGCGGATTGTCATCGGCACCGATCATGGTGGCGCCGCCGAGACCATCGAGGATGGGGTGACCGGGATGCGGGTGCCGCCCGGGGATGCGGCGGCGCTGGCGGTGGCGCTGGATGCGGCGCTGGCGATGGATGCCGAGGCGCGGGCGGCGATGGGGGAGGCGGCGCGGGCGTCGGTTTCGGCGCGCTACACCACGGCGGGGTTGCAGGCGGCGACGCTGGATGTCTATCGGGAGGTGCTGGGCTAGTGCGGGTGCTGGTGATCCGGCTGGGGGCGTTCGGGGATTTCGTGCAGTCCTTCGCGCCGTTCGCGGCGATCCGGGCGGCGCATGCCGGCGATGAGATCACCCTGCTGACCACGGCGCCGTTCGCGAAACTCGGGGCCGCGTCCCCGTGGTTTGACCGGGTGGAGGTGGATGCGCGGCCGGGGTGGTGGAACCTGCCGGGGCTGCTGCGGTTGCGGCGGCAGTTGCGGGGGTATGACATGGTGTACGATTTGCAGACCTCCGGGCGGTCGTCGCGCTATTTCCGGCTGGCCGGGCGGCCGTGCTGGTCGGGCATCGCGGCGGGGTGTGCGTTGCCGCATGCCAATCCGGGACGCGACGATATGCACACGCGGGAGCGGCAGCAGGAGCAGTTGGAGATGGCGGGGATCTGCGATTTTCCGCTGCCCGATATGTCATGGCTGCCGAAGAGCCAGGCCGACCTGCCGCGCCGGTTCGCGCTGTTCGCGCCGGGGGCGGCGGCGCATCGGCCGGCCAAGCGGTGGCCGGCGGAGAACTATGGCGTACTGGCGCGCATGCTGTGGGACAAGGGTGTGACGCCGGTGGTGATCGGGGCGCCCAACGAGGCCGATCTGGGGGCGTTCATCAAGCTGATATGTCCGCAGGCGGTGGATCTCACCGGGCAGACCTCGCTTGGCGAACTCTACGATATCGCGCGGCGGGCGGCGGTGGTGGTGGGCAACGACACCGGGCCGATGCATCTGGCGGCGCTGTCGGGCACGCCGTGCGTGGTGCTGTTCGGGCCGGACAGCGATCCCGCGATTACCGCGCCGCGTGGGCCGAAGGGGGAGTGGCTGGTGGTGCTGCGGGCGGAGGACCTGAAGGCCCTGGGGGTGGACGAGGTGTTCGCGCGCGCACAAGCGGTGATGCGGCCTACCTGGGCCTGAGAAAGGCTATCCCCCGACCCTGGCGGGCCGGGGGATACGGATGGATCAGGCGTCTTCGTCTTCGCCGCCGTCCTGGTCGAGGAGGGCTTCGAGGCCGACGGCCTCGTCTTCCTCGGCGGCCTGGCCGACTGCTTCGCCGCGGGCCTGCTTGGCGGCTTCCTCGACCGAGCGGGCGACGTTGACCGTCACGCCGATCGAGACTTCCGGGTGCAGGACAACGCGCACCTTGGTCAGGCCGAGCGACTTGATCGGGTGCTCGAGCACAACCTGGCTGCGGCCGACCGAGAGGCCGGCGGCGGTGCAGGCGTCGGAGATGTCACGCGAGCTGACGGAGCCGTAGAGGCCACCGGCCTCGCCGGCCTGCCGCACGATGACGACCGAGAGGCCACCAACGCGCTCGGCGACCCGTTCGGCCTCCTCGCGGCGCTTGATGTTCTGCGCTTCGAGCTGGGCGCGCTGGGTCTCGAAGCGGGCCAGGTTGTCCTTGTTGGCGCGGATCGCCTTCTTCAGCGGAAGCAGGAAGTTGCGGGCATAGCCCGGCTTCACCTTCACGAGATCGCCCATCTGGCCCAGCTTCTCGACGCGCTGGAGCAGAATCAGTTCCACTTGTGCCATGGTGCTGTTCTCCTCAGGCGACGGTGTAGGGCAGCAGCGCCAGGAAGCGGGCGCGCTTGATGGCCTGGGCCAACTCGCGCTGCTTCTTGGCCGAAACCGCGGTGATACGGCTGGGCACGATCTTGCCGCGCTCGGACAGGAAGCGGCTCAGGAGGCGGACGTCCTTGTAATCGATCACCGGGGCGCCGGCGCCCGAGAACGGGCAGGACTTGCGGCGGCGATAGAACGGACGGCGGGCGCCGACGGCCGAGCGGCGGGCGGCGGGATTCACATCTTCACGAGTGTCGGACATGGCTGATTACTCCTCGACGCCACGGAATTCGCTGCGGAACTCTTCACCGCCGCGGCTGTCGTCGCGGGCGCGGAATTCCTCACGGTCGTCATAGCCGCGCTTGCGGCCGCTCTCGAACCGGCCGGCCGGCTTCGGGCCACGGAAGCCCTTGTCGCGATCGTCGGACTTGCGCGACAGGATGGCGGACGGGGCTTCGTCGATGGCTTCGAGGCGGATGGTCATGAAGCGCAGAACATCTTCGTTCAGGCCGAGCTGACGCTCCATTTCCTTGATCGAGGCCGGCTTGGCATCGAGACCGAGGAGCATGTAGTGGCCCTTGCGGTTCTTCTTGATACGGTAGGCCAGGCTGCGCAGACCCCAGTATTCCTGCTTCTTGATGCAGGCCGGGCCGCGGATTTCGTCGGCCGGCGGCGGGGCGACGCCCGCTTCGGCGTCAATCTGGGCGCCGATGGTCGCGGCGATGGCTTCGACCTGCTGTTGGGTCACGTCATTGCGTGCGATAATCACGCATTCGTATAGCGGCATGTAAATCCCCCTCTGGATTGTTTCAGCCCCAGACCCGGATGGGGTCTCGCGCCACCATGGCGCGTGGGCATAGCCGGGAAAGGCCGTCTCTCCCGGCAGGGAAGCGGCGGCTTATACAGGGAATGGGGGGGGCATGCAAGGCAGTTGGGCTCACATCAGGGCTGCCACGCGCACGGCGCCGCCGGCGGGGGCGATGACGCAGCCGCCGACCGGGATGGCCTCCCAGTCCTCGCGGTGGCCGTCGATGGGTTCGGAGACCACGATGAGGCCGGTGTCGTCCTCTTTCCAATAGAGCGTGGCGGGCTTGCCGTCCGATGCCCAGCGGAAGGCCCAGATGGTGGCGCCGTCGGTCAGCGCCGCGGTGAAGCGCAGCGGTTCGCCGATGGCGGCGGCATCCATCAGGCGGCGGACGCGGGCGAGCATGGCGGAGATGGCGGCCACCGGATCGTCGATCAGGCCGAGGGCGACGGCGGCGAGCAGCAGGGCCTCGGAATCGGTGGTGCCCTGGCGGGCCATGTAGAGCTGGTCGGGGATCATCGCCTCGACCTGCCGGCGCACCCCGCTCCAGCCGCCGACCTGGCCGTTGTGCATGAACATGTAGCGGCCGACGGCGAAGGGGTGGCAGTTCGAGCGGCTCGTCGCGGTGCCGGTGGAGGCACGGACATGGGCGAAGAACAGGCGCGAGCGGACCTGGGAGCAGATCGAGCGGAGGTTTTCGTCGGACCAGGCGGGATGCACCTCACGATACAGGCCCGGCGTGTCGCGCTCGCCGTACCAGCCGATGCCGAAGCCGTCGCCGTTGGTGCCGGTGCGGGCTTCGGTGGCGTGGAGGGATTGTTCGATCAGCGAATGGGCGGGGGCGGCGACGAGGTCTTCGAGCAGGATCGGCTGGCCGCGATAGGCAAGAAATCGACACATCGCACATCTCCGTGGCGTTTGGCGTCGGGGCATGCTGATTGACAGCCCGTTCCCTCGAAGCTACCCCCGCCCGCATTAACAAATCCACCGTCGCCGCACCGATTTCGTTGAAGCGGCGACAAATTCCGGGAGACGTCCCCATGGCCGTGCACGCGTTCATCTTCCCCGGACAGGGTAGCCAGGCCCCCGGCATGGGCCGCGACCTCGCCGAGGCGTTTCTCGCCGCGCGCGAAGTGTTCCAGGAGGTTGACGATACGCTGGGGCAGAAGCTGTCCAAGCTGATGTTCGAGGGGCCGCCCGAGGAACTCACGCTGACCGAGAACGCGCAGCCGGCGCTGATGGCGCATTCGCTGGCGGTGCTGCGGGTGCTGGAGCGGGAAGGGGGCTTTCGCCTGGCGGACAAAGCCGTGGTGGTGGCGGGGCATTCGCTTGGCGAATACTCGGCGCTGGCGGCGGCGGGCAGCTTCTCGGTGGCCGATGCGGCGCGGCTGCTGAAGCTGCGCGGGCAATCGATGCAAAAGGCGGTGCCGGCGGGCGAGGGGGCGATGGCGGCGCTGCTGGGCTCGGAGATCGAGCTGGCGCGGGAGATCTGCGCCGAGGCGGCGGAGAATCCCGAGGGCAAGAAAGAGGTGATCGACGTCGCCAATGACAACGGCGGCGGGCAGGTGGTGGTGTCGGGCGCCAAGGGGGCGGTGGAGCGGGCCTGTGTCATCGCCAAGGCCAAGGGGGTGAAGCGGGCGATGATGCTGCCGGTGTCCGCCCCGTTCCATTGCCGGCTGATGGCGCCGGCGGCGGATGCGATGGCGGAGGCGCTGGAGCGCACCATGCCGCTGCGCCCGATGGTGCCGCTGGTGGCCAATGTGGCCGCCGCCAAGGTGACCGATCCGGCCGAGATCGTGCGGCTGCTGGTGGAGCAGGTGACGGCGACGGTGCGCTGGCGCGAATGCGTGGGCGCGATGACCGAGCTTGGGGTCAATTCGTTCCTGGAGCTTGGCTCGGGCAAGGTGCTGACCGGGATCGCCAAGCGGCTGTCACCGGATTCGGCCGCGGCCGCCGCGGGCACGCCAGCCGAAATCGAAGCCATCCTCAAAACCTTCTAGGGATAACAGCCATGTTCCGCCTCGACGGCAAGACGGCGCTGGTCACCGGCGCATCGGGTGGCATCGGTGCCGCCATCGCCCGCGCGCTGCATGGCCAGGGTGCCATCGTGACGCTTTCCGGCACCAGGCGCGATGCGCTCGATGCGCTGGCGGGCGAACTGGGCGAGCGGGTGCATGTGTGTCCGGCCGACCTGAAAGACCCCGCCGCGCCGGACGCGCTGGTGGCCGCCGCCGAGGCTGCCGCCGGGCCGCTCAATATCCTGGTCAACAACGCCGGCTTCACCAAGGACATGCTGGCGCTGCGGATGAAGGACGAGGACTGGCAGGCGGTGCTCGATGTGGATTTGACCGCGCCGTTCCGCCTGTCGCGCGCCGCACTCAAGGGCATGCTGCGCCGGCGCGAGGGCCGCATCATCGGCATCGGCTCCATCGTGGGCGCCACCGGCAATCCGGGCCAGGCCAACTATGCCGCCGCCAAGGCCGGGCTGGTGGGGATGACCAAGGCGCTGGCGCTGGAAGTGGCGAGCCGTGGGGTGACGGTGAACATGATCGCGCCGGGCTTTATCGCCACGCCCATGACCGAGGCGCTGACCGATGCCCAGAAGGCCAAGCTGAACGAGCAGATCCCGCTCGGGCGGATGGGCGCGCCGGCCGATATCGCGGCGGCCGCGGTGTACCTGGCGAGTGCGGAAGCCGGCTGGGTGACCGGGGCCACACTGCATATCAATGGCGGTATGGCCATGCTGTAGTAGGTTGGCAGGGATTCCCTGCCGGCTGGGGCGGTTGGAGCGGTTGGCGCGCGCGGACAAACCATGCTAAGCGCCCCGCTTCATCGGCGGGGGGATTGATTACGCCTCCCCGGAGTCGCGTGACGGCCGCCTCGAGAGGGTGGAAATTTGGCAACCAGTTATCCGGAACCGATCAAAGGCAACCGGAAAAAGGAACTGATATGAGTGATATCGCCGATCGGGTGAAGCAGATCGTGGTCGAGCATCTCGGCGTCGAGGAAAGCAAGGTGACCGCGGATGCGTCGTTCATCGACGATCTCGGTGCCGACAGCCTCGACACGGTCGAGCTGGTGATGGCCTTCGAGGAAGCTTTCAGCGTTGAAATCCCCGAAGACGCCGCCGAGAAGATCAGCACCGTGAAGGACGCGGTGGAATACATCGAGAAGAAGCGCGCCGCCTGAAGCAGCGGGCCTTTCCCGGCCCGCGCATTTCTTCTGGACTACGGATGACGCAAGTTCCGCGCGGGGGCAGCCCTGGCGCGGCGCTTGTGGGGAAGCCACGGAGCAAGGATAACAGCGATGCGTCGCGTTGTGGTTACCGGCATGGGCATCGCCAGCCCGCTCGGCCTTGGTGTTGAGCATGTCTGGAAGCGCCTGCTGAACAGCGAATCCGGCATTTCGGCGATCCAGTCGTTTGACGTTGGTGACCTGCCGGCCAAGATCGCCGGCACGATCCCGCTGGGGTCGAAGGCCGACGGCAAGCTCGACATGGCCGAGTGGATTGCGCCCAAGGACCAGCGGAAAATGGACCGCTTCATCCAGTTCGCGCTCGTCGCCGCCACCGAGGCGGTCGAGGACAGCGGCTGGATGCCGACGGGCGAGGAAGATCGCTGCGCCACCGGCGTGATGATCGGCAGCGGCATCGGCGGTCTCGAGACGATCTACGAGACGGCGCTGATGATCAAGGAAGGCAAGGCGCGGCGGATTTCGCCGTTCTTCATTCCGGCCGCCCTGATCAATCTCGCCTCGGGCCATTTATCGATCAAATATGGTTTCAAAGGCCCCAACCACAGCGTGGTGACGGCATGCGCCACCGGCGTGCATGCCATCGGCGATGCGGCGCGGCTGATCATGTTCGGCGATGCCGAGGTGATGGTGGCGGGTGGCACTGAATCGGCGGTCAACCAGATCGGCATTGCCGGGTTCTGTGCGGCGCGCGCGCTGTCCACCGGGTTCAACGACAACCCGACCCAGGGCTCGCGCCCGTGGGACAAGGACCGCGACGGGTTCGTGATGGGCGAAGGCGCCGGGATTGTGGTGCTGGAGGAATTCGAGCACGCCAAGGCACGCGGCGCGAAGATCTACGGCGAAATCCTTGGCTACGGCATGTCCGGTGACGCCTATCACATCACCGCGCCGGCGGAGGGCCATGATGGCGCCTATCGCGCGATGAAGGCGGCGTTCCGCAACGGCAAGCTGGTTCCCGAGCAGATCCAGTACGTCAACGCGCACGGCACCTCCACGCCGATGGGCGATGACCTGGAGCTTGAGGCCGTCGAGCGATTCTTTGGCGATCATGCCAAGTCCATCGCGATGTCCTCCACCAAGTCGGCCACCGGACATCTGCTTGGGGCGGCGGGCGCGATCGAGGCGATCTTCTCCATTCTCGCGGTGCGTGACCAGGTGGCGCCGCCGACGCTGAATTTGGAGAACCCGAGCCGGGAGAGCGTGATCGACCGCGTCGCCAAGGTGGCGCAGCCGCGCAAGATCGATATGGCGCTGTCCAACAGCTTCGGCTTCGGCGGCACCAACGCGAGCATCGTGGTCGGGCGGGTCCGCTGATCCGGGCTGCGCCGGGAGACGTCGATTTGGATCGAGACAGGCAAGGCGAGGGGCGGTGCTCCTCGCTTTTTCTTTGGGCATGAGATGGCGCTGGCTGCTGGTGCCGGTGGCCGTGGTGGCGCTGGGGCTGGCCGGGACCTGGCAGGCGCGGCGGGACTATGCAGCACCCGGGCCGCTGGCGAAGGATGTCGCGCTGGTGGTGCCGCATGGCTCGCAGGCCGAGGTTGGCCGGGCGCTGGTGGCGGCGGGCGTGGTGGCGGATGTGTGGCGGTTTCGCGCCGCCGTGCTGGTGACCGGGCGGTCCGGGGCGCTGCATTCGGCGGAATTGCTGTTTCCCGCCCATGCCAGTCTGCGCGAGGTGCTCGCCGTGCTGCGAACCGGGCGGCCGGTGCAGCATCGGTTGAATATTCCGGAAGGGCTGACCGGGGCGCAGATCGCGCTGCTGCTCGATCGGGCCGAGGCGCTGGCGGGGGATGTGGCGGTGCCGGCGGATGGGGCGCTGCTGCCCGATTCGTATACGTTTGAGCGGGGGCTGAGCCGGGCGGCGCTGAGCGAGCGGGCCCATGCGGCGATGCAGCGCGCGGTGATGCGGATCTGGGTGGAGCGGGCCGAACGGCTACCGCTGCGCACCGCGGATGAGATGGTGACCCTGGCCAGCATCGTGGAGCGCGAGACGGCGCGGCCGGAGGAGCGGGCGCGGGTGGCCGCGGTGTTCCTCAATCGGCTGACCAAGGGGATGCGGCTGCAATCGGACCCGACGGTGATCTATGCGGTGACCGGGGGCGCGATGACGGGCGGCTTGGCCCTCACCCGCGCCGATCTCGCGGTGGACAATCCATACAACACCTATCGTGCGCACGCCCTGCCGCCGGGGCCGATCGGCAGCCCGGGGATCGCCGCGTTGCAGGCGGTGGCGCATCCGGTGGTGACGGACGAACTGTATTTCGTCACCGACGGCGCCGGCGGGCATGTGTTCGCCCGCACGTTGGAGGAACACAACCGCAACGTGGCGCGCTGGTTGGCCGGGCGCTGACTTTCGTCCAGCACGCGGTCGTGGCAGGTTGTGCGAAAGCACGGGAAGGACGCGACCAATGGCACGGATGACAGGCGGCGAGGCGATCGTCGACGGGCTGCTGCGGCACGGGGTGGACACCATGTTCGGCCTGCCCGGCGTGCAGGTGTACGGGTTGTTCGACGCTTTCGCGCGCAATTCCAATCGTATGCGGCTGATCCATACCCGCCACGAGCAGACTACCGCCTACATGGCGATCGGCTATGCCTGCTCCACCGGGCAGCCTTCGGCCTATTCGGTGGTGCCGGGGCCTGGCGTGATGAACACGGCGGCGGCGCTGGTGACGGGCTGGGGGCTCAATGCGCCGGTGCTGTGCCTGACCGGCCAGGTGCCGAGCGCGCAGATCGGCAAGCTGCGCGGCAGCCTGCATGAAATGCCGGACCAGCTCGCCACCCTGCGCTCGATGCTGAAATGGGCCGACCGGATCGAGCATCCGACGGAGGCGCCGTGGAAAGTGGCGCAGGCGTTCCAGCACATGCAGTCCGGCCGGCCGAGCCCGGTGGCGCTCGAAATGCCGTGGGACCAATTCCCCGCGGTGGCCGATGTCACCCCGCAGGAACCGCTGCCGCTGGCGCCCAATCCGGTGCCGGACAGCGAGAAAATTCTCGAACTGGCCAAGTTGATCGACGGGGCCGAGGCGCCGATGATTTGGGTGGGGTCGGGCGCGATCCATGCCGCCGATGAAATCCTGGCGCTGGCGGAGAAGGTGGGCATTCCGGTGGCCTCTTTCCGCACCGGGCGTGGGATTGTCGATGCGCGGCATCCGCTCGGGCTCAACATCACCTCGGCGGGCAAGCTGTGGGCGGGGACGGACCTGTTGATCGGCATCGGCACCCGGATGGATACCGCCACGGGGCGCTGGGGTTCCACCCGCTCGGGGGTGAAGCTGGCGCGCATCGATATCGATCCGGCGGAAATGCGGCGGCTGAAGGTGGATGTCGGCATCGTGGCCGATAGCGCGGACGCCGTGCGGGCGCTGATCCCGCTGGTGGCGGCGCGGAAGGATGCTGCCCGGGCGGCGGAAATCGCCGAGGCCAAGGCGCGCACGGTGGTGGATATCCAGCGCGTGCAGCCGCAGATGACCTGGGTGAACGCCATCCGCGATGTGATGCCGGAGGATGGCATTCTGTGCGACGAGGTGACGCAGGTGGGCTATGCGGCGTGGATCGGCTTCCCGATCTATTCGCCGCGCAGCCTGATCTCGTCTGGGTTCTCGGGCACGCTGGGTGCTGGAGTGCCGATGGCGCTGGGCGTGAAGGTGGCGCATCCGGACCGGCCGGTGATTTCCATCACCGGGGATGGCGGATTCCTGTTCGGCGGCGTGGAGTTGGCCACCGCGGTGCAGTTCGGCATCAACCTGGTGATCGTGATGTTCAACAATTCGGCCTACGGCAACGTGCTGCGCGACCAGCGCCGGTTGTTCGATGGGCGCGATGCAGGCAGCGCGCTGAAGAACCCGGATTTCCAGATGTACGCCAAGAGCTTCGGCGTGCCGTCGTGGCGGGTGACGGATGCGGATGGGCTGAAGAAGGCGCTTGTGGAGGCGATGGCGATGAACTCGCCGACGCTGATCGAGGTGATGACGGATATCACCCAGGAGGTGATCCCGTTCGAGTTCTTTGCGCCGCCGAAGGAGTAGGCATGGGATAAAAGTTTTTTGTTTCTTTTTTTCAAAAAAGAAAGCGCTTTCTTTTTTGAAAAAAAGAAACAAAAAACTTTTATACGTTTGGGTTCCGCGGTTCTCGGAGAGAGTGCCAGATCAAGGCCAGGACTAGGAGGTTGGCGGTGGCGGTGATCAGCAGGATCGCCGGGGCGCCGACGCCCTGGCTGGCGAGGGCGGCGGCGATCACCGCGCCGGCGACCATGAACAGGGCGTTCATCACGTTGTTCGCCGCGATCACGCGGGAGCGCAACGCCGGGTCCGAGCGTTCCTGCGTCAGGGCGTAGAGCGGCACCGAGTAGATGCCGCCGCACACCGCGAGCAGGAACAGGTCGGCCAGGATGCGCCAGCCCGCCGGTGATCCGGCGATGGCGGCGGGGTTGGGCAAGTGGATGCCGGTGCTGGCGCTGACGAAATCCCAGGCGAACAGGGAAATTCCCGCCGTGGCCCAGGGGAGGTGGCGCAGAGAGATGGTGCCCTGCAGCAGGCGGGCCTCCAGCATCGAGCCGGCGCCGATGCCGATGGAGAAGGTGGCGAGGAACAGCGTCACCACCGGGCCGCCGGCGCCCAGCACATCCTTCGCCAGCACCGGGAACTGCGACAGCACGGTGGCGCCCACCGTCCAGAACCAGGAAATCGCCAGGATGGCGCGCCACACCGGGCGGTTGGCGCGGGTGAGGGCGAGGATGGCCGCGGTGCCGCGCCAGATGTTCCAGTCCAGCCGCAACCCCGGGGACGCAGGCGGGGCGGCGGGGATGATGCGCGCGGCGGCGTAGCCGAGGGCGGCGACGCCGATGCTGGCGGTGGAGACCATCCAGGCGCCGCCTTCACCCAGCACCAGGCCGCCGCCCATGATGGTGCCCGCGAGGATGGCGAGGAAGGTGCCGGCCTCGATCAACCCGTTGCCGGTGACCAGTTCGTGATGCGCGAGTTGGACCGGCAGGATGGCATATTTCAACGGACCGAAAAACGTGGAGTGCACGCCCATGCCGAACAACACGGCCATCAGCAGCCATGGGTCCGCGGCGAGGAAGCCGATGGTGCCGAGCGCCATCAGGGCGATCTCGAACAGCTTGATGATGCGGATCAGCCCGGCCATCTCCCGCCCGTCGGCCAACTCGCCGGCCAGGCTGGAGAACAGCGCGTAGGGCAGGATGAACACCCCGCCGGCGGCGGCGACCAGGGCCGGGCCGGCCTCGCCGGCGCGCCACAGCAGGAGCAGGACCATGGCGTTCTTGAACAGGTTGTCATTCAGCGCACCCAGGAACTGGGTGATGAACAGCGGCAGGAAACGGCGGGCGGCGAGCAGGGTGATGACCATGGCGCAGTTTGGCCCGGCCGGCGCGCCCGAGCCAAACACAAAACCAACAATGCGGTCCCCACTATACGGTTCATTAACGAACACCCTTGCACGACGGACATGATGGCTGCATCGATCGACCCTCCACCCGCCGCCTCCTCCAGCCGCGCGAGGCCTTTGAAAATGCCCGAGATCGATTTCACTCGCCTGGTGTCCAACCTCGTGCTGATCGGCGTGGTGTTCTATCTGACGGTGTGCGCCGGGCTGTTCGTGTGGCAGCGGCGGATCATCTTTCTCAACACCTCCGTCCGGCCGGACCCGGTGGTGGCGGGCGTGCCCGGTGTGCGGGTGATGCAGGTGCATACCTCCGATGGGCTGGACCTCAACGCCTGGTATCAGCCGCCGGCCGATGCCTCCAAGCCGGTGGCGTTGTTCTTCCACGGCAATTCCGGCCATATCGGCCACCGCGCCGGGCGCCTCGGGCAATTGGCCGCGGTGGGCTGGGGCATGCTGCTGGTGGAATATCGCGGGTTCGGCGGCAATGAAGGGTCCCCCAGCGAGGAGGGGCTCGATCTCGATGCGCGGGCCGGCTACGCGGCGTTGCGGGCGATGGGGATCGATGAACGCCGGATTGTGCTGTGGGGCGAGTCGCTCGGCACCGCAGTGGGGGTCAGGCTTGCCACCGAGGTGCCGGCGGCGGCGCTGATCCTGGAGGCGCCATTCACCTCGATGACCGATATCGCGCGGTCCCGCTATCATTTCGTGCCGGTGAACCTGCTGCTGCGGGACCGGTTCGACAGCCTGTCGCGCATTCCCGCGGTGCGGATACCGCTGCTGGTGATGCATGGGACGGACGATACGATGATCCCGATGGTGATGGCGGAACGGCTGATGGCGGCGGCGACGGTACGGGATCGGGAATACCGCCAGATCGCCGACGGGCAGCATAACGACCTCGCCGACCACGGCGTGGTGGAGGCCGCGGTGGCGTTCGTGGAAGCACGCCAGGCGCACTGACGGGCCGTGGCTTGCCTCGGCCGGGGCTGGGGGGCATCGTGGCGGCGACCCGAGGAGTGCGTGCCCTGTCCGATCTGCTCCATTCCGAGCCACCAGTGCCGGCTATTTTACGTGCGCGTGACCTCGGGTTGGGCTGCGGCCGGATGCCGATCGGCGCGCGCAACAGCATCACCGACGTGGCGGGCGTCGCGGTGGGTCACTGCACCCTGACGGAGGGCGATCTGCGCACCGGGGTGACGGCGGTGGTGCCGCATGGCGGCAATGTTTTCCGCGACAAGCCGCTGGCGGCGGCGGATGTGCTGAACGGGTTCGGCAAGTCGGTCGGGCTGATGCAGGTGGAGGAACTCGGGCAGCTCGAAACGCCGATCCTGCTCACCAACACGCTGTCGGTCGGCACCTGTTCCACCGCGCTGGTGCGCCGGGCGATCGCGGCCAATCCCGACATCGGGCGGCGCACCTCCACGGTCAATCCGGTGGTGTGCGAGTGCAATGACGGGCATCTCAACGATATCCAGGCGCTTGCGGTGACGGAGGCGCATGCCTTTGCCGCGCTCGATGCGGCGGGGCCGGAGTTTGCCGCGGGCGCGGTGGGGGCGGGGGCGGGGATGAGCTGCTTCGGCTTCAAGGGCGGCATCGGCACGTCGTCACGCCGGATGACGCTGGATGGGGCGGAGTATCATGTCGGCGTGCTCGTGCTGGCGAATTTTGGGCGGGCGGGGGATTTGCGCCTGCCGGACGGGCGGCGGATGGGGGTGGCCGGGCCGATGGCAACCGAGCGCGGCTCGGTGATTGTGGTGGTGGCGACGGATATTCCACTCGAACACCGCCAGTTGCGCCGGGTGATCCGCCGCGCCGGGGCGGGGCTGGCGTGGGCCGGCTCGTTCTGGGGCAATGGCAGCGGGGACCTCGCGATCGGCTTCACCACTGCCAACCGCATCGATCATGACGGCAAGGGCGATATCGCGCCGCTCAGGGTGCTGAACGAGAACCGGATCGACCTGCCGTTCCTCGCCGTGGCCGAGGCAACGCAGGAGGCGGTGATGGACGCGCTGGCGGCGGCACCCACCACCGTGGGCCGGGCCGGGCATCGCCGCCTCGGGCTGCGCGATGCGCCGGGCCTGCGCGGATGAGCGCCGCACCTGTCGAACCCAAGACGGCCGAGCGTGGCGAACTGCGGGCGCTGACGGCGATGCGCGGCGTTGCGGCGCTGGCGGTGGTGGCCACCCATTTCTCGGCGACCGGGCAGAACCTCACCGCGCAGACCATCCCCTCGCTGGTGCCGCATGGCTACATGGCAGTGGATTTCTTCTTTGTGCTCAGCGGCTTCATCATGTCCTACACCTACCTCGCCTCGTTCCAGGCGCGGCGGCCGGGGGCCTATACCGATTTCCTCGCCCGCCGGGTGGCGCGGGTGATGCCGCTGCATGTCTCGGTGGTGCTGATCGTGGCGGTGCTGGGGGCGGTGGATATCGCTCTAACTGGGGCGAACCGGTTTTTCGTGAGCGGCAGTTTCGCGGCCGACCTGGCGGCGAACCTGCTGCTGCTGCCCGGATTGGGTATCGGCGCCACGTTCAACGGGCCGGCGTGGTCCATCAGTACCGAGATCGTGGCCTATCTGGCGTTTCCGCTGTTGGTGGCGATATTTTTCGCCGGGCGCGCGGTGTCCGCGCTGGGCGGCATAGTCGCGGTGGGGTTGCTGGTGCTGCTGGCGACGCGGCTGCCCCGCCTGGGGCTCACCTATGAGGCGATGCCGCTGAACCTGGTGCGCTGCCTGGCGGAGTTCTCGCTCGGCATGCTGGCGTTCCGGGCCTATGACGCGCCGCGGCTGCGGGCGATTTTCGCGGCGGATATCGTGGCATTCGGTCTGGCGGCGGCGTGTGGGCTGAGCCTGGTGCTGCGGGTGGACCTGCCGGCGGCGCTGATGTTCCCCTTTCTCGTGGTAGCGTTTGCCGCCAATCAGGGGCGGGCTGCGGCGCTGCTGTCGACGCGGGTGCCGTATTTCCTCGGCGTGGTCTCCTACTCGATCTATCTGATCCACAACCCGATCCGGCCCCTGGAGCTCGGGCTCGCAACCGCGATGCTGGGCACCGATGTGCATCCCGCCGTCGCGCTCGGCTTTGCCGCCCTCGGCACCCTCGTCGTCATCCCGTTCGCCTGGGTGGCGTATGTTCTGGTCGAGCAGCCCGGGCGGCGCGTGGTCCGGCAGATGTTCGCCTCGGCACAAACTCCGTTCATCAGGAAGCACCCATGAAGATCTTCATTTCCGCCGATATCGAGGGCGTCGCCGGCGTGGTGACGCCGCAGCAGGGCACGCCGGGCAACACCGAATACGAGCGGGCGCGGCGGTTGATGACCGAGGAGGTCAACGCCGCGATCGTCGGCGCGTTCGAGGGCGGCGCCACCGAGGTGCTGGTGAATGACAGCCACGGGCCGATGACCAACCTGCTGCCGGAACTGCTCGACCCACGCGCCGAGGTGATCCTCGGGCGGCCGAAGCCCACCTATATGTGCGCCGGGCTCGATGCCAGCTACGCCGGGGTGTTCTTTACCGGCTATCATGCGGGTGCCGGGCGCAACGGGATTTTGTCCCACACGGTCAACGGGTTCGCGTTTTCGGCGATCCGGGTGAACGGGATCGATTGCGCCGAGGCGACCTTGTATGGCGCCTATTCGGGCAGCCTCGGGGTGCCGGTGCTGCTGTTGACCGGGGATGACCAGTTGAAGGCGCAGTGTGCCCCGCTGTTTCCCGGCGCCGAGATGGCGGTGGTCAAGACGGCGCTGTCGCAGCGGGCGGCGCGGGCGCTGTCGCCGGCCAATGCGCGCGCCGCCATCCAGGCGGCGGCGGCACGGGCGGTGCGCAATGCGGGCGGATGCCGGCCCTATGTGATCCCGGGGCCGCACCGTCTGGAACTCGATCTGTCCTCGGTGACGCTGGCGGACCTGGTGAGCGGCATTCCGGTGTCCGAACGCGTGGCGCCGCGCACGGTAGCGTTCGCGGCCAACGACATGGCGGGCGTGGTGGGCTGGATCGGCGCGGTGGGCGCGATGTCGGCGCTGCTGCGGTAACCGCGCCGCCGGCTCAGCGGATCGGCGCCGGCGGTGTGGGCTGGGGGGTGGATGCGCCGTCGAACAGCCCGAACAGCCCGCGCAGGAAGCCGGGCGTGAGGGCGGCGAGCGGGTTCACCCCCACGTCGGGGTCGTTGCAGTCGCCATAGAGCGAGTAGTTGGCCGCCAGCAGGCCGCCGCCGCGCTCGGCGCTGAACAGGCGGCCGACGAGGGGGATGTTGCCGAGCAGCGAGTTGAAGAAATAGGCCGGCACGATGGTGCCGGTCAGGTCGCAGCGGCCGGTGGCGATATCGATGCGGCCCTTGGCGGTCATGCCGAGGGAGGCGTTGAAGGCGCGGGTGTCGTCCAGCACCAGGGTGTCGCCGGTGAGGTGGAACGGCGTGTCGAGCCGGCTGAAGCCGAGGCCGGGGCCGCGCATGAGTTCCACCAGCCCGTAGAAGGTGACGGCCTGCAGCAGCTTGGCCAGGGCCGGCGCCTTGACCATGCGGAAGTCGGTGATCTCGATTGTGCCGTTCAGCGGGTGGTCGGCCTTGGTGTCGTCGTAGCGGCCGGTGAGTTTCATGGCGCCACCCTGGATATCGTCGATCAGGTCAAGCGCGTGGAGCAGGCCGCCGGCGTCATCGGCCTTGCCGGTGAGGGTGCGGCCGGACAGCACCGGGGCGATATCGATCTGGAACGGCCCGGCGGTGCCGACGCGGCCGGAGACATGAAGCTGGCGGTTGATGCGGCCGTCATTTTCGGCGTGCAGCACCAATTGGCTGATCTGCCGCCCTTCGCCGAGCACCGCGCGGTTCAGCCTCGCATCGATGACGTAGGGCGGGCCGGTGGCGGGCGTGGGGGTGCCGGGGGCGGGGTGGCGCAGTTCGGCGCTGGCATCGATGCTGTTGCCGCCGAGGTTGATCTGCCAGGGCGCGCCGTCGCGGGCGGGGAAGCGGATGTCGGCGGTGAGGTCGGTGTTGGCGCCGAGGCGCAGGCGGTTGACCAGGGCCTGGGTGGGCTTGCCGGCGGCGAAGGTGATGCGCGCCTCGGCCGCGATGCCCTCGCCCTGCACCTGTACCCGATCGACGGCGGTGATGCGGTCCCGGTCGAGCTGCACATGGATGTCGGCCTGGGCGGGCTTGCCGGGCGGCTTGGTGAAGCTCAGGCGATCGATGGCGAGTTCGGTGGCGGTGAGGTCGGACTTGATGGTGATTTCGCCCCGGCCGTCGCGGCGGGTCAGCCAGGTCAGGGTGCCAGGCACGGCACCCTTCAGCACGTCGCCGGCATCGAGGCCGATGGCGGCAAGCTGGCCCGCGTCGGCGCTGGCATTCACGGTGACGGACTGGACGACCTGGGCGGCGCTGCCCGGCTTGAAATCCATCTCCACGCCGAGTTTGCTCGGGATGCCGGCAAGCTGCGCGGTGCCCTGCACCTTGAGCCCGTCATTGGAGGCCTGCAGGTCCAGCACGCCCTGGTCGAGATCGCGCCCGGCGGCGATGGCGCCGAGGTGCACGCCGGTGAGGCGGGCAGTGGCGCGCAGCTTGACGTCCTCCACGGTGAGCCAGCTTTCGAGCGGCAGGGCGGCGATTTCGAGCCGCCCGCGCGCCTCCCCGGCGGGGGCGCGCATCTCGATCGGCCGGCGGTCAAGCAGGCGGACGCGGGGGTGCTTGAGGATGCCGATGACATCGGCGAGCGGGCCGGCGATGTCAGCCGAGATATCGGCCACCTGGTCGCGCACCGAGAGGCCGGAGATGCGAACCAGGCCATTGCTGAGTTGCAGGCCGGCCTGCTTGCCGGAGGTGAAGGTGAAGTCGATCACGTCCGGGGAGACGAAGGTCAGCTGCGCCTCGGCCTGCTCGATCGGCGGCACCGGGGGCAGCCAGTGGATGGTGATGCCGTTGCCGTCGAGCCCGCCGGCGATGTGGGTGAGGCTGAGATTGGCGAGGGTGGGATCGGCGCGAAGGCTGAGCGAAACGTGCAGGTCGGTCGCGGTGCCGGCCGTGATGTTCTTCATGATCCACGGCTTGGTGCCTTTGCCCGCGATGCCCTCGGGCCACAGGATTCCGAGATCGGTGGCGAGGATTTCATCGAGGGTGAGGGCGAGTTCGGCGCGGTAGCCCTCCGCGTCGGCTTCCAGCGAGCCGGAACCGGCGATGTGGGTGACGGCGCCGGAGGGGGTCGGCACGTCCACCTCCATGTCGTTCAGGGTGGCTGTGGCGAGGGTGCCGCGCAGGGTCACGCTGGCCATGTTGATGGGCAGGCTGCCGCGAGCCACCGCGATGGTGCCGGTGCCGAGGCGGGCGGTGGCCTCGCCGCGGCGGAAGGCCAGCGCGCGGTCGAATATCGCGTTGATTTCGAGCGACACCGGCACGTCAACCGGGGCACCACGGGCCAGCAGCGGCAGGTCGGCGGCAAGGCGGGCCGGGTTCACCTCGCTGCCGCGCGCCGTGAGGGTGACGAAATCGTCCTGGTCGCGCAGCACGGCGTGGCCGGTGATGCGGGCCTTCTGGGTGCCGAGCGGGGCATCGAGCGTGATATCGGCCTCGGCGCCGCCTTCGGGGGCGCGCTTGAGGTCGATCCCGACATTGAGGGCGGACCATTCGGTGTTGGTGATCCGGTCGGTCAGCAGCAGGCTGGCGTTGTGCACCACGAGGCGGCGCAACTGGCTGAGCGGGCTGTCCTGGTTGGGCCGGATCGGCTTGAGCAGGTCGGCCAGCACGTCGGTCACGGCGCGGCTGTCGGGCGCGTCGGGGGTGGCGGTGGGGTCCCCGAGGTCAAGCACCAGGCCCTGGTCGGCGCTGCGGGTGGCGCGGATCTGGGCGCCGCGCAGTTCGATGGTTCGCGGCACCAGGCGCAGGCGCAGCATTTCGCGGGCAGCGAAGGTGACGCTGGCCTCGGGCAGGCGGGCCAGCACCACGCCGTCGGCCCGGGTGGCGACGATGCCGGTGACGCGGATATCGAGCGGGCGATCGAGTTCGGCGCTGAAGCCCTCCCAGGCCAGCGAGGCGGTGCCGATGCTCCAGCGCACCGGGCCGCCATCGGTGTTGGCGGCGGCCTGGAGCTGGCGGGTCAGCCAGGGAAGCTCGATCGGGCCGCTCTTGAGCCGCCAGGACAGCGCGATGGTGCCGACGAGGCCGATCAGGGTGAGCGCCAGGGTGAGGCTGATGATGCGGTGGGTGACGAACCACATGCCGCGCATGGCTTGACCGGCGAGCGCCCTCATGGCCAGCCTGCCGGATGCGCGCCAATCCGTTCCGACTGCCCCAAATCTGGCCCCGTCCAGCCGATCCCGCCGCCGCCGATCGGCTGGTGGAGCGGTTCACTGATCTCGGCCGCGCCGAGGCACGCTTGGCCGCCGGGCCGGCGCGGGCGCTGCTGCGGGCGCTCGGCGGCAACAGTCCCTATCTCGGCGAACTCGTGCTGCGCGAGCCCGGCACATTGCGCGAGGTGGTGCAGTTCGGCCCCGATGGGGTGGTGGCCGCCGCGTTGCAGATGGTCAACGCCTGCCCGCCCACCATGGCGCGCGCGCAGCTGGCCGCGACCTTGCGCCAAGCCAAGCGCATCATCGCGCTCGCCACCGCCATCGCCGACATCGGCGGGCTGTGGCCGCTCGAACGGGTGACCGAGACGTTGTGCGACCTCGCCGAGGGCGCATTGCAGCGCTCGGTCGCGCATCTGCTGCGGGCCGGGCACGACTCGGGGTCCCTGCGCCTGCCGTATCCGCAGACGCCGGAGCGCGAGTCCGGGTTCACCGTGCTTGGCATGGGCAAGCTCGGCGCCCGCGAACTGAACTACTCCAGCGATATCGACCTCATTCTGCTCCAGGACCCGGACTCCGGTGTCTACCACGGGGAATCGCCCGGTGGCTTCTACTCCCGACTGGCACGCGACCTTGTGACCTTGATGGAGGCGCGCGACGCCGACGGCTATGTGTTTCGTACCGACCTCCGTCTGCGACCCGATCCGGCGGCGACACCACCTTGCATCGCGTTGCCCGCAGCCATCGCATACTACGAGAGCATGGGCCAGAACTGGGAGCGCGCGGCGATGCTGAAAGCGCGGCCGGTGGCCGGCGACCTGCTGCTCGGCGCCTCGTTCTTGCAGGAAATCCGCCCGTTCGTGTGGCGCCGGCACCTCGATTTTGCCGCCATCGCCGATATCCACGCCATGAAGCGGCGGATCAACGAGCACAAGCTGGGCGGCGTGAACGGGGCGGCCGAGCCGGCGAAGCGGGTGCTGGGGCACAACGTGAAGCTGGGGCGGGGCGGGATTCGCGAGATCGAGTTCCTCGCCCAGACCCTGCAACTGGTGTGGGGCGGGCGTGATCCGGTGCTGCGGGTGAACCGCACGCGGGAGGCGTTGCGGCTGCTGGCGCGCGCCGGGCACCTCAAGCGGCGGGCGGTGAGCGAACTGGATGCCGCCTATGTCTATCTGCGCGGGGTGGAGCATCGGTTGCAGATGGTGGCGGACCGGCAGACCCATGTGCTGCCCGAGGCACCGGCCCAGCTTGATGCCTTCGCCGCCTTCATGGGCGAGCCGGATGCCGACGGCTTCGCCCAGGCGCTGCTGCGTCATCTCGGCCGGGTGCAGGCGCGCTACGCCGAGTTGTTCGAGGCGGTGCCGGGGATGGAGGGGGATGCCACGCCGGCGCTGGATTTCAGCGGCATCGATCCGCCCGAGGCGACGGTGAATGCGCTGGTGGCGATGGGCTACACCAATCATGGCGCCATCATCGCCGCGGTGCGCGCCTGGCACGGTGGGCGGGTGCGGGCGCTGCGCTCGCAACGCTCGCGCGAGATGATGCGGGCGGTGCTGAACGGGCTGTTGCAGGCACTTGCCCGCCAGGCGCAGCCGGATGCGGCCTTCGCGCGGTTTGACGAATTTCTCGGTCGGTTGCCGGCGGGGGTGCAGTTGCTGGCTTTGTTCCAGCGCAATCCGGCGCTGATGGATCGGGTGGCGGCCATCCTGGGCGCCGCGCCCTCGCTGGCCGACCATCTGGCGCGGCGGCCCTCGGCGATCGAGGGGCTGCTGGCACCCCAGGCCGGGCCGCCGATCGCCACGCTGCTGCGGGCGCGGCTGGCCGATGCGCGCTCGCTGGAGGATGCCATCACCATCATCCGCGCCACCGTGCGGGAGGAGGATTTCTCGATCTCGGTGGCCACCCTGGAGGGGCGGCTCGATGCCGACCGGGCCGGGGTGGCGCGCACCGCGATGGCGGACGCGGCGCTGGCGGCCCTGCTGCCGCGGGTGATCGAGGATTTCGCCCGCCGCTCCGGACGGGTGCGGGGCGGCAGCATGGCCGTGGTGCTGCTCGGCAAGGCCGGCGGGCGCGAGATGATGGCGGGCTCCGACCTCGATCTGATGTTCATCTACGACCATCCGGCCGAGGTGACCCAGAGCAGCGGGAAGCGCCCGTTGCCGGCGAGCCAGTGGTTCATTCGTGCCGTGCATGCCTATGTCGCCGCCCTCACCGCGCCCGATGCGGACGGGCCGATGTTCGCCGTGGACATGCGGTTGCGCCCGTCCGGCAACAAGGGGCCGGTGGCGGTGCCGCTGGAGGGGTTCGAGAAATACCATGCCTCGGAAGCCTGGACGTGGGAGCGCATGGCGCTGACCCGGGCGCGGGTGGTGGCCGGGCCGCGGGCGCTGCGGCTGCGGGTGGAGCAGGCCATGCGCACCGCCATCGCCACCGCCGGATCGGCCGAGAAGATCCGTGCCGACGCGGCCTCCATGCGCCAGCGCCTGCTCAAGGAGTTGCCGCCGCAGGGGCAGTGGGATGTGAAGCTGCGGCCGGGCGGGCAGATCGAGGTGGAGTTCATCGCCCAGACCCTGCAACTGCTGGCCGGGCGCCCGGCGGGGCCGGCGACGCGGCAGGCGCTGGCCGAACTGCTGCCGCCCGCCGATGCCGCGCCGCTGCTGCGGGCGGACCGGCTGTGGCGCACCGTGCAGGGGCTGCTGCGCATCCTCTATGGCCGCAATCCGCAGGCGAAACTATCCGAGGCGGCGGCGGAGGCATTGCTGGCCGCGGTGCGGGCGGATGGCATCGCGGCGGTTGACTTGGCCGGGCTTCACGCCACCTTGGACGAGGTGTCGCGCGAGGTACGCGCGGCCTTCATCCGCCATGTGGGAGCGATCGAGGAATGAGTGATCTGGTCGAGGGCGCGCCGGCGCCCGCGTTCGAAATGCCGGCCAGCGGGGGCCGCACGGTGAGCCTTGCCGGCTACGCGGGCAAACCGTTCGTGCTGTATTTCTATCCCAAGGCGGATACCCCGGGCTGCACCACCGAGGCCTGCGCGTTCCAGGAGGCGTTGCCGGCGCTGGCCGCCACCGGGCTCGATGTCATCGGGGTGTCGCCCGATCCGATGAAGCCGATCGAGAAATTCGCCGCCAAGTACAACCTGACGTTCCCGCTGGCGTCGGACGCCGAGAAGACCACGGCGGCGGCCTATGGTACCTGGGTGGAGAAATCCATGTATGGGCGCAAATACATGGGCATGGAACGCTCGACGTTCCTGATCGACGCGCAGGGCCGGATCGCGAAAATCTGGCGCCAGATCAAGATCCCCGGGCATGCCGCCGCGGTTTTGGCGGCGGCCAAGGCGCTATAGCGCCAACGCCCGCCGCGGCCGCCGCTTCGCCACCCGGCGGGCGGCGGCCACCGCGAGCAGCACGCCGGCGCTGATCATGATCTCGGTGGAGGGGCGCATCATCGACGGATCGAGGTTGGCCATCAGCACGCGGGAGGCGCGCACGCCGGTGGCGAGCGCGTACCAGGCGCCCTCGACCAGCGCGGTGGCCAGCGGGGCGAGCAAAGCGAGGGCGAGCAGGGTGGTCATCCGCGCCTGCCAGCGGCGCGGCGCCAGGCGCCAGAAGCCGAGCCAGGCGAACACCCCGGCGGCGAACACGGCGTTGGTCACGTCGGCCTTGGATTGCAGGAAATAGTGGAACAGGGCGAGCACGGTGAGCGGGAACACCAGCCGGTGCAGCGCCTTCCAGCGCTGGCGCAGGCGCTTCTGCCAGCCATCCGTCGAGGTGATCGCCAAAGCCGCGAGGCCGAGCAGGGTGACGAAGCCGATGGCGAGGTAGAAGCGCAGCACGATCTCGCTCGCGACCGTGAGCAGGTTCCATTTTTGGTCGATGATGTAGAGCAGGAAGTGCGCGCCGGCGTAGCAGGCCGCGCCCACGCCGAGCATGCGGCGCAGCAGCACCACGCGCGGCCAATCCAGCACGGCGCGCAACGGGGTGACGGCGAGGGTGGCGAGGAGGAACCGAATTGTCCAGTCGCCGCTGCCGTGGATGAGTTCGGTGATCGGCCGGCCGCCGAGGTCATGCGCGGCGTAGCGGAGCAGGAGGTACGTGCCGGGAAGCAGCAGGACCACGAGTGCCGCCAGCTTCAGGGCCGATAGCCGCCCCGAATGATCCCGCCAGATTGCCCAGTTCGTCATCGCCATCGCCAACTCCTGTGTCGTCCCGCGTGCCCAGTATGACCCGGCGGCCACGCGCATGTTACGGCCAGATGGGGCGCGATGTGATAGATCACAGGGCCGATCCGCCCGAGGGAGACCCCCATGCACCCCATTGCCCGCCGCGCCACCCTGCTGATGGCCACCGCCGCCCTGCTGCCGCTGCCCGCGATGGCGCAGGGCACGGGTGACGACGCGCCTTATATTGACAGTTTCGGCCCGGTCGGCGGGGCGGACGATACCGCCACCTTCAACGCCGCGCTGCGCTCGGGCAAGGGATTCCGGCTGCGGGCCACCAGCTACAAGGTCGCCGGGCCGGTGTTGGCGCAGAATGTGGCGGTGCATATGCACGGGGTGCCGGGCGCCAGCCGCATCGTCGGCACCGGGCTCCAGGCCGGGTCATGGTTTCGCATCGATACCAAGGAAGTGATCGATATCAGCGGCGTGATCTGGGATGGCGGCGGCGCGCATACCGGGGCCGATGCCGGCATGGTCTCCATCGTCGGCGCGCCGGCGGCCTGCACGCTGCGGCAGTGCGGAGTGCTGCGCGGCAGCGGCCCCACCGGGCTGCTGATCGCGGTGGCCGCCGATGGCGGGGAGGAGGCGCTGATGGTCCTCGACCAGATCGAGGCGGCGCGCAACGGCGGCAGCGGGATATGGATCGAGCATGGCGCCAACTGGCGGCTTAGCGGGCTGCGGCTGCATGACAACAAGGGCGCCGGCATCCAGTGCCACCGCTTCGGCACCCGCACCGGCGCGCCGCTGAAGCGCCTGACCATCGCGGACAGCTTCGCCTGGAAGAACGGCCAGTCAGGCTTCGCCATCGGCAACTACAACGAGGCGCCGGGCGGGCAGAAGATGGTGCTCGGCCCCAACCTGCCCGATGTGGTGGAGGCGACGCTGGTGAACCTGTATTCGTGGGGCAACGGCGGCTACGGCATCTATGCCGACGCCGAGAACCTGCGCCTCACCGGCTGCCGCACCCGCGCCAACTGGGAGAACGGTGGCATCGATGCCAATGCGCGGCACTGCACCATCGAGGATTGCGAGGTCTCCAACGAGCGCGGCTTCGGCATCGATACCGGGGGCGCCTACGAGGTGCGGATTTCGCGCTGCCGGGTGACGGATATCGAGGGCGCCGGGATCAATCCCGGCGGCTCCTACCTCATCACCGGCAGCGACAACATCGTGCTGGGCTGCACCGGGCCGGCGGTGGCGATCTGGAATACCGAATACGGCGGCGGCTGGTTCCAGTACCAGATGAACCACCTGCGTTTCACCAACACCACCCTGGATATCTCCCGCCTGAAAGCCGGCCACGCCATCGAGGTGCGGGACGGCGCGCGGGATATCGTGTTCGACGGGTTGGACATCATCTCGTCCGGTCCCGGCGCGCCAGGTCCTGAGCGGGTGCTGTATGCCGCCACCGCCACCATCACCGTGCGCCACGCCCGCTTCAACGGCGCCGGCCGCATCACGGTGGCGCCGCAGGGCGGGGTGCTGACGGTGCCCGATATCGCCGATGCGGTGGTGCTGCCGCCCGGATTGCAGACGCTGACCCAGGTGCGGACCGCGAGCATGGCAAGCGTCGGCACCGGCATCGGCTGGATCGCGGTGGACGAACCAGGCACCGGCTACGATCCGACTGCCAGCACCGCGGTGCTGGAGGGGGATGGCGATGTGGCCGGGGTGGGCAAGCTGGTGCCCAATGTCTGGACCGGGGGCGGCGGGCGGCTTATCGGGTTCCGCCTGTCGGCGCCGGGCAAGAATTTCACCCGCGCGGCGGTGCGCCTGGGCGGGCCGGGTACGGGGGCGAAGGTGCGGGTGCAACTCGGCATCCCGCTGCCCTCCGAGCGGCGGCTGACACTGTTCTTCCCCGATGGCGGTCGGCTCGCCGGCCTGCTGCCGGCGGTGGCGGTGAATGCCGGCGGGGTGGTGGAACTGGTGGAACTGAACGGAAAATGGAGCCTGGCGGCGCACGGCTGATGGTAGCGGCGGGTTTGCCTATACCTTCGCCCGGCGATCTGCCAGAAGCCCTGCCAGCGTGAAGTCCCGGAACCTTGTGATGCCGCAACCTGCCCCCAAGACCCTGCTGTTCTGCACTGCGTTCGCGCGCCGTGGCGGCGGGGGGTGGCAGTCCTGGGATCGGCGTTTTCGTCCCTGGCTGGACGCCATGCTCGCCTCGCGGCTGCACTACGACCAGATCCTCATCGTCGATGACGGCTCGGACCATCTGCCCGACTGGCCCGATGTGACCATCGTGCGCGACACCGACACGGTGATGCCTGACGCGCCGGTGCTGCTCTATCATTTCACCCGGAACCTCGGCCGCCGCTCGGTGTCGGATTTTCCGGGCTGGGTGCGCTCGTTCTTCTTCGCCGCGAAATTCGCCCGGGCGCACGGGTTCGAGAAGGTGGTGCATGTCGAGTCTGACGCCTTCCTAGTGTCCGACCGGGCGGTGGATTATTTCAACGCCGCGCGCGAGGGCTGGACGGCGCTGTGGTGCCCGCGCTGGAAGCGGGCGGAATCCGGCCTGCAGATTATCGCCGGGGCGGCGCTGGAGGCCTATTTCGCCCTGTCGCAACGCGATGTGGAGGACTACGCGGGCGTGGTGGTGGAGGACGACCTGCCGTTCACCCACATCGACCGGACCCTGTATGGGGACCGCTACGGCGAATACCTCAAGCACGTTCCGTATGACGCCGACTATGCCATGCAGACCCCGCAACCGCCGGCCGACCCCGCCCTGCCGGACGGCGCGCCCCTGGTGGCGCACCCGCACTACTGGTGGGTGCCCGGCCATGGCGGACGGGCGGAGACGCTGGAGGCCTGCGCGCGGCCGCCGGTGACGGCCTTCGTCCATCCCGGGCCGTATTTCGTGCAACTACTGGCCGCGTTCGATCGCGTGCTGCAACCGCGCCTGGTGTTCGAAAGCGGCTCATCCGGCGAATTCGCGACGCGGGCGTTTTCCTGCGACACGGTCTGCGTCGATCCCCGCCTGAAGACCGTCTCCGAGGTGCGGATGGCCGGGCGGACGCTGTTCTTCCGCACCCGGCCGGAGACGTTCTTCGCCGAAAACAACGTGGCGGCGCTGCTCGGCGGCGCGGTGGATATCGCCTTTCTCGACGGCGAGCATCTGATCGAGAGCCTGCTTAATGATTTCATCAACATCGAGCGCCATTGCCATGACCGCTCGCTGATCCTGCTGCACGACTGCCTGCCGCTGAACACCCGGATGGCGGAGCGGGCGCATCGCACCGATCCCGAGGAGGACACCGCGACGCGGTATTTCTGGACCGGGGATGTGTGGAAGATGCTGCTGGTGCTGCGGCAGTACCGGCCCGATATCGTGCTTACTGCGCTCGACTGCGGGCCGACCGGCATGATTGTCTGTTCCGGGCTCGATCGCCATTCCACCGTGCTGGCCGATCGGCGGGCGGAAATCCTGTCCGCCTGCGCGGAGTTCGATCTCGCGACGGTGGGGCTGGAAAATCTGTGGCGGCTGCTGCCGCTGCACGACACCGCGCGCCTGCTCGCCAGCCCCGCGGTGCTGCGCCGCCGCTTCGGCCTGGCCGGCGGACAGGCGGGCGCGCCCGCGCTGGTGCCAGACGCGGCGGGCACGGTGCACGCGGCGTTCCGGCTGTCGAACTACGCGGCGGACCCGGACGCGCCGGCACCGCGTATCCGCTAGGCGATCAGCGCGGCGTCAGCATCAGGACGGTCTGCCACGGGTCGATCCCGCGATCATAGGCTTCCACCCGCCAGTACGGGTGGCTGCGCTCCAGCCATTCCGGAGTCAGCGTGGTGTCGCCGAAGATCACCTCGCCGTTGATGACGGGGAAGCTGTCGGGCACGTAGGCGAAGCCGTCGCGCTGGTGGATCGCAACCTGGGCCTGGCGGTCCGCCTCAGGGATGCGGCCGACGATCTGCCAGAAATCGATCGGGCGGACGGTGATGACGAGCAGGCCGGTGCTGTGGATATAGTCACGCAGCACCCGCAGCGCCGCGTTGGTGGCCTTCAGCGAGGTGTGGGTGAATATCGAGTAGGCATAAATGAGATCGAAGCGCGCCTCACCGACCGGCAGAGTGGCAGGGAAATATTCCGATTGCGCGATATTGCCGAGGATGCCGTCCTCGGTGCAAAGCTCGATCGAGCGATTCCAGGGATCGACGCCGTAGTAGTCGTGCGGATCGGTGAACCAGTACATCGGGCGCGCCAGCCGGCCATAGCCGCAGCCGTAATCCAGGATGCGGGCCTGTTGCAGCGGGCGGCGGCAGATGCGCTCGAACTGGGTTTGCATGATGCGGACGAAATCGACGGTGCCCTGCATCATCTGCGGCCCGGCGGCGCCGGTCCAGGCGCGCTGCACATCCTCGCTCGCCATGCGTGGCAGCAGGGCGTTGAGGTGCGGCAGGTCGGGATGCGGCAGTTCCCACATCAGGCCGGAGAAATCCATCAGCGACAGCTTGCGCAACTTGCGCAATGCCACCACGACATCTCCGGCCGCCGCATCACGTTCGGCCTGGAGAATGATCGGTAGATAATCCTTCATCATGTTGTTTTAGGTCCATATATTTATCGAATATTGGAATAAAACAACAACAGATCACCTCGCGAGCAAACTGGCAAGGTGGCTGGCAATCGCCTGGTCGTGCGGGGCAAGCTCGGCGGCCTGCCGCGCCGTTACCAGGGCATCGTGCCAGAGCCCGTATTCGGCGTAGAGCAGGCTCAAATCCCGATACGGGGTTGCCACGCCCGGGGCGCAGGCGATGGCGCCGCGATAGGCTTCCTCGGCGCCGTGCATGTCCCCGATGCGGCGCAGCAGGTTGCCGAGGTTGCCATGGAAATGCGGGTTGCCAGGGCGCAACTGCACCGATTGGCGGGCGGCGGCCACCGCCTCCTGCAGGCGGTTGGCGCGGGCGCAGCACATGCTGAAGGCGTTCAGCGCGCCGGCATCCTCGGGCGCGATTGCCAGGGCGCGCTGGCAGGCGGCCTCGGCCTCGGGCAGCGGGCGGTGCGCCACCATGAGATAGGCGAGATGCACGGCGCAGGTGGCATGCTCGGGCGCCGCCACCACGGCCTGCTCGGCGGCGAGGATGGCGGGTTCGACCTGCCCCTCGGCCAGCAGGCGCTGGCTCTGGCCTAGCAGCGCCAGCGCGGCGAGTTCAGCGGCCGACAGCGGCGCCGGCGCGGGCGGCGGCACTGGCCGCGGGTTGGCGGCAAGCACGGCGGTGGTGGCGAGGCGGATGGCCTCGATCCGTCTGGCGAGGTCCACATAGCCGGCGCGGATGGCCTGCTTCATGAATGCGCCGTCATCGTAGTTGAAGACGCGGCCCTCCTCCCGCTTGGTTTTCGCCACCAGGCCGGGCACTTCGCGGATGCACTCGTACATCAGGTCCTGGTCACTCGGCACGCTGCCCCATCGGGTGTCGGGCGAGGCGAGGGTGGTGGCCGGGATGGTGGCGCAGAATCGCTTCAGCCAATCGGCGGCGAAGGCGCGGCCCACCGGGTCTCCAAGGTTGATGAACAGGATGCCGGCGTTGAGGTTCCACGGCTCATCGGTGCCGCCGGTGGCGCCGATCAGGCAGAACCGGCGGTTGGCAGCGAGGTACGCCCTGATATCGAAGGTGAAATTGCCGACATAGGCATCGGCGTCGGCATAGATCACCCAGCCGCGGAAGCCGCGGCGCACCAGGTCATCCAGCATGAAGATGCGGTTGTAGGTGGACATCCAGGGCGACACGCCGGATTTCACCCCGAGCACGCTCTCATAGGCGATGGCGTTGCGCTGGCAGTATTCGATGTTCACCGCGCCCGTCAGGTCCAGCATGTCGCGGTAGACCACCGGATCGGCGGTTTGCAGCATGACGATATCCGCCTCGATCACCGCATGGTGCGCCGCCGCGGGGCGATGCAGGAAGGCGCGCTTGAGCTCCCAGTTCTCGCCGGGAAACTCCAGCACGAAGGCGCCATCGAGGTGGAAGGGGGCGGCCGACAGGTCCAGGCAACGGAAACCGCCGTCCGGGATATCGGTGTTCTGCGGCGTGTCCAGCTTGCGGTAGGAATCGGTGAGCAGGCAGTGCGCAAAACGGGGAAACAGGGTGTCGCACAGGGCACGGATACTGTCGTTGCCGAGATGCTGCAACGCGTCCTTCATCAACAGCAACTGGGCCACCGGAATGTCATCGGCATCGGCGGGCATCACGGCGAAGCGATGGGTGGCGCTGGCGAACCGCGCATTGTTGCGCTCCACCACGGCGGCCGACCGGTCCAGGCCGAGATACGTCACCGCATCGGGCAGGGTGAACCGGGTGTGCTGCCAGTCCCCGCAGTCGATTTCCACGATGCTGGCGATACGATTGAGCGCGATGAACGATTCGAGAAATCCACGGTAGGGGATGATGGCCTCCATGATGGTATCGGGCCCGGCCGGGTTCATGCGGCGGCGATGGTGGTGTCGAGCGTGCCGGTGTCAGGTGCGTCCACCGCCAGTTCGAAGAACGCGGCATCGGCGCTGGCGGTGAAACCGAGGCGGGGGAACAGGTCCGCCACCACGCCGTTTTTCGCCGTCGGGCGGTATTCGCCCACGATGCGCCGCGCGCCGCGGGCGGCGGCGAGGCCCAGTAAATGGCGCAGGATGAAGTGTTCGGCGGTGCGGGAGAAAATCCGGCAGCTCATCAACCAACTGTCGATGCGCAACGCGTCGCCCTCGTGGAAGGCGACGAGGGTGGAGGTGAGCCCATGGTCCCCGAAGCGGTCGGCGAGACGGAAGGCCAGCACCTCGGCGTCCGGGCGGGCCATGAAGCCGGCCAGCGCCTCGGCGCTGTAGCGGCGGGTGGTGAGGTTGAACTGGTTGGTCTTGAGTTCAAGCTGCGCCACCCGCTCCATGTCGGCGTCCTCCGGCCGGTAGGCGCGGCCCACCATGCGCAGGCCGCGCAAATAGGCATTCACATCGGGCGCCGCCTCCTGCGCTTCCAGGGCCTGGGCCCGGGCGGCGTACATGTCGGAGCGGCCGAGATCCTCGCCGGTATGGTGCTGCTGGTCGAACCAGTGGCCGGCATCGAGCAAGTCAATGAACTGGGTGGGGTCGGTGCCGAGGTGGATCACCGCGACTTCGGGCAATTCGCGGCGCACCAGGTCACACTCGGCGGGGTTGTCGTCGCAAAACACGAAGCTGTCCAGGCCGAGATTGAGGGCGCGGGCGAGCAGCCGCAGGCCCTGCACCTTGTTGTCCCACGAGCAGGCAAAACCGGAGAAATCGGCGCGTTTCAACACGGTCTGCGGATGGAGGAAGGCGGTTTCGGCGATGGCGGGATCATTCTTGGAGCAGGCGGCCAGCACCACGCCGCGGGCGCGCAGGGCAGCGATGTAGTGCTGCCAGTCCTGGAACGCCTCGCCGGCGGGCGTGGCCGGGCCGAGCACGATGCCCTCCACCCCGTCATCGCCGATCACCCCGCCCCACAGCGTGTTGTCGAGGTCGAGCGCCAGCACCTTGCGGGTGCGGCCGAAGGCGCTGCGCCAGGCGCCGCGGAACAGCGGGAGATAGTTGGGGAGGTAGCGGTTGTCGAAGCCGAGGCGGGCGTTGTGGTAGAACTTCGATGGCGCGAACCGCAAGGTGCCGATCTCGGCCGCCAGCGCCTCGATATCCACCCAGGTGACGCGGTTGTGCCCGGCGGCGAACAGCCGCTCGTTGAAGCGGCGCGCCTGGCGCTCGATGGAGCCCGGTAGCAGGCGTTCGGCGAGGCCGCAGTAGCGCCGGGCCGGCACGGCGATGCTGTGCTGGATGATGCGGCAGGCGCCGCCACGGCTCAGCAGGGACCACAAATGGCGGAACAGATCGACCTTCTGGCCGATCGCGGCTTCCATCTCGGCCTCGTTGGCGGTGGGCGGCAGGGTCTCCACCACGTCCCGCCAATCCGGCGCCAGCAGCACCAGGTCGGGCGCGAAGCGGTGCAGGGGGGAGGAGGGGTCGAGGATTTCCTGCACATAGGTGCCGAACGGGCCCTGGTAGACCAGCGGCTGCACCCCTTCCAGCACCATGCCGCAGGCCAGGGTACGGGCGATGAAATCGGTGGTGAGGGTGCCCAGCACCGCCACCCGCTGGGTTGGCCACATTCCGGGCGGGCTGGCGATGATGCGCTCGCCGGTATCGAACAGGGCCGCGAGGGACGGGGGCTTGGCGCTCAGCGCGGCGCGCAGCTCGTCGAGGTTGGCAAGCGGCGCAGCCGGGCGATCAGGCATTTTGGGAGCTCCTGCCAGCGACAGGCCGTGTTGCCCGTCCCGTCGATGTCACCGCCGCAGACTACCCCAGCGCAGCCGGCTCGGGCAATCAGTCCAGCGGCCGATTGAAGGCGACGCACCAGTTCGCCAGCGGATATGGCCGGCCCGCAAGGTCATCGGCGGGGCAGTCGGGCAGGGCGGCGAAGCGGGCGCGGGCGCGGGCAGGGTCGCTGTCATGCAGCGCGCCGCGCCCGCCGTGATGGGACTGCCCGGCGTAGTGCAGCGTGGCGGCGCCACGCGGGGGGCGGGCGAGGGTGATTCGTAGGCTGCTCGGCCCATTGATCTCCACCCCGCGCAACGGCACCGCGCCGTCGACGTCCCGCACCGCGAAACCGCGATCCGGCACCGCGATGCGTTCGCGCCCGCCGAACGGCCGGCCGAACACCAGCGGCGGCTGCGGCACATGGAAATCGACGTTCACCTGCGTGCCGCAGACGAAGCTGCGAACCGGGTGGAGCGGCTTGAAATCAGCCCCCAGCGTCAGCACGCGGTGCATCACCTTGGCGAACTGGGCGCCCAGCCAGCGGTATCCGTTGGGATCGAGATGTCCGCCGCGCGCCGGCAGCGGATACACCGGGGCGGCGAGGTAGATGCTCGGCACCAGCAGTGCTGCATCGAGTTGCGCCTGCGCGATGGCCTGGCTGTCCGAAGCATAGTCCCCGCCGGACTGGTGCAGGAACAGCGCGATCGGTCCGTCCCGCCCGCCGAAGCGCGCCTGCACCGTATCGTGCAGGCGCAGCAGGTGGGCGAGGTAGGTGGCGCGATCGGCGGTGCCGCCGGCGAGGCCGAGGCTGTTGTGTTCGCCCTGGAGGAAGAGCAGCGCGCAAGGCTGGTAGGCCAGGCCCCGCGCCGTGGCGATGCCCCGCGCAAGGCTGGTGCAGGTGGCAAGGCGGTTGAACAGCGGCGGTGTCGCGCCCTCCGCCAAAGCCTCGATGGTGCGGGCGCCGACGCCGCAACTGCTGGCGAGCAACTGCATCTCCCCCGGCATGGCGGCGCGGTGGCGCCATTCGGCGAGGGCGGTTTCGAGCGGGGTTTCGCCCATCATCTGGCCAAGTAGCCCCGGCGTGGCGGGATCGAGCAGGCGGCCGGAGGCGGGATCCTGCAAGGTGGCGGCGAGGGGCTGGAACCGCGCATCGCCCACCGGTTGCCAGTCGGGGCCGGATTCCGCGCCGGGACGAACCGAGCCGCCCAGCATCAGCAGCCCCGGCTCAGGCGTCAGCGACAGCGGCGGCCAGCCATCCCAACCGCTCGACAGCGACTGCCCATAGGCCAGCACATGGTTGATCCCGGCCCGCGGCCGCACCAGGCGCCCGCGCACCGCGATGCGCGGCATGTCACGCAGTCGGCTCGGCGGTGCGTCGTAGCGCTCAGGCCCGGAAGGCATGTGCCGCGGCAGGCTGCGGCGGGGCGATGTCGAGCAGCATGCGATCGAGCGTCCAGCTCACCATCTGGGTGCCGACCACGAAATTATCGCCGCCGGGCCGCTCGAGCGCACCAACCTGATAGCCGTATTGCAGGCCGCTGACCGCCGCGGCCGACCACACCATGGGCTGCACATTGCGCGGATCGAAGATCTCCAGCACCCGGCAGTGGCTGGGCGCGAAGAACACGCTGGCCGACGTCGGGCCGCCCTCGACGACGAGGAAACGGGCGCCGCGCATGAGGGCGATCTGCCGGCGCAGGCTAATGCCATCGAGTTCGACGGTGCGGAAGCCGCGGATCGCCAGGGCGGCGGAAAACAGCGGGTCCTGGCGCGGCTGGCGGCCGGCGGGCGTGGCGGCCGGGATATGCAGGCGCGGCAGCCCGGCCTCGATACCCCCCTCGGCCGCCCAGGCGGACACCAGGCGCTCGGCGGCGATGCGGCCGAACGGCGAGACGCGCCACAGGTCAAACGCGGTGGTCATGTGCAGTTCGTCGCACAGCAGGCGCTCGGTGGGGGCAACGATCTCGATGCAATCGGGCGTGATGCCGAGCAGGTCGAGGGTTTCGGCCTGGAACCCGGTGGCGGGCAGGCGCGGCAGGATCAGCCGCAGCCCGGGCACCTGCGCGCGGCGCTGCAGGTAGGCGGCGAGGCGCGGCAGCATGCCGAAAATCCAGTGGCCATAGTCATGCCACAGCCCGGCGACACCACAGAAATGCGGCCCGCTCAGGCGGCGGGTGGTGGCCGGCATGCCGGGGTGCAGGGTGATGGAGCGCGGCCCGGGCGTTGCCACCATCGGCGAGGCGGCGCCGTGGCGGAAATTGCGGAACGTGTCCGCCACGATGCGCCCGTCATGCACCACCAGGCCGTCATCGCCGATCACGGTGGCATCGCGCAGGCAGGCAACCAGCGTCTCGCCCGGCTCGTAGGTGGTCTCCTGCGGATTGGAGAAGAACTGCCCGTACGGGGACAGCGCGAGGTCAAACGCGCCACTTGCGAAGGGAACCGGCCGGGTGACGCGCGTGCTGCCGGACAGCAGCAGCGGGTTGGCGCTCTCATTGCCCCGCACCAGGGTGCCGAGGAACGGGCCAACCGGTATATCGCGCGGCAGAATTTCGCGCGGCGGTTCAAGCGTGGCGACTGGTGCCGGGAGGGCAGGGGGCGGTGGCGCCTCGGGATGGTCGGGATCGAAGGTCAGGTAGAAGTTGATCCACTCGTCGAAGGTCTTGGTCTTGCCGAGCCAGCGATAGGTCAGGTCGGCCCGCCACCACTCGAGGCCGAAATGCTTGGCCACGACAGGGTGGATCGGGGCATCCTCGCCGGCGAACACGCCGCTGGTCCGGCCCCATTCGGCCGCGCCGCGCACCAGTTGGTCGTATGGCAGCTTGATGAGGTCGCGCAGCGCCGGGATGGCGAAAAGCTGCGCCAGCATGAAGGCCAGCAGGTCCCCGGTGGGGTGGGCGTGGGTGTAGAACAGCCGCCGGCGGCGGAACTCCGTCATCACGTAGGCGGCCACCCGCACGTCACAGCCCTGTTCGCGGGCGAAGAAGCTGCGGGTCTCCAACTCATGGTAGCGGCCGATGTTCACCAGCTTGGTGATATCGGCGCTATCGTATGCAACGCGGCGGGCAGCCGGATCGCTCACGGTCTGCACGATCTTCAGCCCCTGGCGATCCCCCATGCCGAAGGGCAGGCGGCCGAACGGCGCGCCGGGGTCGGGCCGGTTGCGTGGGTCCTCCACCATCAGCGGCCACAGCGAGTTGAAGTGCAGCGACGGGATGGAGATCATCGCGCAGGTGGCGGGCAGCGCCTCCCGCTCGGCAGCGTCCAGGGTGCCGGCGCCGCGCCAGGGGGTCGATTCCTCGATCAGCACCGAGCAGCGTGCCAGCAGTTCGGCATCCAGCGCCGGGCGGCCGCCGGCGCCGACCTGGGAGAGCACCAGGTCGACGCGGTCTTTCAGGCCGGGGATGGTTCCGAGATGGCCGATCACCGCCTGCATCACGCAGGTTCCGGCGCCGACGATCAGCGGTCGCGTCATGCAGACAGGGCCGCGATGAGGCCGAGCAGTTCGCCGATATCGGTCAGCCCGGCGATGGCGTCCATGTCGAACTCGACGCTGAACTCCTGCTCCAGGCTGCTGACGAACACCAGATGACGCAGCGAATCCCAGCGTTCGACATCGGCTGCCACGGTGGCCTCGTTGATCTGCTCGGGGCGGCAGGCGAAGCATTCCGCCGCCACCGTGCGCACGCGGTCGAGGATTTCCTGCCGGTCCATCACGCCCACCGCCGGTTGCTGCTCATCGGGTGGGGCGCGGCGGGGTTTGCGTGTAGTCGTAGAAGCCCCGGTTGGTCTTGCGGCCGAGCCAGCCGGCCTCGACGTATTTCACCAGCAGCGGGCAGGGCCGGTACTTGCTGTCCGACAGGCCCTCGTGCAGCACCTGCATGATGGACAGGCAGGTATCGAGCCCGATGAAATCGGCCAGTTCGAGCGGGCCCATCGGGTGGTTGGCGCCCAGCCGCATGGCACTGTCGATGGCGGAAACCGAGCCCACGCCCTCGTACAGGGTGTAGACGGCCTCGTTGATCATCGGCACCAGGATGCGGTTGACGATGAAGGCGGGGAAATCCTCCGACACGGCGGTGATCTTGCCCAGTCGGGCCGACAGCGCCTGCACCGCCTGGAACGTCGGCTCGTCGGTCGCGATGCCACGGATCACCTCCACCAGCTTCATCACCGGCACCGGGTTCATGAAGTGCATGCCGATGAACTTCTCGGCCCGATCGGTGCTGGCACCGAGGCGGGTGATCGAGATCGAGGAGGTGTTGGAGGCCACCATGCAGGACGGCTTGAGGTGCGGCGTGAGCACCTTGTAGATGGCCCGCTTGACGTCTTCCTTCTCGGTGGCGGCCTCGATCACGAGGTCACTCTCGCCGAAGGCGGCATAGTCGGTCGCGGTGGTGATGCGCCCGAGCGCCTCCGCCTTTTCGACGGGGGTGATCAGGTTGCGGCCGATCTGGCGGTCCATGTTGCGGCCCATCAGGGCCATGGCCTTTTCCAGCGCGTCCGCCTTCACATCGAGGAGGACGACCGTCAGGCCGGCCAGGGCACAGACATGGGCGATGCCGCTGCCCATCTGGCCGGCACCCACCACGCCAACGCTGGCGATGGCGGGGGCGGCGAGAAGGGCGTCCGTGCTGGCGGGGGAGACCGCGGTATCCATTTTCATTCAGCCCCGCTCCAACTCGGCGGCGAGTTCAGGCAATGCGACGAACAGGTCCGCCACCAGGCCATAGTCGGCCACCTGGAAGATCGGCGCCTCCTCGTCCTTGTTGATGGCGACGATCACCTTGCTGTCCTTCATGCCGGCCAGATGCTGGATGGCACCCGAGATGCCGACCGCGACATAAAGGTCCGGCGCGACGATCTTGCCGGTCTGGCCGACCTGGTAGTCATTCGGCACGAACCCGGCATCGACCGCGGCGCGGGACGCACCGACAGCGGCACCCAGCTTGTCGGCGATGGGTTCGAGCAGCTTGAAGTTGTCGCCGTTCTGCATGCCGCGCCCGCCCGAGATCACCACGCGCGCGGCGGTGAGTTCCGGACGCTCGGACTTGGAGAGTTCGGCCGAGATGAACGTCGAGATCGAGGGGGCACCGATGGCGGCGATCGCCTCGATGGCGGCGGAACCGCCTTCGGCGGCCACCGGATCGAAGCTGGCGGCGCGCACGGTGATGACCTTCTTCGCGTCCGAGGACTTCACGGTGGCGAGCGCGTTGCCGGCATATATCGGGCGCACGAAGGTGTCGGCGTCGACCACGCCGGCGATGTCGCTGATCGGCTGGCTGTCCAGCAGGGCGGCGACGCGCGGCATGATGTTCTTGCCCACCGCGGTGGTGGCGGCAAGCATGTGGCTGTAGCTAGGCGCGAGGGCCACCAGGAGCGCGGCCATCGGCTCGGCCATCAGGTGCGCGTACTCGGCGGCATCGGCCACCAGCACCTTGGAGACGCCGGGCAGCTTGGCGGCGGCGGCGGCAGCGGCATCGAGACCGACGCCGGCCACCAGCGCATGCACTTCGCCGAGGGCCACGGCGGCCGCGACAGCGGAACGCGAGGGCTGCT
>CAIMWH010000251.1 GCA_903845065.1 uncultured Rhodospirillales bacterium | reverse complement strand
GGCATGGAGCCGAAGATCAGCGGCAGTGAAGTCGGGGCGGAGGGCAAGGGCTGCGGCCATGGCGAACGTCCTGATGCTCGCCATCGTGAATCACATTAGGCCCCGCGTCGGGAATCCCTCATGAGTCAAAAATTATGCCGGTTGGTATAAGTCCTTGGGAAGATTGGTGAGCCCGTCGGGATTCGAACCCGAGGCCCCAAGATTAAAAGTCTCGTGCTCTACCAGCTGAGCTACGGGCTCGACGCAATTGCCTTGACGTGCGTTCCCCAACGCCGAAGCGTCAGGGAACCGCCTTGAACGACATACCGCCCGCGCGGTCAATACGTCACGCGCGGGCGGCTGGTCTGTTCACTCCTTGACGTCGGCGGCCACGCGCATGGTGATGATCTTGTCGGGGTTGGAGACGGTGCCGCCGCCGCCGCTGCCGCGCTTGATCTTGTCGACGAACTCCATGCCCGAGACCACCTGGCCCCAAATGGTGTACTGGCCATCGAGGTGGGTGGCCGGTGCGAACATGATGAAGAACTGGCTGTCCGCGCTGTCCGGGTCCTGCGAGCGGGCGGCGCCCACGGTGCCGCGCAGGAAGTGCTTGGAGCGGTTGAATTCGGCCGGCACGTGGCCGAGCTTGCTGCCGCCGGTGCCGGTGCCCGTCGGGTCGCCGCCCTGAGCCATGAAGCCTTCGATGACGCGATGGAACACGATGCCGTCATAGAACTTCGCGCGGGTGAGTTCCTTGATGCGGGCGACGTGCTTGGGGGCGACATCGGGGAAAAGCTGGATGACGACGCGGCCGTCCTTCAGCTCGAGATAGAGGGTGTTCTCGGGATCGAGGGTAGCGGCGTCAGCGCTCATGGTCATTCCAGTCAGGGGGGTTGCGATCATTGTAGCGAGAAGGGCGCGGCGATGCATGGGCGGGGCTCCGCGGGAAATTCAGGCTTGCGAGACCCGCGCCATCACGCGGGCGTAGGTCAGGGGAGTGACGAAAGAGGTAATGTCGCCGCCGAGCATCGCAATCTCCTTCACGAAGCGGGAGGAGATGAAATGTTGGCGCTCGCTGGCGGGCAGGAACACGGTTTCCACCGTTGGATCGAGGCGGGCGTTCATGCCGGCCATCTGGAATTCGAAGTCAAAGTCGGACACCGCGCGCAGGCCGCGGATGATCATCGTGGCGCCGACGCGCTTGGCGAAGGTCATCAGCAGGGTGTCGAACGGCAGCACCTCGATGGAGGCACCGGTCCGGGCCGAAATGGCGGCGCATTCCTCCTCCACCAGCGCCACGCGCTCCTCCAGCGGGAACAGCGGTCCCTTGCCGATATTCATCGCCACACCGATCACCAGATGGTCCATCAGCCGGGCAGCGCGGCTGATGATGTCGATGTGTCCGTTATGGATCGGATCGAAGGTGCCCGGGTAGAGCCCCTTGCGCAGCCTGTCAGCCATTGCCGGCGTCTCCCTCTTGGACCCCGCTCTCCGGCGGAGTTCCCTCGTCGTTGGTGTCATCTTCCATCACCGGGAAGACCGCGGTGACGCGCTCGCCCGAGTCGACACGGAACAGGGTGACGCCCTGTGCCGAGCGGCCGGTGATCCGCACCTGATCGGCCGGCACGCGGATCAGGCGGCCCGCATCGGTGACCAGCATCACGTCATCGCCGGGCCGCACCGGGAAGGCGGCCGCAACGGCCGCACCGGTGCGGGGCGTCAGCGTGATGTTGCTGATGCCCTGGCCGCCACGGCCGGTGACGCGGTATTCGTAGGCGCTGCTGCGCTTGCCGAAGCCGATATCGGTGACGGTGAGGAGGAACTCCTCGGCATCGGCCAGTTCGGTGAAGCGGTCGTCCGACAGGTCGGCGATTTCCTCGCCGTTCTCTTCCAGTTCGATCGGCGCAGCCTCGGCAGCCTCATCCTCGTCGCCATTGCGGCGGCGGGCGTTGGCGCGCTTGAGATAGGCCGCGCGCTCGCCCATCGTGGCCTCGACGTGCCGCAGCACGGACAGGCTGATCACCTCGTCGGGCTTCTTGCCCTCGGCGAGCTTGATGCCGCGCACACCGGAACTGTCGCGGCCGGCAAACACGCGCACCACGTCATCGGTGGCCTGGAAGCGGATGCAGCGGCCGAGGCGGGTGGCAAGCTGAATGTCGTCACCCTCGCGCAGGGTGGCGACGCCAACCAGCCGATCGCCCTCGTCGAGCTTCATGGCGATCAGGCCGGAGGAACGCACATTGCGGAAATCGGACAGCCGGTTGCGCCGCACATTGCCGCTGGAGGTGGCGAAGACGAGATGCAGGTTCTCCCACATGGTCTCGTCGATCGGCAGCGGCAGCACGGCGGTGATGGTGTCTCCACCAAGGTCTGGCAGGAGGTTGATGAGCGCCCTGCCCTTCCCGGTCGGCCCGCCCTCTGGCAGTTTCCACACCTTCTCGCGGTAGGCCTTGCCGCCGGATGAGAAGAACAGCACCCATTGGTGGGTATGGCCGTTGAAGCTGCGGGTGACGATGTCATCTCCGCGCGTGCTGGCCGCCGAACGGCCGCGGCCGCCGCGGTTCTGCTGGCGGAAGGTCTCGAGCGGGGTGCGCTTGATGAAGCCGTCGCGCGTGATGGTGACCACCATCTGGCCGGGTTCGATCAGGCTTTCGTCGTCCTGGTCGGCGGCGCCTTCGACGATATCGGTCATGCGCGGATGGGCGATGTCCACCCGCACGTCGCGCAGTTCGGTCTGCATCACTTCGAGGCGGCGCGGGCGCGAGGCGATGACGTCAAGCAGGTCGGCGATGCGGGCGGCGACTTCGCCCATTTCGCCGCTGATCTTCTCGCGCTCCAGGCCTGTGAGGCGCTGCAGGCGCAGTTCGAGGATGCCGCGGGCCTGTTCCTCGGTGAGGAACACGGCGCCGTTTTCGTCGATCTGGTTGCGCTCGTCCTCGATGAGTTCGAGCAGCGGGCGCACGTCGGCCGCCGGCCAGGCCCGCGCCATGAGCGAGACGCGCGCGGTGGCGGCATCGGGGCTGGAGCGGATGAGGCTGATGACCTCGTCGATATTCGCCACAGCGATGCCGAGGCCGACCAACAAATGGGCGCGTTCGCGGGCCTTGCGCAGGTCATGCCGGGCGCGGCGGAGGATGACTTCCTCGCGGAAGCGGATGAACACCTCCAGCGCATCCTTCAGGCCCATCATGCGCGGCTTGCCGCCATCGAGGGCCAGGGAATTCACGCCGAAGCTGATCTGCAACTGGGTGAAGCGGAACAAATGGTTCAGCACCACCTCGGGCGTGGCATCGCGCTTGAGCTCGATGACGATGCGCATGCCGGAGCGGTCGGACTCGTCGCGCAGGTCACTGATGCCCTCCACCTGCTTGGCGCGCACCAGTTCGGCGATGCGTTCGAGCAAGGTGGACTTGTTCACCTGGTAGGGGATTTCGCTGACGATGATGGCGTAGCGGTCCTTGCGGATCTCCTCGATCTCGGTGCGCGCGCGCAGCACGATGGAGCCGCGGCCGGTCTCGAAGGCGCTGCGGATGCCCGAGCGCCCCATGATGAGGCCGCCGGTGGGGAAATCCGGGCCGGGGACGATCTTCATCAGGTCTTCGAGCGAAATCGCCGGATTCTCGATGATGGCGAGCGTGGCGTCGATGATCTCGCCCGGATTATGGGTCGGAATATTGGTCGCCATGCCGACCGCGATGCCGCCGGCGCCGTTGATCAGCAGATTGGGGAACATCGCCGGCAGCACGCGTGGTTCGAGCGCGCTTTCGTCGTAGGTCGGCATAAAATCGACGGTATCGCGGTCGATATCGCCGAGGAGATGCATGGCGGCCTTGGACAGGCGGGCCTCGGTGTAGCGCATCGCCGCCGGCGGATCGCCGTCAACCGAGCCGAAATTGCCCTGCCCGTCGATCAGCTTCACCCGCATGGAGAAGGTCTGCGCCATGCGCACGAGCGCGTCATAGATCGCCGAGTCGCCATGGGGATGGAAGTTGCCCATCACTTCGCCGACCATCTTGGCCGACTTGCGATAGGGTTTGTCCGGCGTGTAGCCGCCCTCGTTCATCGCATGCAGGATGCGGCGATGCACCGGCTTCAGGCCATCGCGGGCATCGGGCAGCGCGCGGCTGACGATGACCGACATGGCGTAGTCGAGGTAGGAGCGACGCATCTCCTCTTCGAGCAGCACCGGTTCGTGGTCATTCGGCCCCCGGTCAGGCGGGAGGCCAGAACCGATGGCGGGATCGTCGGGCGGCGTATCGCTCAAGTCAGGCTCGATTCAGTCGATATGTTTAAGGAAATCAGCGCCGGAGCCCGGGCCTAGAACGGGATTTCGTCGTCAAGGTCATGGCTGCCGCCCTTGGGGGCATCCCATGACGGACGCGCGCCACCACTCGGCGCGCCACCGGAGCGCTGCTGCGGAGCGGCGCGTTCGCGCGGCTGGTATCCACCGCCGCCACCACCGCCACCTTCACCGCCGCGGGCGTAGCCACCACCACCGCCCTCGCTGCCGCCTTCGCCACCGCCGCGGCTGTCGAGCAAGGTGAGCTCGCCCTTAAAGCGGCCGATCACCACCTCGGTGGTGTATTTCTCCTGGCCGGACTGGTCCGTCCATTTGCGCGTCTGCAACGCGCCTTCCACGTAGACCTTGCTGCCCTTGCGGACATATTTCTCCACCACGTCCCCGATCCGGTCATTGAAGACCACGATGCGGTGCCATTCGGTGCGTTCCTTGCGCTCGCCGGACGCGCGGTCGTTCCACGTCTCGCTGGTGGCCAGCGAGAAGTTCACGATCTTGCTGCCGTCCTGGCTCGAACGGACCTCGGGGTCCTTGCCGACATTGCCGACCAGAATCACTTTGTTGACCGAACCGGCCATGCGCTCTCTTCCCGTTCATCAGCCCGTAGCGGGCGTGTCACATCATACCCTGCGCCGGCGTTCCCGACCAGAGCGGCGCCGCACCGCACCAGGGCGGCGAGGTTTTCCGGCTGGTTGATCAAAAAAGAAGCATAAATTCGGGTCCGCCGTTCTTCCCCGCGCTGATGGGCTTCCCAACCGACCCTACCGGCGCCATATAAGGGGAACATCAAGAGAACACAACGCCGATTCCCGCCCGGGCGTCGCCGCAAGGATAGCAGCTATGGCCGGCTTCATCACCGTGCGCGGGGCGCGCGAACACAACCTCAAGAACATCGACGTGGCGATTCCGCGCGATTCGCTGGTGGTGATCACCGGGCTGTCCGGCTCGGGCAAATCCTCGCTCGCCTTCGATACCATCTATGCCGAGGGCCAGCGCCGCTACGTCGAGAGCCTCAGCGCCTATGCGCGGCAGTTCCTTGAATTGATGGGCAAACCCGATGTGGACGCCATCGAGGGCCTGTCGCCGGCGATTTCCATCGAGCAGAAAACCACCAGCCGCAATCCGCGCTCCACCGTCGGCACCGTCACCGAGATCGCCGACTACATGCGCCTGCTGTGGGCACGCGCCGGCATCCCCTATTCGCCCGCCACCGGCCTGCCGATCGAGGCGCAGTCGGTGAGCCAGATGGTGGATCGCGTGCTGGCGATGCCGGAGGGCACCCGCCTGCTGCTGCTCGCCCCCGTGGTGCGCGATCGCAAGGGCGAATACCGCAAGGAACTCGCCGAGTTGCAGCGGCGCGGCTACACGCGGGTGAAGGTGGACGGCACGCTCTATGAAATCGGCGAAGTGCCGGCGCTCAACCGCAAGATCAAGCACGAGATCGAGGCGGTGGTGGACCGCGTGGTGGTCCGCGAGGGCATGGCGCAACGCTTGGCCGACAGCTTCGAGACCGCGCTCGCACTATCCGACGGCATCGTCTACGCCGAGAACGCCGACAGCGGGGAGCGTGCGGTGTTCTCCTCGCGCTTCTCCTGCCCGGTCAGCGGTTTCTCCATCGAGGAGATCGAGCCCCGCCTGTTCAGCTTCAACTCCCCGCACGGCGCCTGCCCGGCCTGCGACGGGCTGGGCCACGAGAACTTCTTCGACCCGCATCTCATCATCCCCGACGAGCGCCGCTCGCTGGCCGATGGGGTGGTGGCGCCGTGGACCGGGTCGCAAAGCCCGTACTACGACCAGACCCTCCAATCCCTCGCGCGGCACTACAAGGTGCGCACCAGCACGCCGTGGCAGGACCTCCCGGAGGCCGCCCGCAACGCCATCCTGCACGGCACCGGGGATGTGCCGGTCGATTTCACCTACAAGGACGGGGTGCGCGAATACACGGTGAAGAAGCCGTTCGAGGGCGTGGTGAAGAACCTCGACCGCCGCTGGCGCGAGACCGATTCCGCCTGGGTGCGCGAGGAAATGAGCCGCTACCAGGCCGAGAAGCCCTGCGCGGTCTGTGCTGGCGCCAGGCTGCGGCCCGAGGCGCTGGCGGTGAAGATCGCCGGCAAGCACATCGCCGCTGCATCGGACCTCTCGATCCGCGATGCGCTGGTGTGGTTCGCCACCGTGCTGGACACCCTCACGCCGCAGCGCGCCGAAATCGCCCGGCGCATCCTGCGCGAAATCCTCGACCGCTTGCAGTTCCTGGTCGATGTGGGGCTCGACTACCTCACCCTTGCGCGCGGCTCCGCCACCCTTTCCGGCGGCGAGAGCCAGCGCATCCGCCTGGCCTCGCAAATCGGCTCCGGCCTCACCGGCGTGCTGTATGTGCTGGACGAACCCTCCATCGGCCTGCACCAGCGCGACAACGAGCGGCTCCTGGTCACCCTCAGGCGGTTGAAATCCCTCGGCAACACCGTACTGGTGGTGGAGCATGACGAGGATGCCATTCGCGCGGCGGACTATGTGATCGACATGGGGCCGGCCGCAGGCCTGCTCGGCGGCCACGTCATCGCCGAGGGCACGCCCGAGGAAGTGATCGCCAACGTCAACTCCATCACCGGGGATTATCTCTCCGGCCGCAAGTCCATCCCCATTCCGCCGCTGCGCCGGCCCATGCAAAAGGACCGCGTGCTGAAGGTGGTGGGGGCCAGCGGCAACAACCTCAAGGACGTCAACGCGACGTTCCCGTTGGGCACCTTCACCTGCATCACCGGCGTATCGGGCGGCGGCAAGTCCACCCTGGTGGTGGACACGCTCTACAAGGCCGCCTCCCGACGCCTGATGGGCTCGGGCGAGGTGCCGGCGCCGCACACCCGCATCGACGGGCTCGACCTGCTCGACAAGATCATCGACATCGACCAGTCCCCGATCGGCCGCACCCCGCGCTCCAACCCGGCCACCTACACCGACCTGTTCGCCCCCATCCGCGACTGGTTCGCCGAACTGCCGGACAGCAAGGCGCGCGGCTACAAATCCGGCCGCTTCTCCTTCAACGTGAAGGGCGGCCGCTGCGAGGCCTGCCAGGGCGACGGGCTGCTCAAGATCGAGATGCACTTCCTGCCCG
>CAIMWH010000250.1 GCA_903845065.1 uncultured Rhodospirillales bacterium | reverse complement strand
GTTCCCCGCCCAGCATCGCGCCAAGATCCACTCGACCAACCCCCTCGAGCGGCTCAACGGTGAAATCAAACGCCGCAGCGACGTCGTCGGCATCTTTCCCAACGAAGCAGCCGTCATCCGCCTCATCGGCGCACTGCTCCTGGAGCAGAACGACGAATGGGCAGTCCAGAGGGCGCGATACATGACACTGGAAACAATCGCCCCGATGAGCGATCATCCTATCGTCAGCTTGCCGAATTTGGCAGACTGACACCGCAGCCAACGCTGCTCACGAGCCCGCTCCTACACCACGGACGGGGACACGACCAACGCGACAAAAATTGACAGTTTCAAACTTCATTTTATCGTCTCATTATGTGCATCTGAATGTGACGCGGATCACAGCCACAAGGCGTATCAAAAATGCGTATCCTTCTCGCCCAGGGTCACACAGCCGAAGCCAAGACGATGTCCCGCCTGCTTGAGAGCGGTGGCGGCGTGATCGATCACGTGCGCACCGGACGAGATGCGCTGATGTTCCTGCAAACCTACGAGTATGACCTGATCGTGCTGGATCGCTCGCTGGCCGATGGCGAGGGCAGCGATGCGCTGCGCCGCTTCCGCGCCCAGGGGTTCAGCGCACCGGTCCTGATGGTCGGCGATTTCGCCAACGGCGCCCTGCGCGCCCAGGTGCTCCGCGCCGGGGCCGACGATGTGCTGACCAAGCCGATCGACGATGACGAACTCCTCGCCCGCGTCGAAGCCATCGTGCGCCGCCGCAACGGCTTCGCCCGCTCGGTGCTGAGCGTCGGGCCGCTGCACATGGACATGGCGAGCCGCGAGGTGCGCATCAATGACCAGCTGATGCCGGTTACCCGCAAGGAATATGCGATCCTCGAACTGATGGCGCTCCGCAAGGGCCGCGTCATTCCCAAGCAGACCTTTCTCGATCACCTGTACAATGGCCTCGATGGCCCCGAAACCCGCGTGATCGATGTGTTCGTCTGCAACCTGCGCAAGAAGCTGGCCGGCTGGGGCTACGGTAACCTGATCGACACGATGCGCGGACACGGCTACATCATGCGTGATCTTGACGAGGGTTCCGAAGGGGTTCCCGCCCGCGCCGCCGCTCGGGCACCGGCTCTGTCGCTCGCCATCTGACCGCCACGATCGGCCACTAGCCGTTCCAAACCGGATCGGGGGCAAGCTGTTGGCAGAGAGTCGCCCCCTCGCAGCCCTGGCGCAGTGACGCGAACGGGAGGCGACGGCTTGAGTTTTCTGCGCCGGATCAAACTCCTACTCCATAGCGGCCGCTCGTCCACATCGTCGAGCGGCCCGATCTATGTACTCGCTGCCGTGGTCGGCTTCGCCTCCATCGGCATCACCTTCGGCTCGCTGGTGCTGGATCGCGCCCGCGCGCAGCAGCAGGCCGCGGTGATGGTGAAGGGCGCGGCGGATATCGCGCGCCAGCGGGTGGCCGATTTGTTCGCCCGCGTGGAAACCACCCTGCGCGCGGTGGAGGATGTCGCCGCACCGGCCCCATTGAGCGAGGCCGCGCGCAACCGCATCGATGAGGCGGTGAATGAGCGCCGGCGCGCCGAACCCCGTCTGCTGGCGCTCTACCTGGTGGACAGCAGCGGCGCGGTGCTCGCGGGTTCGGCCAGTGCGGCCACCCGGGGCAACACCATCGTTCCCGCCTGCCTGCTGGACGGCCAGCCCGATCCGGACCAGGTGCTGATACATGGCGTCAGCGTGGCGCAGCCCGGCGGCGGAACGTTGCGCGGCCTCTGCGTGGCGCACGGATTTCGCCGCGACACGGTGGCCGGAACCGCGCTGACGGTGATCGCGACCGATCTGCTGGGCGGGCAATTCACCGATCTCAGCGTGGGCGGCCACGGCGCGGTGATCCTGCTGGACGAAGGCGCCCACCCGCTGGCGCTAGTCACCGCGGGGCAAATCGTCACCGTGAACCCTGCAGCACCGCCGGCACCGCTGCCAAACTGGGATGCGGTGGTGCGCGCCGGCGGGCTCGATCCCGATACCGGCGCGGTGACCGAGACCCGCCGGGTCGACGGGCCATTCGGCGCCGTGGTCGCACTCAGCATTCCACCCGAGGACGTGCTGGCCTCGTGGGAAGCACGGGCGATGCTGGTGATCAGCTCGACCAGTATCGTGTTGTTTTTCATCGCCCTGGCGGTGCTGGCGGTACGGTCGAGCGAGCGGCGCGAACGTGACCGGCTGGAGCGCATCGCCACCCTCACGCTGGACATGCACAGCTGGTTCGACCATGCGGCGATGACATTGCGGGTGGCCGAGGAAGCCTGCACGCTCACCGGCTGCGACCTGCTGCCGGCCGGCACCGCCGAAGAAGCGCGGGTGGCCGAACACAGCCGTGCGCCGGAATTGACCCTGCCGCGTGCCACCAGCGTGCGCCTTGGGCCGCACGTGCTGCGCACCACGAACGGCGCGGGACTGACGGCTGCGGACCTGACGATCCTGACCATCCTGTCGCGGATCAACGCCATCCAGCTGGATACCTCGGGCCGCCTGGCCGATATCGAGGCCGCCATGCAGGAAATGAACGCCATTTCCGAGGAGCACCGGCTGGCCGCGGTCAACCTGCTGCTCGAAATGCCGGACGCCATGCTGACGCTCGATACCGAGTGGCGCATCGTCAGCACCAATCGCAACGCCGACCGCCTGTTCGGCGAATACGCCGAGGATGTGCGCGGCAGTTCGATCTGGGATGTGTTCCCCGAACTCGCCGGCACCATTTTCGAGACCGAAAGCCGCCGCGCGGTGGCCGGACGGCATGCGTGCGACTTCGAGATGCGCTGGCTGCGCACCGAAACCTGGCTGATGGTAACGGTGCATCCGCGGCCCACCGGCATCGCGATCTATCTGCAGGACATCAGCCGCCAGGTGGCCGCCGACGACAAGCTGCACGAGGCCGCCAAAATGGAGGCGATCGGGCGGCTGACCGGGCGGATCGCGCATGATTTCAACAATCTGCTGACCGTGATCCTCGGCAACATCGAGATGCTCGATCTTGAGTTGCCCGAGAACGGCGAGGTGCGGGAGATGCACGAGCAGATCCGCAAGGCCGCGCAAAGTGCCGCCGAACGCACCCACCAGATGCTCGCCTTCGCCCGCCGGCAGCCGCTGTCGCCTAGCGATGTCGATGTATCGCGCCTCGTCACCGGGCTCGAGGCGCTGCTGCGGCGCACCCTGGGCGCGGTGGGCACCATCGAGATCCGCTGCCCGCCGTCGTTGTGGCGGGTGCGGGTGGACCCGACGCAGTTGGAACACGCCATCGTCAAGATCGCCGAAAATGCGCGGGACGCCATTCCGGCCGGGCGCGGCGGGCTGATCCTCATCGAGGGCGCCAACATCACGCTGCGCAAGGTGGAGAGCGACTTGTTCGGCGAATTGCGGCCGGGCAACTACGTGGTGATCTCGGTGTCCGACAACGGCACCGGCATCACGCGGGATGTGCTGAGCAAGGTGTTCGAGCCGTTCTTCACCACCAAGATCTCCGGCCGCGGCATCGGGCTGGGCCTTGCGATGGTCTATGGCTTCATCACTCAATCCGGTGGCCATGTGCGCGTGGTGAGCGACGAGGGGCGCGGTGCGACAGTGCGGCTGTACCTGCCGGCGCTGGTCGAACAGCGCGGCGAGGCCATCGCGACTCCGGCGCACCACATGCCGCCCGCGGTGCCGGTGGCAGGCCAGATCGCGGAGTCGGCGGTGGCAATGGCCGGCGAATGCATCCTAGTGGTCGAGGATTCCGACATGGTGCGCGGATATACGCGAAATGTTCTGACCGGCCTGGGCTACGAAGTGATCAGTGTTTCAGAAGGTTCGGAGGCACTGGCGCGCATCGAGGAAGGGCTGCGGCCGGATTTGTTGCTCACCGATGTTCTATTGCCCAATGGAATGGATGGCATCGAGGTGGCGGCGCAGGCGCTGCGGCTGCTGCCCGGCCTGCCGGTGGTCTACATGTCGGGTTATGTTGAGAATATCGACATCAACAAACTGAAGCTGGACCCCAAGGTCAATTTGCTTCTCAAACCATTCAGGCGTGCTGCATTGGCCCGTATGGTACGTTCGCGCCTCGACGGACAGGCGGAGGATAGTCGAAAATGAGTTCAATGCCCGCTGTAAAAATGACGGCAACGGAATCAACCAGCCGTTTGTAGCCGGATTACCGCATTATTGCGCCCCGTACACGCGCATGTTAGGTTTTTCGAATGAGCATTGACGGTATTTCACCGCGAAGCGTACTCGATCTGGTCCGTGAACCATCGGTCCTGATCGTGGAAGACGACGTTGAGGTCGCGACCACGCTGAAGCGGTTCATCGAGAAAAGCGGTCTGAAGATCAGCTGGGCGCGTGACGGCGCGGAAGCGATCCAGATGAAGGAGAGCATGCGGCCGGACGTTGTGCTGATCGATTTGTCGCTCCCCGACACCGATGGCAGCCAACTCGTGCGCCGCTTCGCCGATCACAAGGATTGCGGGATCATCGTGGTGTCCGGAAGGTCGGACGAGGTGGAACGCGTGGTCAGCATCGAACTGGGCGCGGATGACTACGTTACCAAGCCGGTGCCCTCGCTGCGCGAGCTGGTGGCGCGGATCCGCGCGGTGCATCGCCGGTCCAACCGCGGCGCGCCGGCCCCCGTTGCCGCCGCCCCAGTTGCCGAGGCCGCGCCGGCCGCCGCGAGTGCCCTACCGGCCGAAGTGCTGCTCGGCACGGTGCTGGTCGATCTGCGGCGGCGCACCGCCACCAACGCGGCGGGCACGGCGGTGCACATGACATCGGCGGAATTCGCGGCGCTGGAACTTCTGGTCGGTGCCGCGCCGCAGCCGGTCTCCCGCGAGAAGCTGTGCAGCCACGCGCTGCGCCGGCCCTATCACGCCGAGGATCGCGGGGTGGACCAACTGGTGCTCAGCCTGCGCCGCAAGCTGTTCGCCGACGACAGCGCGCTCAGCGTGATCGTGTCGGTGCGCGGCCAAGGCTATGCCATCTCGATGGACCCGGAGTTGCTGGTTCCCAAGGCCTGAGCACGTCGATCACCGATGGATATTGACCCGCCGCGCGGTTGACGTATCAGTGCCTCCGGCAAGCGTGCCAGCCGGTTGTTCCGGCGCGCGCATCCTGGAGGGATCATGGCGAGCGGACGGCTATCGCGCATCTGCCGCCACGCACGTCATGCAGCCTTCGCGCTGGTGTTCAGCATGCTGGGTTGTCGCGCCGCGCACGCCCAACCCAGCGCGGTCGAAACACCGCTCGCCATGGCGATGGAGTGTCTGCACGCCGGCGCCGTGGCGGAGCAGCGCTACAAGCTGCCGGTCGGCCTGCTCGCCGCCATCGGGCGGGTGGAAAGCGGCCGCTCCGATGTCGCCGGCGGCGTGGTGCTGGCCTGGCCGTGGTCCATCAACGCCGAGGGCCGCGATCATATCTTCCCCAGCAAGGCCGCCGCGATGCGCGAGGTGGCACAATTGTTCGCCCTGGGCATGCGATCGATCGATGTCGGGTGTTTCCAGATCAATCTTTTGCACCATCCCGATGCCTTCACCTCGCTGACCGAGGCGTTCGACCCACAGGCGAACGCGGATTACGCCGCGCGGTTCCTGGTGACACTACAGGCGCGCCAGGGCGGTTGGCCGGGCGCGATCAGCGCCTATCACTCCTCGACGCCCGAGCTGGCCGATGCGTATCGCGCCCGGGTATTTGCCAGTTGGACCGGGGCCGCGGCACCGGCCGTACAGGCGGTCACCCAGACATCCGGTTTGCCGCAGATAACTGCTGGTTTGCCACCGATCCACGGCGGTGCGGTGGTATGGTCGGTGGCCGCGCAATCGATGGGCATGCGGGTCTGGACCGCCGCGCCGCAGCCCCCGGGGCGAACCGCCGCGCGCCCAATTCCAGCCGCCCAGATGCCGGCACCCCGCCGCATGGGCCAACCGGCCACACTCGCGGAACGCTGACCAGGCGGATGGCGAGGGTTTCCGCCAGAAATGTGCCGTCTCTGTCGCGAATTTGATGAAAAAGCAAAAACGAATTGCAACCCTTAACGCCGACTTAACGCCCGGGGGGGTTTATTGCACTTGCCCGATGTAAACACGGAGGGCATCCGAAGCCTCGGCGGCACCCGGGAAACGGATTTCAACGCACCAACCAGGAGACTGAAAATGTTTGCTTTCATGAAGAAGATGCGCTCGCTGATGTCCGGTGACCGTCGTGGCGTGACCGCCCTTGAATATGGCCTGATCGCGGCCGTCATCGGCGGCGTCGTCATCACCGCCGCGACCAGCTTCGGCAACAGCCTGACGGCCGCTTACGGCACGATCGGCAACGCCCTGACCACGAAGGCCGGCGGCGTCTAATCAGACTACGTCCTACGCAGAAATTGGGCCGCGCGGTCACGAGATCCGCCACGCTGCTCAGTTTCTGCGAGGATAGATGATACGCACCAGGAGCGCTCGCAATGTCCAACGATCTCACGATCCAGGTTGGTCATGCGGCGCCTCTCGTCATTGGTGCGGGGCTACTGCTGTTCGCAGCCATGCATGATATTGCGGCGCGAACCATTCCGAACTCCACCTCCGCCGCGATTGCTGTCTTGGGTCTCGCCATCCGGGCGTTCGAGGGACAGTTGGTTTCGTCGCTCCTGCTCGGGGCGATCGTGTTTGCCGTTTGCACGGCATGCTGGCTGCGCGGCTGGATGGGTGGCGGCGATGTCAAGCTTTTGACCGCCGCTGCGTTGTTTGTTCCTCCCACCACGGTTGGCGTGATGATCGTCGACACCACGCTTTACGGCGGCGCTGTCGCACTTATCTACTTGATCGCACGTTATTTCGCCCGCCGTCACGCGGTGCGGCCGTATCCCGGGCCGCGAGCCTTTCTTGCCCGTGTGCTGCGCGCCGAGCATTGGCGCTTGCTGCGTGGCTCCCCACTGCCCTATGGATCAGCTATCGCGGCGGGCGCCCTGTCTGCCATCTTTGCAGGCTGAACGAACATGCTTCTTCGTATCACTGTGTTTGTGATGATGTCCCTCGGCCTGCTGGGTTTCGGCACAGTTGCCTGGTTGAGCATGCAACCGCCCGCCCCCGTTGAATCGAAGGAAGGCGCCCCGCCGCCGGTGGTGCAGGAAGCCATCCTGGTTGCCGGGCGAGACCTGTTGGCGGGATCACTGTTGAAACCCGACGATATCGGCACATTGGCGGTTCCGCGCGATAAAATCCCCGAAGGTGCCTCGCTTGACACCTCGGCCAACCGCCATTTCCTCACTGGCGCGATGATCCGCCGCCGGGTGGTTGCCGGCGAGACACTGCTGCCGCGCGACCTGTTGCGCCAGGGCGACCACGGCTTCCTCGCGGCGGTGCTGTCGGCCGGCATGCGCGCGGCCACCATCGGCGTTGATGCGATCACCGGGTCCGCCGGGCTGATCTGGCCGGGCGATCGGGTGGATGTTTTGTTGACCCATGAACTGGCCGATCCGAACCGTCCGGCCTCGCGGCGGGTGGCCGCGGAAACCGTGCTCGCCAATGTACGCGTGATTGCTATCGACCAGCAGTTGGTGCAAGGTGCGGCCCCCGGAACGAATGACGGAAAGTCGGCCACAACCGTGACTCTTGAACTGACAGGTCCACAAGCCGAGCGCCTTTCCGTCGCGTCCCGCCTGGGACGGCTGTCGCTGGTTGTGCGTGCCGCACGCACGTCCGAGGATGAAGCCAAGATCGCCGGCGGGCCGTCCTCCACGGGCACGAATGCCCCGGGTGGCACCACCATGGCCGATCCGGCCACCACCGGGTCGGGCATCACCTGGGCTGGTGACGTGTCGCCGGCGCTGACCGTCGATGCGCCGGTTCTGAAGACACTTCCCAGCGTCATTCGCGTGTGGCGCGGGGTCGGGGAAGGGCAGGAGTATAAATTCTGATGGTCGGCGCCGTGCATTTGACCGTCAGGATCTTACAACGGATCGCACTCACGGCAGCCATCACCTGCAGTGCGGCGGGCGGTGTCGTCCAGGCGGCGGGGCCGTTGCCGATCGATCCGATCGCGCCGCCGGGCGGAAATCTGGCCGCGCCTGGAACCACATCGAACGTGATCGTGGAATCCGGTGTGGGCCGGGTGATTACATTGCCGGCGCCCGTTGCAAACGTATTCGTCTCCGATCCCAAAATCGTCGAGGTACGACCGGCCAGCCCAACCAGCCTGTTCATCTTCGGCGTTGCCGTGGGGCGCACCACGGTGGCCGCGCTCGATGCCAACGGGATGGTGGTGCGGCAGCTTGAAATCACGGTTCGCCCGTCAGCCGCGGCATCGCTCGAAGCCGGTCAGGCGATCTCGCGCGCCACACCGTTGGCCGATGCCCGGGTGGAAGTGCAGCCCAAGCGCCTCGTGGTGACCGGCAAGGCCGCCACCCCAGGCGCCGCGCAGATTGCCGCCAGCACGGCTGCCGCCTACGTCGGCGAGGGCCAGACGGTGGACAACCAGATGCGGGTTGCCTCCGAGATCCAGGTGGGCCTGCGGGTGCGCATCGCCGAAATTTCGCGCACCGTCACCCGCGCCCTGGGCATCAACTGGCAGGCGATCGGCAATGTCGGCCGCCTCGGCATGAGCCTGGTGACCAACAACGGCATCGCCGCCGCGTCAGGCGCGGCCTCGGTACTCCAGGGAACCTATTCGGACAGACGCGGCAACGGCATCAACAGCCTGATCGACGCCCTGGCCGGTGACAACCTGATCCGCGTGCTGGCCGAGCCCAACCTCACCGCGATGAGCGGTGAATCGGCAAGCTTCCTGGTGGGTGGCGAATTCCCGGTGCCGAGCGCCCAGCAGGGCGGCACGATATCGGTTGAATTCAAGCAGTACGGCGTGGCCCTGGCCTTCGTGCCGACGGTGGTGAGCGAGGATCGCATTCGCATCAAGGTGCGCCCGGAAGTCAGCCAGTTGAGCAGCCAGGGCGCGATCCAGATCAGCTCCGGCGCCAATGCCCTGTCCATCCCGGCGCTGTCGGTGCGACGGGCGGAAACCACCATCGAGCTGGGCAGCGGCCAGAGCTTCGCCATGGCGGGCCTGCTGCTCGACAACACGGACCAGTCGGTCAACGCGCTACCATTGCTTGGCGAATTGCCGATCCTAGGTGCATTATTCCGTTCAGACGCTTACACTCGCAATGAGACCGAGCTTGTGATTATCGTCACCCCATATATCACCCGCCCGGTGAGCGATCCGACGGCACTGAAAACCCCTGTCGACGGCATTCGCCCACCGACCGATATTGAGCGCCTGCTGCTGTTGCGCCAGGTTGGCAAGGGCTCTCTTGGTAGGCTTACGCAGCGCCTTCCTGGCCAGGCAGGATTTGTGGTGGAATGAAACCGTTCAGCACGCCCGTCCATTCGAACGAACGCCACCTAGTCCTCCGGCCAATTACGCTGGCGGTTGGCGTCGTGTTGGTGCTGGCGGGGTGTAACCTGGTGGATCCCTACAAGAAGGCAGGTGTGTGGCGGCCCTCGATGGTGAATGATACCAATCTCGAGTTGCAGATCGCCCGCTCCAGTGACCTGACGATGGGCCGCGGCACCACCGGGGCAGACGGTGAAACCGCCGCCGCGCCGGTTGACCGGTTGCGCAAGGACAAGGTGAAGGCGCTGCCGCTGAGCGGCATTGCGCCCATCGGCGCCAGCGCCGGCGGGGGAAGCAACTGATGGCAGACGGCGATAGCACGTCATCCGGGCGCTCCGGGGTAGACCTCACATCGCCCGCCGGTCGGCATGACCGCCCTGCCCTGGTGGCCTTCGTCGAGGACAGCGCCACCGAACTGGCACTGCGCGAGGGCCTGAGCGAAGTTGCGTTCGGCGAGCTTGATGTCCGCCGTGGTGGCGTGAAGGCGGCGATCAACGCGCTGCGCAAATCCGCCACGCCCCGAGTGCTGATTGTCGACGTGGCCGGCGTCGATCAGCCGCTGTCGGCGCTGCATGATCTTTCGCTCGTCACCGAGCCCGACGTGCGAGTGCTGGTGATCGGCGAGTTGAGCAACCTCGATTTCTACCGTGAGGTGACACGCGGGCTCGGCGCCCTCGAATACCTCACCAAGCCGGTCAGCCGGGACATGATCGGCCGGCATTTCGCGCCGCTGATCATCGGGCGGGCACCGGTGCTGGAATCCGGCCAGGGCGGCCGGGTGGTCTCGATCACCGGCGTGCGCGGCGGCGTTGGCGCGACGACGGTGGCGGTGAATCTGGCCTACCACTTCGGGATCACGGCCGATCGCCATACCGTGCTGCTTGACCCTGACTTGCATCTCGGCACCGCCGCCATGCTGCTCGACAGCGCGGCCGGGCCTGGCCTGCGCATGGCGCTCGAAAGCCCGGAGCGGGTGGACGAATTGTTCGTCGAACGCTCGGCGCAACCGGTATCCGGCCGCCTGCACGTGCTGGCCGGCGAAATGAAGCTGGCCGACCAGCCGGACTATGCCCCGCGCGCTGCCGAGGCGCTGCTGGGCGCGTTGAGCCGGCGCTATAATTTCGTGGTGTGCGATGTGCCGTTCCGGCCGCACCCGCTGTTTCGCGATCTGCTGGACCTCGCCCACCAACGCGTGCTGGTGATGGAGCCGACATTGGCCTCGGTGCGGGATGCGTTGCGGTTCCTGGCGCTGCCGGCTGGCCCGGCGCAGATCCGCCGCCCGGTGATCGTGCTCAACCGCCTCGGCCAACCTGGCGGGCTGAGCCGCAAGAAGATCGAGGAGGCCCTCAAGACCAAGGTGGACGTGGTAATCCCGGACATGCCGCGGGTGGCCGAGCTCGCGGCTACGCTGGGCGAGGCGGTGACCAAGAAGCATAACGGATTCCGCCGCGGTGTGGTGGAACTGGCCCGGCTGACCGCCTTCGTCCGCCTGCTCGATGCGGGTGCCGCGCCTGGTGTCGATGAAACGCCGGTTCAGCGCAGCCTGCTGCGCCGCTTGTTCGGCCGCTGACCATGCGCACCCTGCAACCCACATTCGGTCGCCGCAATCCTGGTCAGCCTGGCAGTCCCGACTCACCGCCGCTGGCCCTGGTGCCAGCCACCCCCGCCGTGGCGGAAACCCCGCCTGAAGTCAGCACCGCGCCGCATGACGCCCTCGTGGCCGATTTGCGCGCCTTGTGCCTCTCCAAGCTCGACCCCAGCGCCATCGCCAACTCGCCACCGGAAACCCTGGTGCCCGAGGTGGAGATGCTGATCGCCGAGATCGCCAACGAGCGGCGAATCCAGCTCAACGCCCGCGAGCAACGCCAGCTTGCCACCGACCTCGTTGACGACATGCTGGGCCTCGGCCCACTCGAGCCGCTGCTCGAGGACGAGACCATCAACGACATCATGGTCAACGGCCCGAACCTCACCTTCGTGGAACGGCGCGGCAAGGTCTATGCGGCGCCGGTGCGGTTCCGTGACACCGCGCATCTGATCAACGTGTGCCAGCGCATCGCCGCCGCGGTGGGCCGGCGTGTGGATGAGTCGAGCCCGATGGTGGACGCCCGCCTGAAGGACGGCTCGCGCGTCAACATCGTGCTGCCGCCGCTGGCGCTGGACGGGCCCTATGTCTCGATCCGCAAGTTCGGCAAGAAGACCATCGATTTCAACAAGCTGATCGAGTTCGGCGCGATGACGCGGCCGGTAGCGCGCGTACTGGAGATCTGCTCGCAGATCCGCCTCAACGTGATCATTTCGGGCGGCACTGGCTCGGGCAAGACAACGCTTCTCAACGCGATGTCGCGCCTGATCGATGCCGGGGAACGCATCGTCACCGTGGAAGACGCGGCCGAATTGCAACTCCAGCAGCCGCATGTGGTGCGCCTGGAAACCAGGCCGGCCAACCTCGAAGGCCGCGGCGAAGTGAACCAGCGTGACCTGGTGCGCAACGCCCTGCGTATGCGGCCCGATCGCATCATCATCGGCGAGGTGCGCGGCTCCGAAGCGTTCGACATGTTGCAGGCCATGAACACCGGCCATGACGGCTCGATGTCCACCATTCACGCCAACAACACGCGCGACGCCGTCACCCGTATCGAGAACATGGTGCAGATGGGCAGCATGGGGCTTCCATTGGGGGCCATTCGTACCCAAATCGTCAGCGCGGTCGACATCATCCTGCAAGTGGAGCGCCAGCGCGACGGCGGCCGGCGGGTGACCCAGGTGACCGAGGTTTGCGGCATGGAGGGTGACATCGTGCTGCTGAATGACATTTTCCGCTTCCAGATCGATGGCGAAGGTTCCGACGGCCGGTTGCGCGGGCACTACGAAGTCGTGCGCGCTCGCCCGGCGTTCCAGACGCGCATCTCGTATTTCGGCCTTGATCGCGCCTGGGCCGCGGCGCTGGACGAAGCGGAGATGTAGGCGGTGAATCTCACCACGCTTCTCCTGCTGTTCGCCTTCCTCGGCCTCAGCGGGCTTGGATTCACCGCCTTCCTGGTCGTCACCGGCCAGTCCCGGCAGGATCGCCTCCGCCTGCGCTTCCAGGCCGCGACCGAGCCGCATGTGCGGATGCGGCGGATCGAACCGACGCGCGCTATTCGTGCGCGGGCGCCCGAACGCATCAACTCCCCGACCGATCGGGCTGCCCACATCTTCGGGTTCGAGGCCGACCGCCCGGACCAGTACCCGGTCAAGTGGTGGATGGTCCTGCTCGGCGTGCTGGTGGTGGCCCGCCTGATCACCGGCGTGATCGTCGGGATCATGGGCAATGGCGGCTGGTTCGCGTTGCCGGCGATCTGGGTGATGATGAGCCGCACGATTTTCGGCATGATGGCCAACCGGCGCCAGCAAAAACTCTACAACCAGTTCCCGGATTGCCTGGCGATGATCGTGCGCTCCGTGCGCGCCGGCGTGCCGTTGACCGAGGCGATCCGCATCGTGGCGAAGGAAAGCCCGGACCCGTCCTCCGACGAGTTCACCCGGGTCGCCGGGGACCTGGCGATCGGCACGCCGATTTCCGACGCCCTGAAATCCATGGCCGACCGCAATGCCATCACCGAGTTCCGCTTTTTCGCCACCGCGTTGACCCTGCAAAGCCAGACCGGTGGCCGGTTGGGTGAAACGCTGGACAACCTGGCCGGCATCGTGCGCAAGCGCATGGCGCTGAAGGCCCGCGGCCGGGCACTCGCCTCGGAAGCACGCACCACGGCGCTCATCCTGGGCTGCCTGCCGCTGCTGGCGTGCGGCGCGTTGTATCTGCTCAACCCAACCTACGTGAACATCCTGTTCGTCGACCCGGCCGGCCAAATGATCCTGGCCGCCGCAGGCACCATGCTCGGCATCGGCGCCTTCATCATGCGGGCCATCATCGAGAAGGCCCTCGCATGATCACGGCCTATACACTGCAAATCGTCACCGGCATTTCAGTCAGCTTCTTCGGCATGGGCGGGCTGTTGATCCGGCGCATCCGCCAGGACCAGCGCACCAACCTGCGGCTTCAGACGCTGGGAACCGGCAGCACCAGGTCCATTCAGCCGCCCGACGGTTCGCGGCCCAAGCCGCGCGACGCCATCAAACTGCTGTCCAGCGTTGGCCAGAGCATCCTGAACAGCGGTATCGTGTCGGGCCAGACGGTGAGCGCCGTGCAGGCCAGCCTTGAAGGCGCCGGCATTCGCAACCGCAACGCGGTGGGCGCGTTCGTAGCCGCCAAGCTGATGCTCGCCGTGGGTATCCCGCTGATATTGTTCGTACTGTTGCACGGCTCGATCCAGAACCCGCTGATGCACAACCTCACCCTCGCCGGCGGCGGCGTGGCGGGGCTGCTAGGGCCGGACTACTTCGTGAATTCGCTGCGCAAACGCTACCAGAAGTCGATTTCCGAAGGATTACCCGATACGCTCGACATGCTGGTGATGTGCGCCGAATCGGGCCTCAGCCTGGAACCGGCGATCCAGCGCGTGGGCATCGAGATCCATGACGCCCATCCTGCCGTCGGCAATGAATTGCTGCTCACCGCCAGCGAATTCCAGATCAGCACCGACAGCCACGCCGTGCTGGACAATCTCGGCGAACGCACCGGCATCCCCGAGGTGCGCCGCGTGGTGGCCACCTTGCAGCAGACATTGCAGTACGGCACCCCGCTGGCCGAGGCATTGCGCTTGCTGTCGGCCGAAATGCGGCAGGATATGCTGACCAAGTTCGAAGAAAAGGCGGCCAGGCTGCCCGTGTTGCTCACCATGCCGATGATCCTGTTCATCCTGCCGGTGCTGTTCATGATCGTGGGTGGGCCGGCGATCCTCCAGGCAGTCCGCCTGTTCAGCAAATGATGCGCCTCTCGCCCCGCTGGCTGGCGATCGTCCTCCTCGCGGGGATGTCGGGCTGCGGCACGCCGGCGCAGCAGACGGTGAGCGGCGGTGCCAGCATGCGCATCGCCGATGCGGCGCTGGCCTCCGGTTCGCCCACCGTGGCGTTGCAGGTGCTGGAGGCGACGCTCAAGACCGAGCCAAACAATGCCGAGGCCCTCCTGCGGCAGGGCAAGGCGCAGTTGATGCTGGGTAACACTGCCGCGGCGGAGGCCAGTTTCCGCAAGGCGGTGGCCGCCAACGGCACGCTGGTGGAAGCGCAGGTCAGCCTCGGGAAGTTGCTGCTCGATCGCAATCCGGCGGATGCGGAACCGATTTTCGCCGCCGTGGTGGCCAAGGACCCGGCCAATTTCGCCGCCGCGAACAACCTCGGGGTCAGCCGGGACCTCCAGGGCAAGCATTCCCAGGCCCAACTGGCGTATCGGCAGGCGCTGACCACGAGCCCTGATCTCACCTCGGCGCGGCAGAATCTCGCGCTGTCGCTCGCCGTGTCCGGGCGGGCCAGCGAGGGCGTGACGATCCTGAGCGAGATCGCCAGCACGGGCGTTGGCGGGCGCAAGGCGCGGGATAATCTGGCGGTCGCGCTGGTGCTGGCCGGCGAAACCGCGCAGGCGAACCAGGTTTTGCGCGAGGAACTCAGCGCGTCCGACGCCGAAAAGGCGATCGACGGCTATCGCGCCCTCAGGATGCCTGGCGCGCCGTAGCGCCGCCGCGGCGTTCGATCTCCATCGGATGAGGACAACCGCCCCACGCAGTCGCGCGGGTCAGGCGCGGGCACGTCCGGATTTTGGGACGGCCGGAAAGAGTCTGTTCATGGATTTGCCGGATACCGAGGCAACGTCACATGGCATGAGACAAATCCTGAAACCGAGGGCTTGTTTGCAGCATGGGCGGTCGTTCCGCAATTCCTAGCCCAGGAATGTTGCCATGGTGTTGCTTGGCAAGTCGCCGCTGTTTTCTAACCCCGCTTGGTCTTCGCCGGCCGATCCGCTTGCGGCGCCGGCGATCACGGCGATTCCCTTCCAGGTTGGCGGCCCGCTGATATTTCCGTTCGCGGCGATGACGGCGGCTGCGAGTGGCCTCGCGGACCCGGTGGGTACCGCGGGGGACAAGGCCCTACGTGCCGATGTGGCCCGGGTTGCCTATGGGGTGAGCGGGGCCGGGGTGAAGGTTGGCATTCTGTCCGACAGCTTCAACATCCATGGCGGCTATGCGCTCGATATCGCCGATGGTGCGTTGCCGGTGGGCGTGCAGGTGCTGCAGGAGGGACCGTCCAGCGGTGGCGATGAGGGCCGGGCGATGGCGGAACTGGTGCACCAGGTGGCCCCCGGCGCCAGCCTCGCCTTCGCCACCGCGTTTCGCAGCGAGGCGGACTTCGCGTCGCAGATCAAGGCCTTGGCGACGGTGGGGTGCAACATCATCGTCGATGACGTGACGTATCTGGACGAGCCGTTCTTCCAGGATGGCGGGGCGATCCAGCGTGCGGTGGCCAGCGTGGTGGCGAGTGGGGTGAGCTATTTCACCTCGGCCAGCAACGAGGGGACCAACTTCTACGAGCACACCTTCACCGGGGTCGCGGCGAAGCTGCCCGGCCTCAACGGCAACTACCAGGCGATGAATTTCGGCACCGCGGCAGGCCAGCAGACGTTGCAGAGCCTCACCATCGCCAAGGGCGCGACGGCCACCATCGATCTGCAATGGGACCAGCCGTTCGCCAGCATCGGCACCGGCCATGCCTCGGCCAACAGCCTGGGGCTGGTGCTGTATGACGCGACCGGCAAGATCGTAGCCAGCGCGCTCACCAACCGCACCGGCGGCGATCCGGTGCAGATCCTGCGCTTCACCAACAGCACCGCCGGCACCGGGTTTCGCCTCGGCATCATCACCAATGGCGGGGCGGTGCCGCCCAACCTGTTCAAATACATCGTCTATGGCCAAGGCACGACCATCAATGACGCCAATGCGGGCGTGGGCTCGGGCACCATCATCGGGCACGAGGATATCACGGGGGCGAACAGCGTGGGGGCGGTTGCGGCGGGCAGCGGCAAGATCGAGGGGTTCTCCTCGGTCGGCCCCGGGATGATCCTGTTCGACGGGTCCGGCAACCGGTTGAGCACCGCGGTGACCGGGAGCAAGGTGGATTTCGTCGCGCCCGACGGCATCGCCACCAGCGTGTTCAGCCCGTTCTATGGCACGTCCGCCGCCGCGCCCGATACCGCGGCGGTGGCAGCGCTGATGTTGCAGGCCAATCCGAAACTGACGCCGGGGCAGGTGACCACGATGCTCGGCGCCTCCGCCGTGACGGTCAGCGGCGCGGCCGGCGGCGTGGGGGCCGGGTTGGTGCAGGCCAATACCGCGGTGGCGCTGGCGCTCGCGGCGAAGTCGGCGGTGGCGGCGCCGGTGATGCTGGTCTCGGCGATCGATCCGGTGACGGCGCCGGGCAGCCTGCTGCCGCGCGCGAATTTCGTCTCGAGCGCCGTCGCGGCGGTGGCGCAGGACGCCTCGGCGCAGGCGGATTTCTTCGTGCAGATCATGCCAGGCACGCCGATGGCGGATATCCAGGCCACATCCTCCACCGCGTTCGCCCTCAGCCACAACTTGTTTGGCGTGGTGGTGCCGGTGCTGGCCGATAGCGGGGCGAATCCGCTCGCCTGAGGGCTGGCCCCAGCGCGGCGGATTGGCCACACTCCGCACGGATCAAGCCGGAGGGTTGCATGTTCACCGACGCGAAACTGGAAGCACTGCGGGCGCGCTACGCCAACGGGCGCAGCGATGTGGCCGAGGACCCGGATTTCCAGAAGGCGATCTCCCTGGTGTTCAAGCCGGACGGACGGCGGCGGTTTCCCTACTCCGGGGTCTCAACCCTGCTCGATGCGGACTACCGCCCGGATGCGCCGGATCTGGCGGATTACGGCGGGTTGCAGGTGGCGTTGGTGGGCGTGCCGATGGACCTCGCGGTCACCAACCGCTCCGGCTCCCGCCTTGGGCCCCGCGCGGTGCGCGATATCGAGCGGATCGGGCCGTATCACCATTTCCACCGCCTGGCGCCGCTGGCCGAGATGCGGGTGGCCGATGTGGGGGATGTGCCGTTCCGCAGCCGCTATTCGCTGCCCGATTCCATCGCCGATATCGAGACCTTCTACACCACTCTGCATGCCGCCGGGGTGATCCCGGTGAGCGTCGGCGGGGACCATTCGATTTCGTATCCCATCCTGCGCGCGCTCGGGAAGGATCGGCCGGTGGGGATGGTGCATATCGATGCCCATTGCGATACCTCGGGCGAACTCGAGGGCAGCCGGTTCCACCATGGCGGGCCGTTCCGCCAGGCGGTGCTGGACGGGGTGCTGGACCCGGAGCGCACCATCCAGATCGGCATCCGCGGTTCGGCCGAGATGCTCTACGAGTTCTCCTATGTCTCGGGCATGACGGTGATCCACGCCGAGGAGGTTGATACGATGGGGCTCGCCGGGGTGATCGCCAAGGCGCGGGCCGTTATCGGGGACGGGCCGTTCTATTTGTCGTTTGACGTCGATGCGATCGACCCGGCCTATACGCCGGGCACCGGCACGCCGGAGGTGGGCGGCCTTACGCCGCGCGAGGCGCAGCATATCCTGCGCGGATTGGCCGGTCTGGATATCATCGGTGGCGATGTGGTGGAGGTGGCGCCGCAGTATGACGCCACATCGGTGACGGCGCAGGTGGGGGCGATGATGGCGTTCGAGATCGTGTCGCTGCTCGGTTTGAAGCTGCGGGGGTGATGGCGGTGTCGAGGACGTTGTTTTTGGTCCGTCATGGCCAGTCGGTTTTCAATGCCTACTATGCCGAGCATGGGCGGGACCCGCTGATCCGCGATGCGCCGCTGTCGGAGATCGGGCGGCAGCAGGTGGAGGCGGCGCGGGCCAAGGTGGGGTTGCTGCCGGCGCCGGATGTGGTGATTTCGTCGCCGTTGACCCGGGCGATACAGACCAGCGTGGGGATTTTCGGGCCGGACCGGGTGGAGATTTCGGCGCTGCATCGCGAACGGGTGGAGCATCTGTGTGATGTCGGGCATCCGCCGACGGCGTTGGCCGGGGCCTTCCCGGGGCTCGCGTTCGATCATCTGGATGATCCGTGGTGGCATGACGAGGACAGGAACGCGCACGGGGTGGCGGTGGAGCCGCTCGATGTGTTCGCCGGCCGGGTGGAGGATTTCCGCGGTTGGCTGTTGCGGCGGCCGGAGGCGGTGATGGTGGTGGTCGGGCACGGCACGTTCTTTCACCACCTGACCGGGCGGCCGTTCGCCAACTGCGAAATCGCGCGAGTGGACCTGGCGGACTGGAGCGTGGCCGAGACGTTCTGAGCTATTCGAACTCCGTCGGCAGCGAGGCGTCCCGGGCATGGGCGAACATGCGGGCGAGTTGGCGGGGCTGTATGCGGTCTAGCGAGAGGTCCATGGGGAGGTCAGGCTCGGCGAACCAGCCGATTTCGGAGGTTTCCGGGCCGGTGGTGGGGGCGCCGCCGGTGATGTCGCAGATGAAGAAGAACTTGTAGGCGGAGAACGGCGCCGGGGTGTGGCCTTGGCGGGTGCGGTCCCACACGGCGGCGAGTTTGCGGATGCGGGCGTGGTAGCCGCTTTCCTCGTGCAGTTCCTTCAGCGCGTTCTCGCCCGGCGTGAGGTTCACATCCGCCCAGCCGCCGGGGAGGGTCCAGCGGTGATGGTCGGCTACTTCGCGCACCAGCAGGAGGCGGACGTCGGCATCGAACGCGGCGGCGCGGACGTCCACCTTCGGGGTGGTGTAGCCGTGTTCAGCCGCGAACAGGGCCTCGATGCGATCGGCGGGGGTACTGGTGTGGGCGGCCATGATGCGGGAGGCGAGGTCTCGCAGGGTCTCGTAGCGCTCGCGGTCATACGGATCGCGGACGAAGGCCAGGCCGGTCTGGGCGATGGCCTGGAGTTCGCGGGTCCATGTCAGCCAGTCCGGTTCGTTCATGGGGGCTCTCGGGGTTGCGGGGGCGGTTTGGCACGGCTTGCCCGGCGGCACCATTCGCCGCATCGTGTGGGCAGAAAAGCGGGAGCACGCCATGAAACTCGGACTGACCATCGGCACCGGCGGCGCGTCGCCGAAGATCGATATGGAACTTATCCTCGAAGCCGAGCGCCTCGGCTATGAGGCGGTCTGGACCGGGGAGGCGTACGGCACCGATGCGGTGACGCCGGTGGCCTGGGTGCTGGCGCGCACCACGCGCATCAAGGCAGGCACCGGGATCATGCAGATGTCGGCCCGCACGCCCACCTGCGCGGGGATGACGGCGCTGACGTTGCAGGGGTTGTCGGACAATCGGTTCCTCTGCGGCATCGGGCCGTCCGGGCCGCAGGTGATCGAGGGGTGGCATGGCGTGGCTTATGGCAAGCCGCTGGCGCGGACGCGGGAATATTTGTCCATCATCCGCAAGATCGTCGCGCGCGATGAGCCGTTGCAGCACAAGGGCGAGCACTACCAGATCCCCTACGCCGGGCCGGATGCCAGCGGGTTGGGCAAGCCGTTGAAAAGCATCGTGCATGGCAAGCCGGGGATGAAGTTCTACACCGCCTCCATCATGCCGGCCGGGCTGCGGCTGGCGGGCGAGATCGCCGATGGCAATATCCCGATCTTCATGTCCCCCGAGGCGGCCGATGCGGTGGTGAAGCCGACTCTCGAAGGGCGGGCCAAGGCGGGCAAACCGGCGAGCCTGGAGGATTTCGACATCGCGCCGCATGTGAAGGTGCGGGTGGGGGACCTGGACGCCTGCCGTGACGCCATCCGGCCGGAGCTGGCGCTCTATATCGGGGGCATGGGGGCACGGGGGAAGAATTTCTACACCGACTACGCCATCCGCCTCGGGTTCGAGGATGCGGCGCGGAAAATCCAGGACCTCTACCTCGACGGCAAGAAGAAGGAGGCGGCCGCCGAGGTGCCGGACAAGCTGGTGGACCAGATCTCGCTGATCGGCTCGCCCGATCGGATCAAGGGGCGGTTGCAGGACTGGAAGGCGATCGCGCGGGAGCACAAGGTGGGCACCCTCGTGCTGACCGGGGCGACGATGGAGGCGATCCGGGTGGTGGCGGAGGGGGCTGGTTGAGTGTGATGACCGAAGGCGGAACGCCGTAGGTCTGAATCACACGATCCTATCTCCCAGCACCCAGGAGCGGAACAGCGCCATGTCGATATTGCCGCCGCAGAGCACCACGCCGATGCGGCGGCCGGCTTGTTTCTCGCGCTCCTGGAGCAGGGCCGCGAGGGGGGCGGCGCCGGCGCCTTCGGCGAGGTTGTGGGTGTCGGTCCAGTAGGCACGGATGGCGGCGGCCACTTCGTCATCGGTGACGGTGACGATGTGGGTGGCGCCGGCGCGGATGATGGACAGCGCGGCGGCATCGGGGATGCGGGTGGCCATGCCGTCGGCCTTGGTGTCGGCGCGTTGGGTTTCCACCACGTGGCCGGCAGCGAAGGAGAGGGCGTAGGACGGGGCGCCGGTGCTTTGCACGCCGATGATCTCGGTTTTCAGGCCGAGCAGGTCCCGCGTCATGATGGCGCCGCAGATGCCGGAACCGAGGCCGACCGGGACGTAGAGGGCATCGAGCGGTGGGGCGGTGCGGAAGAGTTCGAGCGCCCAGGTGGCGACGCCGACCACCAGGTCGGGGTGGAAGGAGGGGGCGAACTCAAGGCCATCGCGTTCGGCCAGGGCGCGGGCGTGCAGGCGGGCGGCGTCGAAATCTTCGCCGTGTTCCACCAGCACGGCACCCTGGGCGCGCATGGCGGCGTTCTTCTCGGTGCTGTTGCCGTGCGGCACCACGATGGTGACGGGAACGCCGGCCCGGCCGCCGGCGTAGGCCAGCGACTGGCCGTGGTTGCCGCGGGTGGCGGAGATGACGCCGCGTACGCCGGGGCGTTCGCGTTTCAGGCGATCGAAGTAGGTGAGGCCGCCGCGCACCTTGAAGGCGCCGGTAGGCGTGTGGTTTTCGTGCTTCACCCATACCTCGGCGCCGGCGCGGCTGGCGAGCAGCGGCCAGGCGTAGGCTGGGGTGGGTGGGAAGGCCGCGTGGACGATCGCGGCGGCGGCTTCTAGGTCGGGGAGGGTGAACATCCCGGCAGTATCACGCCGGAACCCCGCGCATGAAAAGGGCCGCCCTTCCTGGGGAAGGGCGGCCCTCGTCAATCAGGCTGGATCAGGCGAGCTTGAGGTTGGTGGCGGCGGCCTTGCCGCGCTCCATGGCAACGTCATAGCTGACCTTCTGGCCGTCATTCAGCCCACGCAGACCAGCGGCCTGCACGGCAGTGATGTGCACGAACACGTCCTTGCCGCCGTCCTGCGGCATGATGAAACCGAAGCCCTTCGTGGTGTTGAACCACTTCACAGTACCGATAGCCATTCGTAGAGTGCTCCTGGGAGTTTGGGTCCGCCGCGGCGTCCCGTGGCGGGGGTTAGTTGGGGGTTGTTCTCGTTACGATCAGGCCGTTTCGTTGGCCCTTGATATGACAACGACTCCCGAAGAAGTCCCTTTGAGGGGAAATCCACGGGAGTCGTGACATCTCAAGCGAAACGCCCTGTGCTTCTCAGCGTTAGGCGATCTTCAGATTGGTAGCGGCGGCCTTGCCGCGCTCCATCTCAACGTCATAGCTGACCTTCTGGCCCTCATTGAGGCCACGAAGACCGGCCGCCTGCACGGCAGTGATGTGAACGAACACATCCTTGCCGCCGTCCTGCGGCATGATGAACCCGAAGCCTTTGGTGGTGTTGAACCACTTAACCGTACCAATAGCCATAGCTGCCTTACTTTCTCCGTCTCAGGCGCCGAGCACAGCGCTCGACGCGTCAGACAACCGGGCCTTTGGAGTGTCTTGAAGGCACCTGGCTCCGGATTTGAACCCGGGAACCGACGGAGAGCGCAGCAAGCCTAGCCGAAATTCCGATTGCAAGCCCGACTTGGCGCAGAAATATGGCAAGGAGTCAATCACAACCGGTATGCGCGCGTATTCAATGCGAAAAACATAAAAAAGGGGCGGACCTTGCGGTCCACCCCTCTTTCATTGGGCCTGATCCGAGGATCAGAAGTCCATGTCACCCATGCCGCCCATGCCGCCGCCCGGAGGACCGCCAGCAGCGGCCTTCTTCTCCGGCTTGTCGGCGATCATGGCTTCGGTGGTGATCAGCAGCGACGAGACCGAGGCGGCGTCCTGCAGGGCGGTGCGCACAACCTTGGTCGGGTCGATGATGCCGGCCTTGACCATGTCCTTGAACTCGCCGGACTGGGCATCGAAGCCCCAGTTGTATTCGGCGTTCTCGAGCACCTTGCCGGAGATCACCGCGCCATCCTGGCCGGCGTTCTCGGCGATCTGACGCATCGGCGCCTGGAGCGCCTTGCGGACGATCTCGATGCCGTGCTTCTGGTCTTCGTTCTCGGCCTTCAGCTTGGCGAGGATGAGGCTGGCGCGGGCCAGGGCGACGCCGCCGCCCGGAACAATGCCTTCCTCGACCGCCGCGCGGGTGGCGTGCAGAGCGTCGTCAACGCGATCCTTGCGCTCCTTCACTTCCACTTCCGTGGAGCCGCCGACGCGGATGACGGCCACGCCGCCAGCCAGCTTCGCCAGACGCTCCTGGAGCTTCTCGCGATCGTAGTCCGAGGTGGTTTCTTCCACCTGGGCGCGGATCTGCGAGCAGCGGCCGGTGATGTCGGCCTTCTTGCCGGCGCCTTCGACGATGGTGGTGTTTTCCTTCTCGATCACCACCTTCTTGGCCTTGCCCAGCATGGCCAGCGTGATGGTCTCGAGCTTGATGCCGAGATCTTCGCTGATCACCTGGCCGCCGGTCAGGATGGCGATGTCTTCGAGCATCGCCTTGCGGCGATCACCGAAGCCCGGCGCCTTGACGGCCGCGACCTTGAGGCCGCCGCGCAGCTTGTTCACCACGAGGGTGGCCAGGGCTTCGCC
>CAIMWH010000249.1 GCA_903845065.1 uncultured Rhodospirillales bacterium | reverse complement strand
TTGGCGATGGCGATGATCGGCTTGCCGAAATCGCCGTCTTTCATGCCGGTGGCGCGCCACAGCCCGCGGGCGCCGGCCATGTTGCGGCCATGGGTCGTCGTGCGGGAGCGATAGGCGGGCATGATGTTCCTCCTTGGTTGGTGATGCTGGGATGCACCGGGACGGGGGTGATGTCCAGATTTGACGACGCCGACCTGATATCGCAAGAGCAGGGGCCGGGTTTCGCACGCGTTGGCGACGCCGGACCCCATGGAGGCGCATGATGCCGCAGGCCCGCCCGAACATCATCCTGATCCTGGTCGATGACATGGGATTTGCCGATCTCGGCATCATGGGCTCGGAAATCCGCACCCCGCATATTGATGCGATGGCGCGCAACGGCGCCATGCTGTCCTCGATGTACAACTGCGCCAGATGCTGCCCGACCCGGGCGGCGATGTTGACCGGGCTCTACCCGCACAAAGCCGGCATCGGCCATATGGGCGCCAATCTCGGCACACCGGCCTATCAGGGCTTTCTGCGCAATGACAGCGCGACCATCGCCGAATTGCTGCGCCTCTCCGGCTACCGCACGTATATGTCCGGCAAATGGCATGTCGGCGGCGATTTTTTCGCCCGCCATGTCGATAGCTGGCGCTTCGGCGATCTCGAGCACCCCACCCCGCGGCAGCGTGGGTTCGACCGGTTCTACGGCATTCTTGATGGGGCGACGCATTTCTTCTCGCCGCATTGCGTGATCGAGGATGACCGCCGGATCGAGGTGCCACCGAGCGACTATTATCTGACCGACGCCATCACCGATAAGGCGATCGGCATGATCGAGCAGGGCGGCGCCGATGATGCGCCGTTCTTCCTCTACCTCGCCCATGCCGCGCCGCACTGGCCGCTGCACGCCCATGAGGAGGACATCGCCCGCTACGACGGCACTTACTCCAAAGGCTGGGACGCCATCCGCACCGCGCGGCACGAGGAGATGCTGGCGCGCGGGGTGCTCCAGCACAAATGGGCGATCTCGGCGCGGGACAGTGCGGCGCCGCCCTGGGCGGATATCCGGCAGCAGGACTGGGAGGCCAACCGGATGGCGGTCTATGCCGCCATGGTCGATCGGATGGACCAGTCGATCGGCCGGCTGCTGGCGGCTTTGCGCCGGCTCGGCAAGTACGACGACACGCTGATCCTCTTCCTCTCCGACAATGGCGGCTGCGCCGAGCTGATGGAGGAGGATGGCTGGGCGAAGTTCTACCCCGACCGGCACAATGATGGGCGGCACATCCAGATGGGCAACCGGCCGAGCCTGCGCCCGGGCGGGCCGCTCACCTTCATGAGCTATGACCTGCCCTGGGCCAATGTCTCCAACGCGCCCTTCCGCCTCTACAAGCACTGGGTGCATGAGGGCGGCATCTCAACCCCGATGATCGCCCATTGGCCGGCCCGCATCCAGCAGCCCGTGATCGCCCATGCCGCCTGCCATGTCGTCGACATCCTGCCGACCATCCTCGATGCCGCCGGCGCCGCCTATGCCAGCGACCTCGGCGGCCACGCCCTGCAGCAGCTTGACGGCGAGACACTGCTACCGCTCCTGCGCGGGCAGGACTGGGCGCGTGGCCAGCCGATTTTCTGGGAGCATGAGGGCAACGCGGCGGTGCGGGCGGGGAACCTCAAGCTGGTGCGCAAATTCGGCGAGCCTTGGGAACTCTATGACATGGAGACGGACCGTACTGAGCTGCACGACCTCGCCCATCGTGCCAAACCGCAGGCCGAGCGCCTCGCCCGTGAATTCGGCCATTGGGCGGAGACGGTGGGCGTGATCGATTGGGCAGTGCAACTCCCCAAGCTGATGGAGGCATGGGATCGCGGCAACGAGAACGGGTGAGGGGGTGGTGCGCCCGGCAGGACTTGAACCCGCGACCAAGCCGTTATGAGCGGCCCGCTCTAACCAACTGAGCTACAGGCGCAGCCGGCGCGAGGATTGCCGCATCCGGGCGCGCGGCGCAACCGGCAACCGGGCGGGCGTAAGGAAGGGGTTATTTTTTAAAAAAAGAACCAAAAAACTTCGCTCGTTTGGACCCGCGTGGCGGCATCTGGCGGCGGAAAGTCTTTTTGCTTCTTTTTCTTCAGAAAAAGAAGGCCTTACTGGCTATGCCTTCTTCACGTTGAAGAACGTCGCCCCGCCCCGCATCACCCCGGTGATCCCCTTGCGAAACGCCGTCAACGGCGAATAGCTGCCCAGAGGAATGTACGGCACGTCCCGCCAGACCGCGAGTTGGATCGCCCGCGCGATCTCCTGGCGCCCCGCGAGGTCCGGCGCGTCGAACCATTGCTCCCGCAGCGCCACGATCTCGGGAATTTTCGGCCAGCCCGAGAATGTCTCGCTGATGCCGAGATGGGCAGCCGGATCGTAGCGGTTGTAGCCGTTGAACGGCCCGAGGGCGATGCCCCAGCCACCCTGGTCCGGCGGATTGCGGTTGTTGCGGCGCTGGTTCGCCACCGCGTAGCTCAGCGGCACCATATCGACGTTGAAGCCGATCCGCCGCAGCATGTCGGCGGCCACTTCGCTCGCGGCCGACAGCATCGGATAGTCGACCGCCTGCAACAGCACCACCTTCTCGCCCTTGTAGCCGGACTGGCCGAGCAGCGCCTTGGCCTTGGCGATATCGCCGGCCATCACGCCCACGCCGGCATCGGTGCTCATCGGCTTGCCGAGGCTCCACACCCCCACCGGCACCCGCCACAGCGAGGTGTCATCGCCGATCGCCGCCTGCATGAAGGAGGCCTGGTCGATCGCCACCAGCACCGCGCGGCGCGCCTCCGCGTTATCGAACGGCGGTTGCATGCAGTTCATCCGCATGAAGATCTCGCCACCGATGAAATCCTGCACCTGCACCACCACGCCCGGATCGCGCCGCAGCAGCGGCGCGAGGTCGGGCGGCAGGTCATGCAGCCAGTCGATCTCGCCCTTTTGCAGGCTGGCTGTCGCCGTCGCCGGATCGGGGATGACGTTCCATTCCACCCGCGCCAGATAGGGCACCCGGGCGCCGGCCATGTAGCTCGGCGGCTCCGTTCGCGGCACATATCGGTCGAACCGCGCATACGCCACCCGCGCGCCCACAACCCGCTCGTCCGGCAGATAGCGGTACGGCCCGCTGCCGATCACCTCGATCGGTTTGCCGGAACCGGCGATCCGCGCCACCCGCTCGGGCAGGATCGCCGGATGCACCGTGGCCGGCTTGGCCAGCGCGTGAGCGAGCAGGGGGAACGGCTTTTTCAGGCGAAATTGCAGTTCCCGGTCCGACACCGCCTCCAGCGCGTCGGTCACCGCCATCAGCTTGCCGCCGAACACATCGAGCCCGCCCCAGGCCCGCAGCGAGGCCACCGCATCCACCGCCCGCACCGGTTCGCCGTCATGGAACCGCGAATCCTTGCGGATCACCAGCCGCCAGCGCCGACCGTCATCCTCGATGGTGGCCCCCTCCAGCAGTTGCGGGCGGGGCGTCAGCGTCTCGTCCATACCGAACAGCGTCTCGAACACCAGGCCGACATGGTGGCTGGTGATGTCGCTGGCACCGAAAAAGGGGTCGGTTCCGGTGAGGTCCGAAACCGGCGCGAACACCAGCGTATCGCGCCCCGCGGCACCGGCCAGCCGTGGCGCGGCCAGCGCGGCGCCGGCGCCCAGCACCGCGCGGCGGCCAAGCGTGGCCCTGTTTGATCCTGCGGTCATCGCGACCTCCCCGATTTCGGCCGTTCCATGCCGGTGGTTCTATAAGGGCGGCCCATCGCCCCGACGAGAGATTTCATAACCTCTCCCCCAGCGCGTCCATTCATGCTCTGCTTGCGCGGTCGCGAATCGCCCAACAGTCCGGAACCACGCATGACCGTCAGTGTCCCCTCGCCCGACGAACATCCGGTCCGCTTCGATCTGCTGACCGAGAATCCGGTCTACAAGCCCTTCCGCTACCCCTGGGCCTACGAGGCCTGGCTGATGCAGCAGCGCGTCCACTGGCTGCCCGAGGAAGTGCCGCTCGCCGATGACGTGAAGGACTGGCACCGAAATATCAGCACCGGCGAGCGCAATTTGCTCACGCAGATTTTCCGGTTTTTCACCCAGGCCGATGTCGAGGTGAACAACTGCTACATGAAGCACTACGCGCGGGTGTTCAAACCCACCGAGGTGCTGATGATGCTGTCGGCGTTCTCCAATATCGAGACGGTGCATATCGCCGCCTATAGCCATCTGCTCGATACGGTGGGCATGCCGGAACTGGAATACACCGCGTTCCTCAAATACAAGGAAATGAAGGACAAGTTCGACTACATGCAGTCCTTCAGCGTGGACAGCAAGCACGAGATCGCGAAAACGCTGGCGGCCTTCGGCGCCTTCACCGAGGGGCTGCAACTGTTCGCCTCCTTCGCCATCCTGTTGAATTTCCCGCGTTTCGGCAAAATGAAGGGGATGGGGCAGATCATCACCTGGTCCGTCCGCGACGAGACGCTGCATTGCCTGTCGATCATCCGGCTGTTCCGCACCTTCGTGCAGGAAAACCCGGAAATATGGACCGATGAGCTGCGGCGCGAACTCTACATCACCTGCGCCACCATCGTGGACCACGAGGACGCCTTCATCGATCTGGCCTTTGAGATGGGGGCCATCGAGGGGCTGGAGGCGCGCGAGGTGAAGCAGTACATCCGCTATATCGCCGATCGTAGGCTAACCCAGTTGGGGCTCAACGAGCTGTTCCATGTCGAGAGCAACCCGCTGCCGTGGCTCGACGAGATGCTGAACGCGGTGGAGCACGCCAACTTCTTCGAGAACCGCGCCACCGAATACAGCAAGGCCTCCACCATCGGCACCTGGGAGGAGGCGTTCTCCACCGGGGTGTTCGAAAGCGCGCAACCCGAGGGGCCGCTGCTGCCGGCCGAGTAGGCCGGGTTGCAGGGTGCGGTCGGGGAGCCCAAATAGAGCCCCATGTTACGTTTCATCCGCTGGGGCGCCTACGCCGCGCTCGCCGTCATCCTTGTGGGCTGGGCCATCGCCCGGGTGCGTCCGGAGTTGTTCGGGGCACTCACCGGGCAGGCCACCGTGCCGGGCGCCATCTCGGTGGGCGGCCCGTTCACGCTGACCGATCACACCGGCAAGCGGGTGACCGAGGCGAGCTATCGGGGCAAATTCCTGCTGGTGTATTTCGGCTACACCTACTGCCCTGACGTCTGCCCGACCGAGTTGCAGACGGTGTCAACCGCGCTCGACAAGCTCGGCGCCGAGGCCGACCGGGTGGTTCCGGTGTTCATTACGGTTGATCCGGAACGCGACTCCGTGACGGCGCTGGCGGAATATGTAAAACTGTTCGACCCGCGGCTCATCGGGCTGACCGGGACCGATGCCGAAATCGCCGCCGTCACCCGGGCCTACCGGGTCTACTACGCCAAGGCGCCCAGCAAGGATTCGACCACCTACCTGATGGACCACTCGTCGTTCCTATACTTGATGGGCCCCGATGGTGCCTTCCGTGCGTTGTTCCGCCAGGGTATGTCGCCCGACGACCTCGCCAAGGCGCTGCACACCCGCCTCACTGGTTCCTGAGGCCCGCCGTGCCGGCCCGTCATTTTGCCTAGAACGGATATTGAGATGAGTGAAACCGAAGACCAGCCCCGCGACATCTCCGGCGCGCCGCGCTACAGCCGGCGCCTGTCGGACAAGATCCTGATCGCGTTCCACCAAGCCTGCGACCAGGCGGATTTCGACGTGGCGGAGCAGTTGCTCCACATCCTGGAGCAGATGCTGCAACGCAAGCCCAGCACCACTGACACCAACCGCCGCCGCAGCATGGAGAGCCTGGTGGCTGCCCATGAGCGGCTTTGGTATCTGCGCCATCCCGTCGAGGACGAGATCTAGACTATAGAAGATCCGCCACCGCGGCCTTGTAGCTGGTGATGGCGGCGAGGTGATCGGCGGCGGTTTTGCCCGCGATGCGCTGGTGGATGGCGCTGGTGAAGGTGGTGTGCAGGGTGATGTGGGTCGCGCCGGCCTGCTTCCAGAACGCCACCTCGCGCCGCCAGTCATCGGGCGTGCCGGTGCCCATCGAGACCCAGACATCGATGCCCATCGCCGCCGGGTCCCGCCCGGCCTCGGCGGTCATCCGGCGTAGCTTGTCCAGCGCGGCCTGGCCGGCCTCGCCCGGCGGGTAGGCGTTGGGCATGAAGCCGTCGCCGTAGCGGGCAGCCCGGCGGAAGGTTGCCTCGGCATGGCCGCCGAACCACACCGGCACCCGCCCCGAGGCCGGGCGCGGGTTGATACCGCCGTCATCGAGTTCGTGGAACTGGCCCTTGAACGTCACGTGCGGCTCGGCCCACAGCGCCTGCATGTAGCGCACCTGCTCCTCGGAACGCTTGCCACGGGTGTGGAAATCCTCGCCGAGGCCCTGGAACTCGATCTCGTTCCAGCCCACGCCGACGCCGAGGCGGAAGCGGCCGCCGCACAGCACATCGAGGGAGGCGGCCTGCTTGGCCACCAGGGCGGCCTGGCGCTGGGCCAGGATCAGCACCGCGGCGGCGAAGCCGATCTTCTGGGTGCAGCCGGTGAGGAAGCCGAACAGCACGAACGGGTCATGATAGGCGGTGGCGGTGGTGCCCATCCGCCGGCCAGCCGTATCGGCATCGGGGTTCTTGCCCAGCACATGGTCGGGTGCGACGAGGAAGTCGAACCCGAGCCCCTCCGCCGCCTGGGCGTAGTCACGCAGGACGCCCGGCCCGGTGCCGATGTCGCCAACCGGCAGTGATGCCCCGAGTTGCATGGTCGTCTCCCCTGGAAATTCGTTGCCCCGACGCTAGGCCAAGCGGGCGATGGAGACCAGGGGCCCTCAGAACCGGTTGACCAGCGGGATGGCGTGGCCGCCCGCCGCCGCCACGTACGCCTTCTCGATGATTTCGAGCACATGGACCTGGATATCGAGGCTGCGGGTGGCGGTGTCGCCGGCGACGATGCGATCAACGAACTCCCGCACCAGGGACGGCGTGCCGCCCTCGGGGGTGAAGCGGCGGCAGCCGTGGCCGTCGAACCAGGCGGGTTCGGAACCGGGCGTTGCCTCGCCATCCGCCCGCATCAGATACACGCCGCCATCGGCCACGCCGAAATGCAGCATGCCGGCGCGGCCCATCACCATGGTGCGGGCGCGGGTGTGGTGGTGCGACAGGTAGCCGTTCCAGTTGGCGTTCAGGCTGGCCGCGATGCCGCCCTCCAGCACCAGGCTGATGAGGGCGCTGTCCTCCACATCGGGGTGCACCGCGCTGCCGTCATCCATCGTGCGGCTGTCGAAGCGCCGGGAGCAGGAGGCAGTCATGGTGGCCGCGGGGCCGAACAGGGTGGCGATCATGGTCAGCCCGTAGATGCCGAGATCGGCCAGCACGCCGCCGCCCGCCAAAGCACGATTGTAGAACCAACCGGCATGGGTGGGGCCGCGATGGCCGCGATGGCATTCCACCCCAGTCACCTCGCCGATCGCGCCCTGGTGCAGCAGGCGGGCGACGAGGGCCAGTTCGGCGGTGGCGGAATGCGGCAGGGCGAACACGGTGACGGGCTTCGCCGCCCCCAGAACGGCGGCTCGCAGGCGCAGCGCCTCGGCCACCGTGCGCACCAGGGGTTTCTCCACCATGACGTGCTTGCCCGCCCGCACCGCCATCTCGGCGTATGCGGCATGGCTGTCGGGGGCGGTCAGCACCATCACGGCATCGATAGTGGGGTCCGCCAGCATCGCCGCCGGATCGGTGTAGCAGCGCCGCACCCCGAACCGATCGGCACAGGCGGCCAGGCGTGCCGGGTCCCGCGCCGCGATGGCGACCAGTTCGGCGGCGCCCCCCATGTCGGCGATTTGCGGGAAGTGCCGGCGCTGGGCGATGTCCCCGCAGCCGATCGCCGCGATCCGTACCACCATGGCGCGCTCAGCCTCCGCGTGTGTCGACGACCGCGGTGGCGGCGCCGGTTTCGGCCGACGTGATGCCGGCATCCAGGATCGCCACCGCCGCGAGGTTGATCGGCAACGCCAGCGTCGGGTGCAGCGGTTCGCCGGTTTCGAGGTGGTGGAGGAACTCCTCGCCGATGCCGGTGCGCCCGGCCAGGAGCGGCGCGCCGTGCTCGATCAGGCTCGGCGTGGCCACCCCGCGCTCGCGGTAGACCAGGATATCGGTGCCGTCGACCACGATGGTGCCGTGGGTGCCGAAAATCACCGGGCCGTTGGCGACGCCGCCGTGGAAGGTGGTCCAGCTGGCTTCCAGGATCGCCATCGCGGCGGGGAAGCGCAGCAGCATCGCCGCGTTGTCCTCGGCGTTGCCGTAGCCGCTCATCAGGTTCGCCGTCATGCTCTGCACGCTGAGCGGCGGGGCATCGAGGAACCACGAGACCAGGCAGGCGCCGTAGCAGCAGTAGTCGAGCAGCGCGCCGCCGCCGGCCTCGCGCTGGTGCCACCATTCCATTGCCTTCTCCGCGTTGGAGACGAGGCCGATCACGGTGTGGCCGGGATGGGTGCTGCCATGGGCGAGCGGGCCGAGCGAGGGGCCGTTGCGCCACTTGATCTCCCACACCTCGCCGATCGCGCCATCCGCCAGCAGTTCCTTCACCCGGCGCATCGCCGGGCGCCAGGTGGTGGGCCAGTTGACCGCCAGCGCCACCCCGGCGGAGGCCGCCGCCGCCGCCATGCGCCGTGCATCATCCAGGCGCCCGGCCATCGGCTTTTCCGTCACCATGTGCACGCCGTGGCGCCCCAGTGCCTCCGCCACCTCGGCGTGCTGGCTGATTTCGGGGCAGAAGATCGCGATGTCGAGCGACTCGCGCCGCAGCATCTCCTGGTAGTCAGTGTAGTGACGCGGCGCCCCCGGCCCGGCGAGCGCCCGTTGCAGATTGGCGGTGCGGCTGCCCTCCACCGTGGTGCGCGAGGGCGTGCGGGGAACGGTATCGGCGCAGGCGACGATGTCGGCCCGGCCGGTGGCGATGAAGCGGTCCACCAGTTCATTCACATGCATGTGAGCAAAACCGATGACCCCGACGCGGTAGCGCTTGTCCGTCCGAACGCTCACTGGCCTGCCCTCCAAGGTTTGCATCATGGTACAGCGAGATCGCCGCGCGCGAAATCAGGCACCATTGCCGATCCCGCGCCACCCGGCGCCGACGGGGCATCGTTGCCGGGTCAACGCCATCATTGCGTGATACGTTATTTTCGGCCATATGCAGTTCAGGTGATTCGAGAAAATATTTTGATCACGGTTAATTATTTGAAATTGCAACCCTCTTGCGAGTCTTCCGCGCGAGAGGCAAGAGTGGAAGGATTATCCTGCCATGCACAATTATCGGGCGACGGTTCAACGGTTGCCGATTGTTAACATCACCCGGATTGGCGCCGCGCTTGGCCGGACCGATGACGGCAGCGCACAGGCCCCGATCAGGGCGGCTGGCTTCCTGCGCGGCACCCGCATCGGCACGCCGGCCGGCGAGGTGGCGGTGGAGGCGTTGCGCGTCGGGCACGAGGTGTTGACGGTGGATGGCCGGATATGCCCGATCCGCAGGATCGGCGAGCGCCGCGCCACCGCCGTCCAGGCCGCCACCGAGCGGGGCCTGCGGCCGATCCGCATCACCGCCGGCGCGCTTGGCCGGCTGCGCCCGCGGCGGGATCTGCTGCTGTCGGCGTGCCACGCCCTGCTGCTGACCGATCCGCAGGGCGGCGCCAGGGTGCTGGTGCCGGCGGCCCTGCTGGTCAATGGCCGCACCATCATCCATGACCCGGCCGGCGGGGACATCACTTTTTTCCACATCGAGCTTGACGGCCACGACGCCATTCTGGCCGAGGGTCAGCCGGCCGAGACCTTCTCAGAGCAGGATAGCCGCGACGGGTTCGACAATGCCGCCGATCGCGCCGCGCACTACCCGCCGGGCGTTGGCACCTTCGTGCCATTCCAGGCGCCGCGCATCGAGGACGGCCCGGTGCTCGCGCGCATCCGCGCCGGTCTGGACCAGCGCAACCGCGCCACGACGGGGCCGCTGGATGGATATCTTGACCGGGTGACCGCCGGGCGTGTCGAGGGTTGGGCGCAGGACCTGGGCTGCCCGGAAGGGCCGGTGCTGCTGGAGATCGTGGTGGATGGCGGGGTCGCCGGCGCGGTGCTGGCCAATCGGTTCCGCGCCGATCTGCTGGAGCCCTACGGCGGCTATTGCGCGTTCACCTTCGATATGCCGCAGGGTACCACGATAGCGCGCGACAGCCACGTGGTGGTGCGCCGGGCGGCGGATGGGATGGCGCTGCCGCGCACCGGCACGTCGATGGAAAACGACCAGGCCGGCCTCGGCCTGGCGCTTCCGGGCACCTGAGGCCCGCCGGGGACACCACTCCCCGGCGGGCCAATCGGCGTTCAGCCGCGCCGCTTGCGCCGCAGCGCGGCCCCGGCCACGAGGGAGGCCGCCAGCAGCGTCATCGAAGCCGGCTCGGGCGTGCTGACGACGATGATGCCGCCCAGGCCGATGAACCCCAGGCCCTGGTCGTTCCAGCCATTGGTGCAGGACGAGCCGGGCAGGCAGGTCAGCGGGCTGCCGTCGGGGTTGCTCGGCACCCACTCCTCGGTGTCCACGATGAAGCCGCCGACCGTCACCGCGGTGAAGGCCGACGCGTCGAGGATTGCGACCTTGCCGGTGGGGCCCTGGAGCGAGGGGTCGGTGCCGCTGGTGTCGAACGCGAAGCCTGCGGGGTTCTCCACCGCCCAGATCGCCAACTGCGTCGCGGCCGCCAACTGGTTGACCGAGCCGTAGCCCGCCGGCGCCGGGCCGGAGAAGTTGTCCGTGGTATCAACGTGTTGGGTGAAGTTGCTGATCAGCCAGCCGACCTCACGCGCCTGCACCCCGCTCAGGGCACCGCCGCCACCATCCACCGCCAGCGGTGCGCTGGTGAAGTAGGTGGTGCCGCCGGTCAGCAGGGTGTGGAAGATATCGGTGCACCATACCGGCAGCACGCCTGAGACCTGGGTATCGAGCAGGATCTGCCCGGCATAGACAGTCTCCGAGGGACCAGCGCCGATCTGGATGACGGCGGTTTCGTGGGCATTCGGATCGATGCCGGCGCCGTTCACCTGGATGGTGCTGGCGTGGCCGGGCGTTGCGCCCCAGAGCAGGGCGGCAAGCAGGCTGGTGGTCATGACGACACGGCTCATAGCCATCTCCTGTTGATAAAATTTCGCATCAAAACGGCAAGTGATCGAGATAATGCTATCCAACAGAGCAATCGGCGTGCCACGCATGAGGTTCGCGGAAAATCCAGCGATTTGAATTAGAAATACCGCGAATATGTAGATTTATTACAACGATCCGAAAATCAGTGTAAAATTTTCCGACAAGATACGGATATTCCACGATATCTGATTGTTCGGGGGTTTTCAGATAATTACCCGTAAATCACTACGATATCCGTGCGCAATCTCGTGCAACGAAGTGTAAAAATCACATTCGACTATGATCATACTGTAATAATTCCGACACCATGCACGATCGCCCCGGCCTTCAGCGCGGGTGCGGGAACCCGGCGTCGCGGATCACGGCCGGGGTCGCGGGGCCGGCATCGAGCAGCTTGTAGCCGCTGCAGTTGTACGGGCTCGCGCTGTCCGGGGCGCAATGGGCCAGCCGCGGCGCCGAGGTGATTGGCGCCCTATGGCGGTGGTAGCGCCGGCAATGTGCGCACCATACCAGCAGGTGAACGCCATCGGGGGCGCTGTATGCTGGCAGGACCGGAATCAATCCGACGACAGCCATGATGACATCTCCAGGCGGCGCGGCCCTCTCAAATGCACGCCAGGGCCTGCCAAATCAGCAATCAGATGAAAATGCAGCGAACGGCCGCAAAACGCGGCCGCAATTCGTTCCGGCAAATATCAAGGCAACGATAGCGCCATCCGGTCGCCTGCGCAATCGCCTTGCGCGGGTCATGGGTGGGCAGGGCGGACGATCAGCCCGGCAACAGGGCGACCGCCTCGATCTCCACCAAGGCCTGCGGTTCCACCAGCGCGGTGGTGCCGATGACCGCCATGGCCGGGTAGTGGCGCCCCATGGTGGCGCGCCACACCGGGCCGAGTTCCTTGCCGCAGGCGCGGTAGGCCGGCATGTCCGTCACGTACCACACCAGCCGCGCGATGTGCTCGGGCCCCGCCTCGGCTTCGGCGAGGATGGCCAGGATGTTGCGCAGCGCCTGTTCGGTCTGGGCCACCAGCCCCTCGGCGAATGTCCCCTCGGCATCCCAGCCGATCTGCCCGCTGATCAGCACGAACCTGCCGGTGCCCATCATGGCGCTGGAATAGCCCTTGGGGCGCGGCCAGGCGGGCGGGTGGAGCACGGTGAGCATCTTCAGGTCCTCATCTCACGGCGCCGCGTCGGAAGTCGCGTGGCGCACCGAAGTTTTCATACGGCCGAGCAGGCGCATCAACACCGAGACGTCCTCGGCGCCGAGGCCGCCGAACAGCGTGCCGATCCAGTCCCCGTGTTCGGCCGCCATTTCGCCGAAACTGGCGCGGCCGGCCTCGGTCAGCCGCACCATGGTGGCGCGGCGATCGGACGGGTGCGCCTCGCGGGCGACAAGCCCCTGGTTGACCAGGGTTTCGACGAGGCCGGTGATGTTGCCGTTGGACACCATCATCCGCTTGGAGAGTTCGCCCAGCGTCATCCCGCCCGGCATTTTGTCGAGCTGGGCCATCAGGTCAAAGCGCGGCAGCGTCACCTCGAAGCGGTTGCGCAGCCGGGTGCGGATTTCGCTCTCGATCATGGTGGTGCAGGTGAGCAGGCGGAGCCACAGGCGCAATTCGTCCTGGTGGTCTCCCGGGCGTTCCTGCACGCGGGTTTCGGCGTCCACCAGCATCACATCACCTCGCCGCCAGCGATGGCGATGGATTGGCCGGTCATGGCGTCCGAGCCGGCGCCGCAGAGGAACAGCACCGCGGCGGCCACCTCGGCGGGCTGCACCAGGCGGCCCTGCGGGTTGCTGGCGGTGAAGCGGGCAAGCACATCGGCCTCGGACTTGCCGGTTTTCGCCACCACGCCGGCGATGCTGTCGCGCAGGAGTTCGGTATCGGCGTAGCCCGGGCAGACCGCATTCACCGTCACCCCGCTGCGGGCGGTTTCGAGCGCCAGAGCCCGGGTGAGGCCGATCACGCCGTGCTTGGCCGCCACGTAGGCGCTCACATAGGGGTAGCCACGCAGCCCGGCGGTGGAGGCGACGTTGATCACCCTCCCCCAGCCGCGCGCCACCATCCCGGGCAGGATGGCCTGGCTCATGGCGAATACCGAGGTAAGGTTGATGGTCAGCATGCGGTCCCACAGGGCGCGGCTCTGGCGGCCGAACGGCGCGGTTTCCACCGCACCGGCGTTGTTGACCAGGATATCGACGTCCCCGCGCGCTTCCACCGCATCGCACAGGCCGAGGGTGATGGCGGCTTCGTCGGTGACATCGAGGAGGCAGAAACCCGCCGCCGCCCCGGCCTCCACCGTGGCGCGCAACGCCGCCTCGCCGCGCCCGGCCACCGTGACCACGGCGCCGGCCTCGGTCAGTGCCCGCGCGATGGCGGCCCCGATGCCGCGGCCGCCTCCGGTCACCAAAGCGTGGCGGCCCGCCGGTTCCATCTGCTTCCCCTCGCCCATTGACGTGCATCCCACCATTGCGGGAGATATCTTTCAAGCCTAAAATATCTCGCCTGTCATGAATAGGAGCGGCGCGCATGCGGATCAAGATTCTCGGCGGTGGACCTGCCGGCCTCTACTTCGCCATCCTGATGAAGCATGCCCGCCCCGACACCGATATCACGGTGTGGGAGCGCAATCGCCCCGATGACACGTTCGGCTTCGGCGTGGTGTTTTCCGATGCCACGCTCGATATTTTCGAGCGCTACGATGTGGAGAGCTACAAGGCGATCACCCAGAACTTCGCCTACTGGGACGATATCGAAATCCGCTTCAAAGGCACCACCCACCGCGTCGGCGGCAACGGGTTCTGCGGCTGCTCGCGCCGCACCCTGCTGATGTTGCTCCAGGCCCGCGCCACCGCGCTGGGGGTGAAAATCCACTACCAGGCCAACATCGAGTCGCTGGCCGATCTCGGCGAGGCCGACCTCATCGTGGCCTGCGACGGCATCAATTCCTTCGTCCGCGAAGGGGCGCGCGAGCATTTCGGCACCCAGGTGGACCTTCGCCCCAACCGCTTCGCCTGGATGGGCTCCACCCGCCCGCTCGATGCGTTCACCTTCTCGTTCCGCGAAACCCAGTACGGCGTGTTCATCGCCCACGCCTACCAGTATGAGCCGGGCCACTCGACGTGGATTTTCGAGACCTCGGCCGACACCTTCGAGACCGCCGGGCTGGGGGCGATGGACGAGGCGCAGTCGGCCGAATTCATGGCCGGGATTTTCGCCGAGGACCTTGCCGGGCATCCGCTGCTCATCAACCGCTCGATGTGGCGACGCTTCCCGGCGATCCGCAACAAGCGCGCCACCATGGGCAACGTGGTGCTGCTGGGCGATGCGAAGTCGACCGCGCATTTCTCCATCGGCTCGGGCACCAAGCTCGCCATGGAGGATGCCATCGCACTGTTCGAGTCGGTGCGCGCCACCGACAGCGTGCCGGCGGCGCTGGCGCATTTCGATACCACGCGGAAGGATGACGTGGAGCGCATCCAGCATGCGGCCGAGGTCTCGCTGGTGTGGTTCGAGCATGTCGAGCGGTTCTGGGGCATGGACCCGACGCAGTTTGCCTTCGGGCTGATGACGCGCTCCAAGTCGATCACCTATGACAATCTGCGCCTGCGCGCGCCCGATTTTGTGGCTGCGACGGATCGGATGTTCGCCGGCCAGGTGGCGGCCAAGGGCTTCAAGGTGGATACCGCCAACCCGGCGCCGCCGATGTTCCAACCCCTCGCGCTGCGCGGGCTGACGCTGGCAAATCGCGCCGTGGTGTCACCGATGTGCATGTATTCGGCCGAGGACGGCGTGCCCGGCGACTGGCATTTCGTGCATTACGGCGCGCGGGCGATCGGCGGCGCCGGGCTGATGTTCACCGAGATGACCTGCGTGGCGGCCGATGGACGCATCACGCCGGGCTGCACCGGGCTGTGGAATGACGAGCAGGAGGCCGCCTGGCGCCGCATCGTCGATTTCACCCACGCCAACTCCACCACCAAGATCGCCCTCCAGCTTGGCCATGCCGGCCGCAAGGGCGCGACCAAGCTGATGTGGGACGGCATGGACCGTCCGCTTGAGGATGGCGCGTGGCCGGTGCAGGCCCCATCCCCGCTGCCGTACTACCCGGACAGCCAGATCCCGCACGAGATGACGCGCGCCGACATGGACCGGGTGCGCGACCAGTTCGTCGCCGCCACAAGCCGTGGGCTCGCGGCCGGTTTCGACATGCTGGAACTGCACTGCGCCCACGGCTACCTGCTCGCCAGCTTCATCAGCCCGCTGACCAACCATCGCGGCGACGAGTATGGCGGCAGCCTGGAGAACCGGCTGCGCCTGCCGCTCGAAATCTTCGCCGCCATGCGGGCGGCGTGGCCGAAGCAGAAGCCGATGTCGGTGCGTATTTCGGCGACCGACTGGCAGGACGGCGGGATCACCGGCGATGACGCGGTGGAGGTTGCGCGCGCCTTCGCGGCCCTCGGCGCCGATCTCATCGATGTGTCGACCGGGCAGACCACGCCCGATGCCGAGCCGGTGTATGGCCGCATGTTCCAGACCCCGTTCAGCGATCAGATCCGCAACGAGGCCGGGATCGCCACCATGGCGGTGGGCAACATCACCACGGCGGACCAGGTGAACACCGTGCTTGCCGCCGGGCGCGCGGACCTTGTGGCGCTCGGGCGGCCGCATTTGTCCGATCCGTATTTCACCCTGCATGCCGCCGCGCAGTACAACGTGCGCAGCCATCGCGCGCCGCCGCAGTACGATCCGGGCCGGTCGCAGCTCTACCGCCTCGTCGAGCAGTCCCGCACCGAGCTTGAGGACCTCAAACTCAAGACGCGGCCCAAGACGCACGACCCGAGCCTGCTGAAGGCCGCCGAGTAGCCGCCGCTACAGCGTGGCGAGATCGACCGGCCCGCCCGAGGTGATGAGCCGGTTGATCTGCCCCTGCGCCATGCCCACCAGCATCGGGCGCTTGGGCGCCGCGCCGTCCGGCCCGCCGGGCAGCAGCGCGATGTCGTAGAGTTCGCGCACGATGCCGCCGAGGCGGAGCCAGTGGACGATCCGCCCGCTGGCGAGGTCCATCACCAGCACCGCGCACCGGGCCGGCTGGCCCTCGGCGCGCAGCCGGTCCTCGATCGGCAGGCCGGAGAACACCTCGTTGCTGCGCGGCAGCGAGGTGCCGATCAGCGCGTAGCCGCCGTGCAGGGCCAGGCCGCGCGCGAAGCCGGGCACGAACCCCACCGGCGCGAAGGTGCCGCCCGCCGGGTCCACCACGCCGAGTTCGCCCGAGCCGGCGTTCAGCACGTAGAGCCGGCCCTGATGCAGGCGCGGCGAATGCGGCATGGTGAGGCCGCGGCACACCACCGCATTGGCCGCCACATCCATCACCACCCCGCCGCCGACGCGCCCCTCGGACCAGCCGCGCCCGCCATCGGTCTCACCGGCCGCGGTCATGTAGGCCGGCATGCCGGTGTCCGGATGCATCGCCAACCCGTTGAGGTGGCACGCATCCCCGGGCGCCACGCGGGAGATGAACGGCGGCCGCCAGACGGTGCGAAAGCTCGTAGCCTCATCCACCGTCGCCAGGCAGGAGAACGCGGTGTTGACGAACAGCGGCCGGCCGGACGGCAGCACGCCGACATCGTGGGCGAACACGTCGCCGGTGAACCAGGCGGCCTGCGGCACATACACCGCGTCATGCCCCTCCAGGTCGCCACCGGGCGGGATCACGTTCTCGAAGCGCCAGATGGCGTTCAGGCCGGCGAGATAGAGGCTCGCGCCGTGCAGCGCCACGCCGAGGCTGCGCTCGAACGTGCGCTCGGTCACGCTGAGCTGGCGGGGTTCGGGCGCACCGATGAGGAACAGCTTGCCGATCTGGTAGGTGCTGACGGCGAGCGCCAACCGCTCTGCATGCACGAAGGCGGCGAAATCCTCCGAAGCCTGCACCGAGTAGGGCGGCGCGCTGTCTCCGGTGCTGATGACTTCGGCCATGCTGTCTCTCCGGTTGGCGTTGTCGCCATCATGCCGGCGCGTGGCGAACCCACCACTTATCAAATAAATGCTTTTTCGCATAATTGGCGCTCCGCCTTGTTTCCCGGCCCTACCAACCCGGTATGCTGGTGGGGCAGGAAGGAAACTGGCCGAATGACAATTCCGAACCGGGTACTTTTCACCGCCTATACGCCGGCTGCTGGCACTGAGCTGTGGGTCTCCAACGGCACCCTTGCCGGCACCTCCATGGTGAAGGACATCTTCCCCGGCCATCTCGGCTCCGTGAATGCCAGCGGTTTCACCCAACTCGGCGCCAACGTGCTGTTCAGCGCCACCGATTCGACCCACGGCGTCGAGTTGTGGACCACCAACGGCACCGCCGCCGGCACCTACATGCTGAAGGACATCCTCGCCGGCAGCGGCAGCGGCTTTACCACCACGGTGAACAAGTCGTCGCTGCCCACCAGCCTGCGCCCGGCGGGCGGCAAGATGGTGTTCCTCGGCACGGACGGCGCCAACTCCACCGAATTATGGGTGACCGACGGCACCTCGGCCGGCACCTCGTTGCTCGTCGCCACCGACCCGACCCAGAGCTTCCCCGCGCCGTCGCAGTTCGCCCAGTTCGGCACCCTCGAATTGTTCTCGGCCGGCGACGGACTGCATCACAGCGGGCCGGACGACGGCAAGCACGGCCAGGAACTCTGGGTGACCGACGGCACGGTGGCCGGCACCCATATGTTGAAAGACATCGATCCCGGGGTTTATGCGTCGGGCAGTCCGCAGAACATCGTCGATATCGGGGGCGGGCATGCGGTGTTCTCGGCGACCTTCGGCAACATCGGCCGTGAATTGTGGGTTACCGATGGCACCGCCGCCGGCACCACGCTGCTGAAGGATATCAATCCCGCCGCCTTCCAGGGCAGCAGTCCCAGCCCGGCGATCCCGATCGGCAGTTCTGGAAAGGCAGTATTCTCGGCGCTGAACGGCAGCACCGGCACTGCATTGTGGGTGACCGATGGGACGGTGGGCGGTACCTCGCTGCTCAAGACCTTCAGCCGCGGCTACACCTCGGGCGGCTTCGCCTTCGTGTCCAGCACCGCGGGTGGCACGTTCCAGGCGCTCGGCGGCGAGATCCTGTTCACCGGATCGGACGGCGGCACCTCCGGCATCGGCGCCTCGGCCCTGTGGGCCACCGACGGCACCGTGGCCGGCACGGTGAAGCTGTCCGTCGACGGGGTCTATGTGCAGGGCACCAGCAACGGCGGGAATGGCTTCTCGACACTCGGCACCAAGGAGTTGTTCTGGAGCGGCAGCGGGCTGTCGGCGCATCCCTGGGTGACTGACGGCACCGCGGCCGGCACGTTCCAGCTTTCCAGCACGGCCAACAATGGCGACACCAACGGCTTCTCGGTGCTTGGCGGCAAGGCGTTGTTCACCGCCTTCGGCACCCAGCTCTGGTCGACCGATGGCACCGTTGCCGGCACCTATGAAATCACCGCGCTCTCCAGCCCCTCGAACTTCGCGGTCGCCAACGGCAAGGCGATCTTCCAGGCCAGCGATACCACCCATGGCGTGGAGCTTTGGGTGTCGGACGGCACGTTCTTCGGCACCGGGCTGCTGAAGGACATCAACACCAACACCTTCCACTCCAGCACGCCGACCGGCATGACCTCGGTGACGCTGCCGTGCTTCGCCGGCGGCACCCGCATTGCCACGCCATCGGGCGATGTCGCGGTCGAGGCGCTGCGGGCGGGGGATATTGTGCTGACCGCCGCCGGCGGCACCCGGGCGGTGCGCTAGATCGGCCATCGTGCGGTCGATCTCACCCGCCATCCGCGTCCGTGGGATGTGGCGCCGATCCGCATCGCGCCGGATGCCTTCGCCGCCGGGCAGCCGCACAGCCCGCTGCGTATTTCGCCCGATCATGCGGTGTTCGCCGACGGGGTGCTGGTCCCGATCCGCTATCTGGTCAACGGCACCACCATCGCGCGCGAGGCGGCCGGCCGGGTGACCTGGTACCATGTCGAACTCGCCGACGCCGAGGGCGGGGCCGCACATGACGTGCTGCTCGCCGAGGGGCTGCCGAGCGAGAGCTTTCTCGATACCGGCAACCGCGGCGCCTTCGCCAATGGCGGCGGCGCGATCGACCTGCACCCCGATTTCGCCCGCGCGGTGTGGCAGCGCCTCGGCTGCGCGCCGCTCGTCACCGAAGGGCCGGAGGTGGTGGCGCTGCGCTCCTGGCTGCTCGAACGCGCCGGCCGGCTGGGCCACGCATCTAGCGCTGAGCCGGCGATGGCCTTCACCCTCGATGCGCGCCCGCTCCGCGCGGATGGCCAGGACGGCTGGCACCACATCGCCATTCCGCCCAACGCTGGCACGCTGCATCTGCGCAGCCGCAGCGCCATTCCGGCCGAAATCGAGGCCGAGGGCCGCGACACCCGCCGCCTGGGTGTGGCGCTCACGGCGCTGAGCCTTGACGGCCGCGCCGCCGGGCTGGGCCATCATCGCCTCACCCACGGCTGGCATGACGCCGAGGGCGCGCTGCGCTGGACCGATGGGGCGGCCACCATCGACGTGCGCGGGCTGACCGAAATCAGCCTCGCGCTGCATGCCGCCCCGCTCTACTGGGACGCGGCGGCCACCGCCGTCGCGTCAGCCGCGGCGTAGCTCCTGCTTGGCGATGGCGGCCCGATGGACTTCATCGGGCCCATCGACCAGCCGCATCGTCCGCCCCGTCGCCCACGCATAGGCGAGGTGGAACTCCTGCGACACGCCGCCGCCGCCATGGGCCTGGATGGCGCGATCGAGCACGGCGAGCACCATTTTCGGCACCGCCACCTTGATCATGGCGATCTCTGAGCGGGCTTCCTTGTTGCCCACGCGGTCCATCTTGTCGGCGGCGCGCAGCACCAGCAGGCGGGACTGCTCGATCTCGATGCGGCTATCGGCGATCCATTCCATCACCACGCCCTGCTCGGCCAGCGGCTTGCCGAACGCCACGCGGGACTTCACCCGGGCGCACATGGTTTCCAGCGCGCGTTCGGCCACGCCGATCTGGCGCATGCAGTGATGGATGCGTCCCGGCCCAAGGCGCCCCTGGGCGATTTCGAAGCCGCGCCCCTCGCCGAGCAGGATATTGCTGGCCGGCACCCGCACATCGTCAAACGCCACCTCGCCATGGCCGTGCGGCGCGTCATCGTAGCCGAACACGCTGAGGTTGCGCAGCACCCGCACGCCCGGGGTGTCGCGCGGCACCAGGATCATCGACTGCTGCTGGTGGCGCGGCGCCGAGGGATCGGTCTTGCCCATCAGGATGAAAATCTTGCAGCGCGGATCGGGGGCGCCCGAGGTCCACCACTTGCGCGCGTTGATCACGTAGTGGTCCCCGTCGCGCACGATGCGGGCCTCGATGTTGGTGGCGTCCGACGAGGCCACCGCGGGCTCGGTCATGGCGAAACCCGAGCGGATGCGGCCTTCGAGCAGCGGGGTGAGCCACTCGGCCTTCTGGGCCGCGGTGCCGTAGCGCAGGATGGTTTCCATGTTGCCGGTATCGGGCGCCGAGCAGTTGAAGACCTCGGGCGCGATATGCGAGCGGCCCATGATTTCGCACAACGGGGCGTATTCGAGGTTGGTCAGCCCGTCCGGATGTTCATGCTTGGGCATGAACAGGTTCCACAGCCCGGCCGCACGGGCCTTTTCCTTGAGATTTTCCAGCACGTCCGGGTGCTCCCAGCGCGTTGGCCCGGCATTGAGGGCCGCGTCGAAGGCGGCCTCGTTGGGGTAGACGTGCTCGTCCATGAAGGCGCGCAGGCGGTCCTGCAATGCGCGGACCTTGTCGGAATGTTCGAAGTTCAATGTCGCCTCCCGTGGCGTGGCCTAATGGCCCATATTCGCAGGCTTTGGGGGCGCGGGGAAGGAACCCACCCGTAACCACCCCGCCATTGCCCCACCCACCCGGACCCGCCCTATACTCGCGGCCAAATCACAGGGAGACGACCATGACCGACATCGCTTTGCCCACCCCCCACATGATCGGCCGCATCGAGGGCGCCATCGGCTGGATGATCTTCAACAACCCGGAGCGGCGCAACGCGGTGAAGGCCGAGATGTGGGAGGCCATTCCCGCCATCATGGACGCCTTCGCGGCTGATCCGGCCGTGCGGGTGATCGTGCTGCGCGGCGCCGGCGATGCCACATTCGTGGCCGGCGCCGATATCAGCGAGTTCGCCCAGAAGCGCTCAACCCCCGAGCAGGTGGCCACCTACGAGGCGGCGTCCGACGAGGCGGCGCGGCGGATCATCACTTCGCCGAAACCCACCATCGCGATGATCCGTGGCTTCTGCATCGGTGGCGGCGTGGGTATTGCGCTCGACTGCGACCTGCGGATTTCGGCCGATGGCGCCAAGTTCGGCGTGCCGGCGACGCGCCTTGGCCTCGGCTACGGGCCCAAGGGGGTGAAGCGGCTGATGGACTTGGTGGGGCCCTCCCACGTGAAGGAAATCTTCTTCACCGCGCGGCATTTCAGCGCCGCCGAGGCGCTCGCCATGGGCCTGGTCAACCGCGTGGTGCCTGAGGCCGAGCTTGAAACCTACGTGCGCTCCTACTGCCTCACCATCGCCGAGAACGCCCCGTTGACCATGCTGGCGGTCAAGCGCACGGTCGATGAACTGGCGAAGACCTCACCGGCGGCCGATCTCGCGTTGTGCGACCGCTTGGTGCAGGCCTGCTTCGACAGCGAGGATTACGTCGAGGGCCGCACGGCTTTCATGGAAAAACGGCGACCGGTGTTCAAGGGCCGCTGAAGCAGGGAAACACACATGACCTCCAAGATCGTCGTCGTTCCGCTCGGCCAGTCCGACGTGGAGATATCAACCTCGATGGCGCCGGCCGGGTTCGAACTGGTGATCGCGCGGCCCAACACGCCGGAATTCCGCAGCGCGATGCACGACATGAAATACCTCGTCGGCTTCGGGGACCCGTCGATGGACGATGCGTTCTATCGCTCGGCGCCCAAGCTGAAGCTGGTGCAGTTGTTGTCCGCCGGGTACGACCGCTGCGATATCGAGGCGGCGCGCCGGGCCGGGGTGCCGATTTCCAACAACGGCGGCGCCAATTCGGTGGCAGTGGCCGAGCACGCGCTGCTGCTGATGCTGGCGGTGTCGCGGCGCCTGGTGTGGCAGCACGAGAATGTCTCGGCCGGGCGCTGGCGCGGCAATGACTGGCAGGACAAGCATCTCTACGAGTTGCACGGCCGCACGCTGGGCATCATCGGCCTCGGCACCATCGGCAAGAAGGTGGCCCGCCTGGGCAAGGCATTCGGCATGAACGTGATCTACTACGACATCGCCCGCCTCAACGAGGACGCCGAGGATGCCATCGGTGCCCGCTTCCGCCTGATGGACGAGGTGCTGCGCGAGGCCGATGTGGTGAGCCTGCACGTGCCGCTGCTGCCCACCACGCGGCACATGATCGGCGCCACCCAGCTTGCCGCGATGAAGGACACCGCCATCCTGATCAACACCTGCCGCGGCCCGGTGGTGGACGAGGTGGCGCTGCATACGGCGCTGAATGACGGGGTGATCGCCGCGGCGGGGCTCGATGTGTTCGAGCAGGAGCCGCCGCAGCCCAACAACCCGCTGTTCGGGCTGGAGAACGTCATCCTGACCGCGCATCTGGCGGGGCCGACGTGGGAAAACCGCTTCAAGCGCTTCCGCAACGCGTTTGACAACGTCCAGCGTGTCGAGCGCGGCGAGGTGCCGTCGTGGGTGATCCCGGAATTGCGGGGGTAGAACGGCAGCATCTACAAAGAGACAGCGAGACGGCGAGAAGAAATCATCCTTCTCGCTGTCTCGCTGTCTCTTTGTGAAACGCTTGCTTGCGCTGTTAGTAGCCGTTCAGTGCCGCGTAGCGGTCGCGGTGGAAGCCGGTGGAGCCGAAGGTAATTTCGGCCACGCGCGAGCGCTTCATGAAGAAGCCGATCTCGTGCTCGTCGGTCATGCCGATGCCGCCGTGCATCTGGATGCCCTCGGAACTGGCGAGGTTGAGGGTGGTGTTGGCCTTTGCCTTGGCGAGGCTGGCGAGCGAGGCTGCGTCCGCCGAACCCTCGTCGAGAGCGGTCAGCGCGGCGAGCACCGCGGAGCGGGTCGTCTCGATTTCGGCGAACAGCACGGCGGCGCGGTGCTTCAGGGCCTGGAACGAGCCGATCGCCACGCCGAACTGCTTGCGGTCCTTGAGGTACTGCACGGTGCGATCGAACGCCTCGCAGGCGCTGCCAAGCATCTCGGCGGCGAGCCCGACGCGGGCGCGGTCCAGGATGCGTTCGAGCAACACCGCCCCACCGCCATCGGTGCCGAGAAGCGCGCCGGCGCCCACCTGCACGCCGGCGAGCGTGACCAGCGCGGCATTGCGGCTATCGGCCATGATGCGGCGCTGCACCGTTACCCCGGGCGCGGTGGCCGGCACCAGGAACAGCGACACCCCGGCCTGGGTCGTCGCGGAGACAATCAAGAGGTTGGCGACGTGGCCATCGAGCACGAAGGTCTTGCGGCCGTCGATCATCCAGCCGCCGCCCGCCGCCCGCGCCGTGGTGGCCACCGCGCCGGGGTTGTGGTGCGGGCCCTCCTCGGCCGCCAGCGCGGTGATGGTGTCACCGGCGAGCAGGCTGGTGAGGTGCGCCGATTTCTGGGCGGCGGTGCCCGCGATATCGAGCGCGCTGGCGCCGATCAGCGCGGTGGAGATCAGCGGGCTCGCGGCAAGGGTGCGCCCGGCCGCCTCCAGCACCTGGCCGAGGCCGACCATGCCGAAGCCGGAGCCGCCGGCATCTTCGGAAACCAGGAACCCGGTCCAGCCGAGATCGGCCATTTCGCGCCACAGGTCACGCGAGAAGCCGGTGGGGTCGGCACTGTCGCGCAGCTTGCGCAGGGCCAGGATGGGGGATTTTTCGCGGAAGAAGTCCATCGCCTGGTCGCGGACGAGTTGGGCGTCTTCGGAGAGAACAAGGGCCATGACGTGCTCCTCAGTCCGGCAGGCCAAGCACGCGCTTGGCAATGATGTTGAGCTGCACCTCGCTGGTGCCGCCCTCGATGGTGTTGGCCTTGCTGCGCAGCCATTCGCGGGTCCAGCGCAGTTCGTCGGCGCTGAAATCATCGCCCTCCCAGCCGACGCCCTGCACGCCCTCGGCGGCCAGCACCATTTCGTAGCGGCGCTTGTTGAGTTCGGTGCCGTAGTACTTGAACATCGCCGACATCGGGCCCGGCGGGCGCCCAGCCTCCGCCTCATCACTGGCGCGCTTGCGGGTGAGTTGGAAGGCCGCCGCATCCATCGCGTAGGTCGCGATATCCTGGCGCAGCCCGGCGTCGGCGATCCGGCCATTCACCTCGCCGACATGCTTCTTGGCGAGTTCCCACGGCGGGGTGACGCCGAGGCCGCCGCCGCGCTCGCCGATGCCGCCGATCGACTTGCGCTCGTGTTCGAGCAGGCGCTTGGCAATGGTCCAGCCCTTGTTGAGTTCGCCCAGCAGGTTTTCCTTGGGCACCTGCACGTTCTCGATGAAGGTTTCGCAGAACACCGAGACGCCGCTGATCAGCCGGATCGGCCGCGCCCGCACGCCGGGCTGCGCCATGTCGATCAGCAGGAAGCTGATGCCCTCGTGCTTCTTGGCGGTGGGATCGGTGCGCACCAGGCAGAAGATCTTGTCGGCGTAATGGGCGTTGGAGGTCCATATCTTGTGGCCGTTGACCAGGAAGTGGTCGCCCTGCAGCACCGCGCGGGATTGCAGGCCGGCGAGATCCGAACCGGCGCCCGGTTCGGAATAGCCCTGGCACCAGCGGATTTCGCCACGGATGATGGAGGGCAGGTGCTCCTGCTTCTGCGCCTCGGTGCCGTATTCGAGCAGCACCGGGGCGAGCATGGTCTGGCCCATGCCCTGCAACGGGGCGCGGCAGCCCAGCGCACGCATTTCCTCGCTCAACACCTCGGCCTGTTCGAGCGACAGCCCGCCGCCGCCGTACTGCTTGGGGAACGTGGGCAGGGTCCAGCCGCGGCTGGCCATGCGGTCCATCCACAGCTTCTGTTCCGGGCGCTTCCAAGTGGGGTTGCGCCCGCCCCAGACGGTTTCGTCGGCCGGGGCCGGGGTGCGCATGACGGGTGGGCAATTGGCTTCAAGCCAGTCGCGGGTTTCCGCGCGGAAGGCGGCGAGCGATGACATCGTGTCCTCCTATACTTTCGAATAACCGGAGCCGGGCACTTCGACGCCGCGGCCGCGACCGGACTGGATCCAGCCGAATTCCATCAGGATTTTCTGGCTATAGGTCACCCGGCCATTCACCTTGGCCGCGGGCTCGGAGGCCAGCAGCAGGGCGGCATCGGCCATCATGCGCGGCGGCTCGCCCTTGGGGTCGTCCATGCCGCTGACCAGCTTGTGATGCACGGTGCCCGGTGTGGGCACCACCTGGGAGGGCGAAACGGCGGCCACAGTGATGCCGCCGTACTGCGAAACCTCCTGCGCCAGCCCCTGGGTGAAGCGCTCCAGCGCCGCCTTGGTGGCGCCATACAGCACCCCGCCGCGCACGGTCTGGTCGGCATACGGCCCGCGCCCCGGCCCGATCGCCGAGCCCGAGCTGATGTTGACGATGGCGCCGTGGCCCTTGGCGATCATATCGGGCAGCACCGCCTTGGCGAGGATGAACGGACCGTGCACGTTCACCGCGAAGGCGCGCATCCAGCGGCCGGTCGGGTAGTCCTTGGTGGGGATGTAGTAGTTGAGTGCGGCGTTGTTCACCAGGATATCGATCGCCCCGTAGGCCGCGCGCGCCGCATCCACTAGCTTGAGGCATTCGGCCTCGGTGGAGATATCCACCGCCACCGCCGTCGCCTCGCCGCCGGCGGCCCGGATATCGGCCACCGTGCGGGAGAGCGAGCCCTCCAGCATGTGATCGCCGTCATTCATGGTGCGCGCGGCGCACACCACCTTGGCGCCGTTGGCCGCGAACAATGCGGCGATCGCCTGCCCGATGCCGCGGCTCGCGCCGGTCACGATCGCGACCTTGCCCTCCAGTCGTTTCATTCAGCCGTCCTTCCCGTTGCCCCGCTCTTGATCGCCGTCCGGCGGGCCGTTGGGTGCAGCGTCCTGCCCATCGGGGGAAATTGCAAGGGCCGGGTCCCGCGTCTCGGGCAGGGCCAGGGCAATGAGCGCGGTGGCGGCGACGCCGGCGAGGGCCAGCACGAGGAACGCGGCGGCGCGCCCCAACCGGTCGGCGGCGAAGCCCGCCACCACGGTGGACAGCGCGGCCCCCGCCGTGGAGGCGAGTCCGAGCAACGCCAGGCAGAGGGTGTAGCGCCGGGTGCCGCGCGTCAGGTCGGCCGCGACCAGCGGCATCATCACGCCGAACGCGGCGCCCCCGGCGCCCTCCAGCACCTGCACGCCGATCAGCGCGATCGGGTTGCCGATCAGCATGAAGCCCAGCGCGCGGATCGGCGTGGTGGCGAAGCCGAGGATCAGCAGCCGGCGCCGTCCATGCCGCTCCGCCATCATGCCGATCCAGGGGGCGGCCAGCGCCACCATCGCCTGCGGCACGATGACGAAGGCGGCGATCACCAGCCCGGAGCGGGCGCCCATGCGCGCCGTCACCTCGACTGCGGCGAGTTGCAGCACCGCGATGGACGAAAGCTGGAACAGCAGCAGGCAGGCCGCGAACACCAGGATGCGCCGATCCATCAGCAACGCGAATGGCGCCCGCCAGCCGCCTGCCGCTTCCTCCACCGCGGCCGGCGCCGACTCGAACCGGTCCGGCCCGATCCGCGCGATGGCCAGCAGCGCCACCGGCAGCAGCGCCGCCGCGATGAGGAACACCGCCTGGTGGGACAGCCAGGTGGAACTCACGCCCATCACCGCCGCCCCCGCCCCGGCGCCGATGGAGCCATAGCGCGCATTGCGGCCGAGGCGTTCGCCTAGTCCGGCGTTGCCCGCCACCGCCAGACTGACCGCGGCAATCGCCGGTGACAGCAGCGTGCCGGCGGCCGATTGCAACGCCAGCGCCAACATCACCGGCAAGGGTCGCGGCAGGGCCACCAGCACCAGCGGCGTCAGCCCGATGATGATGGTGCCGAGCCACAACGCCCGCCGCCGCTTCGGCCCGGCCGCATCCACCCACATGCCGGCCGGCACCTGGCACAGCGCCGAGACCACCGTGGCAATCGTCAGCGCCAGCCCGATGCGCGTCTGGGTCCAGGCCTGCCCGGTGAGAAACACCGGGATGAAGCTGCCATACGCGGCACCCATGGTGGCCGAGGCGAAATTGAGCCCATCGAGCCCGCGATCGGGAGGAACCGGCCGGGTCATGCCAGCCTAGTCGGACGCTGCCGGGCGCCGTCCGATTGCCTCGACCGGGCCGTCGCCGCCACGATATTCCGGTGCGGCGGCCACCTCATCCATCGTGAGGTCCTCGCTGATCCGCACCTCGCCCTCGATGCGGGCGAAATGCAGTGTGTCCCATGCCACCGCCACCCGGCGGGTGCCGATGCCGAGGAAGCCGCCGACATCCACCACCGCCGCCAGCGGCCGGCCGGCGCCGTTGACCAGCACATCGACGATGCGGCCGACCTCGTCGCCCGAGGCATCGAACACCGGGCGGCCCAGGATGGGCGCGGCCCGCCCGGCGGCCAGGGTCACGATGGCATGCGGTACGGGCGTGGGCGCTTCGGCCCAGGATGAGGTGGCGGTTGCGAGCAGGGCAAGCGTGGACAGGATGGCGGGGCAGGTGCGCATGGACGCCATGGTTCCTGGTTGCGGGGCCAGAATCAAGCCGCCCGTGGTTGCCCAGCCGGCCCGTTCGTGGCCAGATGCCGCATCACGCCATACCCCTCACTTGCCCGGGACCCCAAACCATGACTGCTGCAACCCCGCTCGACACCATCCGCACCTACCATGACGAACTGACCGCCATCCGCCGCGACATCCACGCCCATCCCGAGATGGGCCTGGAGGAAGTCCGCACCGCCGCCCTTGTCGCCGCCAAGCTGCGCGAATGGGGCATCGACGTGACGGAAGGCGTCGGCATCACCGGCGTGGTCGGCACGGTGCGCGGTAAGCTGCCGGGGCAGCGCTCCATCGGCCTGCGCGCCGATATGGATGCGCTCGCCATCCCAGAGCAGACCGGCCTGCCCTATGCTTCCACCAACGCCGGCACCATGCACGCCTGCGGGCATGACGGGCACACCACCATGCTGCTGGGCGCGGCGCGCTACCTCGCCGAGCACCGCGATTTCTCCGGCACCGTGCAGTTGATCTTCCAGCCCGCCGAGGAAGGCCGTGGCGGCGCCTCGGCGATGATCAAGGACGGGTTGTTCGATCGGTTCCCGTGTGATGCCGTATACGGGATGCACAACATGCCCGGCATCGCCGAGGGCAAGTTCGCCATCCGCAAGGGCGCTTTCCTCGCCGGCGCCGGCCGCTGGAAGGTGGTCTTCAAGGGCACCGGCGGCCATGGCGGCGCCACGCCGCATCTCGCCACCGACGTGACGGTGGCCGGCGCGCAATACATCATGGCGCTGCAAACCATCGTCAGCCGCAATGTCTCGCCGCTGGAAGCCGCGGTGATTTCCGTCGGCTCCATCCATGGCGGCTCCAACCAGTCCTCCAACGTGATGCCGTCCGAGCTTGAGATTACCGGCACCCAGCGCTGCTTCTCGCAGGCAACGCTGGCCATCCTTGACAAACGGATGGCTGAGTTGGCCCACGCCATGGCCGGCGCCAACGGCTGCACCGCCGAGGTGGAACTTTCCTGGGGCACCACGCCACTGGTCAACCATTTCGACCAGACCGATGTGGCCGTGGCCGCCGCGCGGGACCTGGTGGGAGATGCCAACGTCAACCCCGACAGCCCGCCGATCACCGGCGGCGAGGACTTCTGCTACATGCTGGACGCCAAGCCCGGCGCCTTCATCATGATCGGCAACGGCGTGGCGCCAGATGGCAAGGTGCATCAGGTCCACACCCCGCACTACAACTTCAATGACGACATCATCCCCCTCGGCGTGGCGTGGTGGGTGAACATCGTGAAGGCCGAGTTGTCGCTCGGCTGACGCGCCGGGTGCGCCTGGAAGGAAATATCGATATCTGCGAGCCCGGCCGGTTTGCCGGCTGGGCACGCGATATCGATGATCCCGGCGCACCGCTCCGCCTGACCGCCTGGACCGGGCGGACGCCACTCGGCACCTGCCTCGCCGACCAGCCGCGGGCCGACCTCGCGGAGGCCGGGCTCGGCGCCCATGGCTTCAGCTTCATCCCGCCGCATCCGCTCTCGCCCGCCGAATGCGACGCACTGCATGTGCGCGCCGAGCACACTGAGCTTGCGCTGTTCCACGCCTTCGGGGGTGCCCAGCCCAACCCGTTCCTCGCGGCCCCGCCGCCCCGCCCGGCGCAGGCGCGTTTTCGCCGCTGCATCCTGCATATCGGCACCGAGAAAACCGGCACCACCTCGCTGCAACGTTTCCTGGCGCTGAACCGGGTGAAGCTGCTGGCCCAGGGCGTGTTCGTGCCGCTCAGCCTCGCCCCCGCCGATCCCGAGGGCAGCCTGAACCACTCCGACCTCGCCGCCCTCGCGCTGGCCGACTGGCGGCTCGATGACGCGCTGCGCCTGGCCCGCGGCGTGTCCAACGCGCCCAGCCTCGCCCGCTTCCGCGGCCAGGCCGCCGCCGCTTTGGCCGCCGAATTCGCCACCGTGCCGCCCGAGTACACCACGCTGCTGCTATCCAGCGAGCACTGCCACAGCCGCATGCAGTTGCTGCACGAGATCGCCGCCCTGCACGGCTTCCTCGCCCCCTGGGTGGAGAGCTTCGAGGTGGTGGTGTATCTGCGCCCGCAGCACGAGCTGGCGATGAGCCAGTACGCCATGCACCTCCTGTCCGGCCAACAGGACGCCGAGATGCTGCCCGCCCTGCCCTATCCGGCCGGCTACGCGCTCCCGCGCGTCACCGACCCGGTCTATTTCGACTACGCTGGCCTGCTCTCCCGCTGGGCGGCGATTTTCGGCCGCGATGCCATCCGCCCCGCCATCTTCGGCGCCGAGGACCTCCACGGCGGCGATGTGATCGACGATTTCTGCCACCGCCTCGGGCTTTCCACCGAGGCCATGGCCCGACCGCCGCGCCTGGCAACCAATATCTCCGGCCGGGCGCAGACCTTCCTGCGCGCCCTGCTGCCGGTGGCCCGCGCACGCGGCGGTACGGCGGCGGCGGCCATCATCGGCTTCGTCGCCGCCAACCTGCGCCGCAGCGCCCCGGGCGAGGGCACGCTGCCCCCCCGCGCCCAGGCCGAGGCCTTCGCCCAGCCGTTCGCCGCCGGCAATGCCCGCCTGCGCGCCGAGTGGTTTCCCGATCGGGCGCGGCTGTTCAACATCGATTTTGGCCGTTTTCCCGCCGCTGTGGATGAGGTGGCGCTTAGCGCTGAAGAAGCCGTGGCGCAGTTGGTGGACTTGCTGCTGGCTGAGACGACGAGCCAGGGGTAGGGAAGCGGTTCTTTTTTGAAAAAAAGAACCAAAAAACTTTTCCTCGATGGCTTCGCCCCTCCCCGCCGAGAGCGGCGAAGCCATTGGATAAAAAATTTTCCTTCTTTTTTCAAAAAGAAGCGCTTGCTTCCAGCACTACCGCGAGCGCCTCGGGCGCGGTGATGTTGGGGCTATGGCTGGCATCCATCTCGACGAACCGCCACGCCGCGTCCTCGCGAAACCGCTCGGCGAGCTGGGTGAACACATCGCCGGGTCCCTTCTTGGTGCACCACACATAGGTGCGCCCGAATGCCGGCATTCCAGGGTTTCGCAGCCGCAGCTTCTGCCCGAACGTCCGGACGGGCTGGTGCCGCCGGCGCGGCGCGCTCCAGGCGATATCCTCCGGCGAGGTATCCGGCGCCGACGGCATCGGCGGCACCAGCCAGCCCTCCACCGTCGCCGCGGTCTCACCGCCGCGCAGGTCATCGAGGGATTGGCCGTCGGACGGGACGAACGCGTCGAGATACACCAGGTGCCGGATGTGGCCCGGCACGCGGTCCGCCACGCCGGTGGCCACCATGCCGCCGTAGGAGTGCCCGACCAGGACGATATCCGTCAGCGCCTCGTATTCGATCACCCCAAGCACATCCTGGATATGGGTCTCCAGATCGACCATCGGCCCGCTCAGATGCGCCCGCTCGCCCATGCCGGTGTAGCTGGGCGTGAACACCGTGTGCCCGGACGCACCCAGCAGCGCGCGCATTTTCTTCCATGCCCAGCCGGCGGACCATGCGCCGTGGCAGATCAGGAACGTGGCCATGCTCAGACCTCCACCGTGACTTCGACAGTGCCGAGGCCCTCGACGGTGAAGCCATAGTGCTCGGTGACGGCCGGGAAGCGGGTGGTGACAAGGCTGCCGGTGAGCACCACGTCACCGGCCTTCAGCCCCTCGCCGTGCTGCGCGAGTTGCTCGGCGAGCCATACCAGCGGCGCGAACGGATGGCCGAGCACATCGCGGCCATGCCCGCTGTCAACCTCGGCGCCGTCGAGCTTCACTACCCCGCGCGCGGCGCCAAGATCGGGCCAGGACGTCTGCCAGGCCCCCAGGACGATCCCGGCGTTCCAGGCGTTGTCGGCCACCAGAGTGGCGACTTCGAGCAGCTTGTAGTCGGCGCGGCGGTCATCCACTACCTCGAACGCCGGGCATACCGCCGCCACCGCGCCCTCGAGCATCTCGAAGGTGAACGGCCCCGCCGAGGCCGGTAGGTCTCGCCCGATGCGCACCCCGATCTCGAATTCCAGGCCGACACGGCCGAAATCCGCCGCTTTCAACACCACGCCCGACGGATGCACCCGGTTGGCCAGCACCACGCCGGCGCCGGGGTGATCGATGCCGCACATCGCCTGCATCCGCTTGGTGGTGAGCGCCACCTTGTAGCCCGCCACCGCCGCCCCGCTGCGCGCCCGCAGCAGGCGGACGAATTCGCGCTGGACCTGATAGGCGTTGCCAAGATCGCTGCGTTCGAGCCCGCCCAGCGGCCGCGACTGCTCCCGCGCGTCATGCTGGCGCAGCAGTTCGGCGGCCAATGCCTGATGATCCATGGTGAAGTCCTCCCTCTGTTTGCCCCATCCTGCACCAGTGCTAAGCAACGCGACAGACCAGGGGAACGCCCATGCACCGTCGCACGCTGCTCGCCGCTCTCGCCGCCCTTCCCGCCACCATTTCTCCCAGGCAGGGGCGCGCCGCCATCCCGCTGCGCCTCGGGCTGCTCAAGACACTCTCGCCGGCACCGTTCTACCTGGCGCAGGAAAACGGCCACTTCGCCGCAGAGGGGGTGGAGGTGGCGTTTCGCTTCTTCCAGGCGGCGCAGCCGATTGCCGCCGCGGCGGTGGCCGGGGACATCGATGTCGGCGTCACCGCGCTCACTGGCGGGTTTTTCTCGCTGGCGGGCAAGGGAACGCTGAAGGTGATCGGCGGTGCGCTGCACGAGCAGAAGGGGTTCGACCTCACGGCGATCCTGGTCAGCAAGCAGGCCTATGCCGCCGGGGTGACCTCGCTCGACAAGCTTGCCGGCCACAGCTTCGCCATCACGCAGTATGGCAGCTCGTTCCACTACATGATCGGGCGGCTGGCCGAGACGGCCGGGTTCGACGTCAAGACCGTCACCCTTCGCCCGTTGCAGGATATCGGCAACATGCTGGCCGCGGTGCGATCGGGCGCGGTGGATGCCACCATGGCGATCGCGTCGCAGGCCAAGCCGCTGGCCGCCAGCGGCGAGGCGCATATCATCGGTTGGGTGGGGGACCATATTCCGTACCAGATCACCGCGCTGTTCGCGCCCCGGCCCACGTTGACCGCCCAGTCCGACGCGCTGCACCGGTTTTGCCGCGCCTACCAGAAGGGCGTGGCCGATTATCGCGCGGCGTTCCTGCGGTTCGAGGGTGGCAAGCCGGTGCGCTCCGCCGCCACCGATGTCGCGATCGCCGCCATCCAGAAATACGTCTTCACCGGCGATCCCGCCGCCGCCGACAAAATCCTTGCCGGCATTGGCTGGTACGACGAGGGCGCCGCGCTCGATACCGCCGATGTCGCGGCGCAGTTGGCGTGGTTCCAGGCCCAGGGGATGGTGAAGGACCCGATCACGGCAGCCGAAATCATCGACACCGGGTACCTGCCGGCCCGATGACCGGCCTCGCGCTGCGTCTCGATGGCATCAGCCACGACTATGATCAGTTGCGGGTGCTCGATGGTATCTCGCTCGATATCCGCGCTGGCGAGGTCACGGTGCTGGTTGGCCCCTCCGGCTGCGGAAAGTCGACACTGCTGGGCATCATCGGCGGGATGATCCGGCCGACGGCGGGCAGCGTTACCCAGAGCGGCACGCCTCGGGCGGACTGCCTCAATCCGCTCACCTATGTGTTCCAGGATTTCGCCCTCCTGCCCTGGCGTAGCGTGGCCGGCAACATTTCCCTGGCGCTCGAAGACTCGAAACTGCCCCGCGCCGAGCGGCCCGCCCGCATCGCCGAAGTGCTCGCGCTCACCGGGCTCACCGATTTCGCCCGGGCGTGGCCGCGCCAGTTGTCCGGCGGCATGCGCCAGCGCGTCGGCATCGCCCGCGCGCTGGCGGTGCGCCCGGCGGTGCTGCTGATGGATGAACCGCTCTCGGCGCTGGATGCGCAGACGCGGGATCTGCTGCTCGATGAATTCGCCGCCCTCATCGCCCGCGCCGGGGCGACGGTGGTCTATGTCACCCACAACCTTTCGGAGGCCACCCGGCTCGGCAACACGGTGGTCGTGCTGTCCCGCCGGCCCGGCCGTATCCGCGCCGTGCTGCCGGTGGAAGGCGACCGCAAGGCGCTGGAGGCCGAACTCTGGTCCCTCATTCGCGATGATGCGGCGGCGGCCGAACGGGAATTGTCGGATGGATAGCACACCCATTCCCTTCCGCGCCGGTGGCTTCGCCCCGCGGACCCATCCGATGGCGGCCACCGCCACGCTGCTTGTCATCGTCGCGGCCTGGGAATTTGCCGCGCGGCTGGGGTGGATCAACACGACGTTCCTCTCCACACCGACCGCGATTGCCCGCACGTTGGGCAACCTCGCCCTTTCCGGCGAACTGGCGCGCCATGCCGCCGCTTCCTTCTCCCGCCTCGCCTGGGGTTGGCTCGCCGGCACCACGGCCGGGCTGGTCGCCGGTCTCGCCATCGCGTTGTTCACTCTCGCCCGCAGCCCTGGGCTTGCGATTGTCGGCGCATTGTTCCCGGTGCCGAAAATCGCGCTGGTGCCGCTGTTCATTATCTGGTTCGGCATCGGCGAGGGCAGCAAGTTGTTCACCGTGGCGTTCGGCGTATTCTTCCCCACCATCATCAGCACCATCGCGGGGGTGGATGCGGTGCCGCGCGGGTTGATCCGCATGGCGCAATCGTTCGGGTTGCCGTGGCGGAGCATCGTGTGGAAGGTGATCCTTCCGGGTGCCCTGCCGAGCCTGCTGGCGGGATGCCGCATCACGGCGGCCACCGCGATCATCCTGCTGGTCGCCGCCGAGATGATCGGCGCCGAGCAGGGTATCGGCGCCTTCGTGCTGCAAGCCGGCAACCTTTACGACATCGACGCCCTGATGGCGGGCATCACGGTGCTTTCGGCGCTGGGGCTGGTGGTGTCATGGCTGATCGGGCTGGCGGAGCGGGTGTTTCTGCGCTGGCGATAGGCAAGATTGCACAAAGAGACGGCGAGACAGCGAG
>CAIMWH010000248.1 GCA_903845065.1 uncultured Rhodospirillales bacterium | reverse complement strand
GCCGCTGTCCACGCCGAAGAGGTCATACAGCGAGGGGGCGCGGAAGGCGGTGCCGTGGCGGCCTTGAAGCGGGAGAAGGCTTCGGGGACCGCGAACACGCCGCCGAGGCGCCAGGTGGTGGCGCCGCCGCCATAGCGGCCTTCCTCCATGCGGATATCGCCGGTGAGGGTGAGGCGGTGCCACAGGGTGGCCTGGGCGCCGGCGTGGCCGGCATCGCTGGCGGCGCTGTTGCGGTTGTTGGTGCGGTAGGCGAAACCGCCGAAATTGCCGTCCAGCACCGCGTTGGCGCTGTCATCGGTGTGGGAGGCGCCGAAGATCAGGGCGATATCGGCGGCCGGGCCGGCGGGCGGCAGATGCAGGGTGTTGTCCCAGCGCAGTTCGGTGCGGCGGCCGTGATAGCGGCTGTCGGCCTGGGTTTGGGTGGGATCGGCAGCCTCCAGCGGCTCCTTGTAGTGGCGCTCGGTTTGCAGGCGGCCGATCGCCAGCGTGCTCTCCCAGGCGCCATCCAGCATCAGGTGGGTGACGGCGAGGCGGCCGCTCAGGCTGGTGTCGAAGCCGCGGTAGCGGTTGGGGTCATAGCCCAGGGTGTCGAGGCGGAAGTTCGCGTTGCGGCCGCGCAGGGAGGCGGTGATGGTGGTGTCCTCGGAGAGGTCGTAGCCGAGATTGATGGCGGCGCCCTGCGAATTGTACGGGTTACGCGCGCCGGTGTAGACGGTTTCGCGGCGGGGCGTGGTGTCGAAGCCGGATTCCGCGCGGGTTTCGGCGGACAGGCTGTAGTGGAACCGGCCGCTAGCGCCCGAAACGCTGGCGGCACCGCGCACCTGGATGGGCAGGCCGACGGCGAATTCGGCGGTGCCGGTGGGGGCGCCCTTGCCCTGGCGGGTGATGAGGTTGATCACCCCGCCGATGGCGCCGGAGCCGTAGAGGCTCGACATCGGGCCGCGCACCACCTCGATACGCTCGATGTCGCCGAGGGTGTCGACGCCGAAGTTGAACTGCCCGCCGGGGTCGGACGGGTCGTTCAGCGGCATGCCGTCCCGCAGGACCAGGACGTGGTTGGAGTTGGTGCCGCGGATGAACACGCTGGCATTGCCACCGGGGCCGCCGGATTGGGAGAGGTGCAGGCCGGGGACGGTGGAGATGGCGTCGGCAAGGCTGGTGTAGCCGCGCGCCTCGATGGTGGCGCGGTCGATCACGGTGACGCCGGCGGGCACCTGGTCGATCACGGTGGGGATGCGGGTGGCGGTGACCACCACGTCGGGCGCCGGGGTGGATTGGGCGAAGGCGGTTGCCGGCACGAGTACGGCGGCGAGAAGCATGCGGCGCATGCGGACCTCCAGGCTGCGCGGCGCGCACGGGCGCCGCGTATGGCAAAAGCGATTGCCGCCTGCGGGTCTTTCTCCCGTTGCGCCGGTGCACCTCGCCCGTCGCGCGCGAACACTCTCGATGCCGGCCGGTCTCCTGGCTCACGCGGATCGGGCACCGCTTCGGTCCCGTCGCCGCTGCCCACCTTCTCGATCCGGTGCGGATCAATGGTGTTCTGGGCAGAGGCTCTCCACGCCTACAGTTGCGAGGGCAGCTACGGTGAGCGGGTTGCCCCGTTGAGGGTTAGCCGGCGCCGTATTCCCGTTTCAGCCCTTTCGGGCCACCGTCATCTGCGGCCAGGGTAGCAATGCCGGCGGCGAGCGCAAGTGGGTCAGTCCTTTTTCAACCCGTAGGTGCCGACGCTGAGGGTGTAGCCGGCCGGGAAGCTGGCGGCGGCGGGCGGCGCGGCGGGCGCCACCGCATAGCCCTGTGCGGCCATCCAGTCGGCCAGGCGCTGCTCGACGGCCTGGGCCTGGGCCGGTTGCAGGGTGTGCTTCCAGCGGCCGATTTCGCCGGTGCGGCCGGCGTGGTGCTTGTGCCACTGGGTCTCGGGATCGAACACATCGCCCGAGCGGCCGTCACGGTGGGCGCGGGGGAGGGTTTCGAGGCCGCCGATGAAGGCTTCCACCGCCTCGCGGCGGCAGGCGGCGAAGACCTGGGCGCAGGTGGCGGCGTCAGCCGGCATGCCGATGGCGGCGGCGATCTGCGCCACGGTGGCGGCATCGTCGGTGAAGCCGGTTTCGTAGCGCAGTTGCAGGGCGCCGGCGCGAGCGCCCGCCATGGTGACGAAGCGGGCGGAGCGCTCCACCGTGTCCAGCGCCATGGCGAAGGGGTAGCGCTGGTAGGTCATCAGCGAGGCCACCGCGTCTCGCGGATCGCGGATGGTGACCACCACGCGCGGCGTTTTGGCGAACAGCAGGGCGGCGGCCTCGGGCCCAAGGTCATGGGTTTTCACCACATGGACCGAGCCGTCCGCCCCGATGCCGGCAAGATCGGCCGCGGTGTTGGCGAACAGCGAATGCACGGTGCGGGCCGAATAGGCTGCGGCCAGGGCGCGCATGACGTTGTAGGCCCAGGTGGACCCCGAGGCGTACATGCCGGCACACCACACGACGCTCATGGGATCAGAACCCCTTCCACACCGGCTTGCGCTTTTCCATGAAGGCGGTGCGGCCTTCGCGATAATCCGTGCTGTCGAAGCAGGCGAGCACTGCGGCGTTGATCCCATCCAGGTCGCGCTCGGATTCGCCCTGCATGGTGCCGTTGACGGCCTGTTTCATCGCCTTGACCGAGAGGGGCGCGTTGTCGGCGATGGTGCGCGCCATTTCGTAGACCAGGGTGGAGAGGTCTTCGTCCGGCACCACCATGTTGACGAGGCCGATGCGCTGGGCCTCGGCCGAGCCGATGCGGCTGCCGGTGAACAGCATGGTGCGGGCGTGGGCCTGGCCGACGAGGGAGACCAGGCGCTTCACCATGTCGAAGCCATAGGCGATGCCGAGCTTGGCGGCGGGAATGCCGAATTCGCTGTCCACCGCGGCGATGCGGATATCGGCCTGCATGGCGATGCCGAGGCCGCCGCCGAGGCAGAAGCCGCGGATGCGGGCGATCACCGGCTTGGGGAAGGCGGCGAGTTTGGCGCGGCCGGCCGAGGTGAGGCGGTCATACTCAAGCTGGGCGTTGCCGTCGGCGCGCTGCTGTTCGAACTGGCTGATATCGGCGCCCGAGACGAACGCCTTATGGCCGGCGCCGGTCATCACGATGGCGCGAACCTTGTCGTCGGCGGCCATGTCATCGAGGATGTCGGTGAGCCCATGCCACATGTTGACCGACATGGCGTTGCGTTTTTCGGGTTGGTTGAAGGTGATGAGGCCGATGCCGTCTTCGATCTCGGCCAGCATTTTTCCGTCAGCGTAGGACTTCATGAAACGGCGCCTTTGGCTCGCAGGGTGGTGATCTCGGCCTCGCTATAGCCGACCTCGCGGAGAATGGCATCGGTATCCGCCCCGGCATCGCGGGTTGCCAGGCGGATGGTGCGCGGATGGCCGGAAATATTGATGGCGGAGGCCACCACGTCCTTGGTGCCGAGGCGGGGGTGGGCCATGGGGGTGGCGAGGCCGAGATGCTGCACCTGGGGGTCGGCGAAGACCTTGTCGATGGTGTTGATCGGGCCGCACGGGATGCCGGCGCCCTCGAACAACTCGATCCAGTGCTCCGACGGCATGGTCCGGGTGACGGCGCCGATGGCGGCGTTGACGGCCTGGCGGTCCTTGCTGCGGCCTTTCTGGCTGGTCCAGCCGTCCCGGGTTTTCCACTCGGGGTGGCCGATGGTCTCGGTCAGGCGTTCCCACAGGCGGCCGGAGGAGGCGGCGATGTTGATGTGGCCGTCAGCGGTGGGGAACACGCCGGTGGGGATGCCGGTGGGATGGTCATTGCCGGCCTGGCCCGCCACCTCGCCCTCCATCAGCCAGCGCGAGGCCTGGAAATCGAGCATGAAGACCTGGGCTTCGAGCAGGCTGGTGGTGACCCAGCGGCCGACGCCGGTGGTGGTGCGTTCGAACAGCGCCATCATGATGCCGAGGGCGAGCAGGTTGCCGGCGGTGAGGTCATCGACCGGGATGCCGACGCGCATCGGGCCGCGGCCGGGTTCGCCGGTGATGGACATCAGGCCGCCCAAGCCCTGGGCGATCTGGTCCACGCCGGCGCGGGGTCCGTACGGGCCATCCTGGCCGAACCCGCTGATGGAGCCGTAGACGATGCCGGGGTTGATGGCGCGGACGCTCTCGTAATCCACCTTGAGGCGGTGCTTCACGTTGGCGCGCATGTTCTCGACGATGACGTCGGCCGAGGCCGCCAGGCGCAGGAAGGCGGCGTGGCCGTCTGGTGACTTCAGGTCGATGCACATCGCGCGCTTGTTGCGGTGCAGGTTCTGGAAGTCCGAGCCGTCACGGTTGCCGGTGACGCCTTCGGCGTCGCTCGGCGGGGGCTCGATGCGGATGACGTTGGCGCCCCAGTCCGCCAGATGGCGCACGCAGGTGGGGCCGGCGCGGGCGAGGGTGAGATCGAGTACCGTGATGCGTGCTAGCGGCAGCGGGGCTGCGGCGGGGTGCTCGTTGGGGGGAATTCCGGTCATCGCGCCGTCTCCATGATATGCGTGATGATCGGCGTAACCGCCGCCGGGCTCAAGGCCCGGCGGCGTCGGTTGTTACAGGTGGACGATGTTGCCGCTGGACAGGGCGATTTTGCCGAGCAGCTTGATCTCCATGTCCGCCGAGGCCAGCAGTTCGGAGCTGGAACTGGTGTTGGCGTAGAGGAGGGTGTTGCCAGCCTTCACCTGCCAGCCCACGGAATGCGCCGCGATGCTGGTGGAGATCTGGCCTGCGTAGCTGAGAGCGACCCCGAGTCCGGTGAAGTCGATCAGGTCGGCGGCGCCGAAGTTGGTGATGGTATCGATGGTGGTGGGGTTGGAGTCGGCGGTGGAGCCGTAGAGGAAGGTGGTGCCGCCGCTGCCGCCGGTCAGCCTGTCGCCGCCGGAGCCGCCATCGAGCCAGAGGTGCCCGGTCATGCCGGTGCCGTCCAGGGTATCCGCTCCGCCAAGTCCGTAGACAAACGTGGGGGTAGCGGCCCCGAGCGCCCCGGTCAGGGTGGCGACGGACACGTTGTCGGCACCCGCCGAGGCGACGATCACCGCGATCGGCTTGGCCGGGCCGGCGAGACCGGAGGTGGTGTCCTTGGGGGTGACGGCGAGGGCGTAGAGGCTGCCGTTCACCGCGCCCGCCGCGCCGGCGGTGCCGACCGCGAGGGTGGCGGTGTTGTTGGACGCGGTCAGCGTGAAAGCACCGGCCCCGGCGCCGCCGAGGGTGAAGCTGTAGCTGTCCGCGGTGGCGCCGCCGACCTGCGCGATGTTGGCCAGCGTGGACCCGGGGTTTAGCCCGCCGCGGCCGAGCATTGCCGCCAGCCCGGTTGTAACCGGGGTGATCGCGATGCCGGTGGGGGTGGAGGTGTTGGGCGGCGGCGGCGGAGGCGGGGGTGGCGGTGGGGGAGGAGGCGGGGGCGGAGCGGCGACGACCGCGCGGTTCCAGCCGATGGTGTCCATCGCGGTGACGTCGGCGGTGGTGAAGTTGGCCACCACGCCCGCGGTGGCGAAGGCGTCCACCGCGTCGTTCAGCACCGAGGAGGCCCAATCGCCGGCATCGCCGCCGCCCTGGGTGTTGAAGCTGGCGAGGTTGGTGGTTCCGCCGTCGATCGAGAAGTAGCCCGGCGTGGAGGACGAGAAGTCCCGCGTGCCGGCGGCGCTGTAATGGAACAGATCAAGCGGCACGTAGCTGTTGGCGTAGGAGCCAACCGTGGCGCCGGTCAGCAGCATGCGGCCCATCACCTCGGACATTTCATGCAGCGCGACGCCGTTGAAGTCATAGGTTCCAGCGGCAACACCGCCGGTATTGTCGAAGGTATAGGCGTTGGTGCTGGCGAACCCGACATTGCCGTCCAGCCCGTTGCCCGACATCAGGCCGAGGGCCTTGGCTTCGGCGGAGGTGGTCCAGAAGTTGCCGGCCACCGGGGCGGTGGATGGCAGCGAGGCGACCGCGCTGGTGTCGGTGGCCGAGGTGGCATCGGTCTTCATGGCGCCGAGAAGCTGCGCGTAGCTCATGCCCACGATGTAGGACTGCGAGGCACCGAGCGCGCCGCCCGGCAGGGCGCTGCCGCCGACTTCGCCGTAGCCGACGTTCAGCGTCATCGTGAGATGATCGGAGAAGGTTCCGGCCAGGTAGGTGGCGGCTTTTTCCATCGCGGTGACGAAGGCGGCCGGTGCGTTGGCGACACTGGCATCCCAGTTGAGCTGGATGGAAAAGCCGGTGCCGGCGGATACCAGCACCGGGGCCGGCGCGGCGGTTGTCGTCACCACGGCGGTGGGGGCGGAGGATGCGCCATTGAGCAGCAGCACCGTCGGGCCGCCGACCGCCGTATCGTCTGGCGAGGTTACGGCAAAGGGGTTGAACCCGTCGAACGGTGGCGCGCCGAGGCTGTCGCCAGCGGCGCCATTCGCGGGACCTGTCGATTTGAACAAGGATTTTGGATCGGTAGGCATTCGCACTCCCAGAACTGTTAAGAATTAAAACGCACACTCAACGTATTGATATACGCCCGTTGTGGGTGCGCAAGAACGATACCAGCGGGGATTCAGGGGGTCCAGATTACCAAGCCGCTGCTAGCGCATTTGTGAACTGAGGGTGCGCCGCCCAATATTACCCGCACTAAGTGCCGGTTGTTCAGCTGGTAATGTTTTTCTCTACCAGAACGAAGCGCCGATACACGGCGCCCAGACCGATCAGCGCGAGGCCGAGCCCAAGGAAGGACACCACGCGCCACAGGCCGGTGAGGCCGCTCATGTCGAACACGAAGACCTTGGCGGTGACCAGCGCGATGATCGCCAGGGCGGCGAGGCGCACGCCGCGGCCGCGCAGGCGCATGCCCACCGCCATCAGGCCGGCGCCATAGACGAGCCAGCCGCCAGACCAGCACCACATCTCGGCGTCCTCGATCGCGGCGGCATCGAGGCCGAGGGCGCCCGGGTGGAAAGCGGCGCGGACCTGCAGGCCGATCCAGACGAAGCCGGCGGCCAGCGCATAGAGTTGCAGCCCGCGGGTGACCTGCGCGCCCTGCTCGGTGGCGGGCATGCTGCCTGCCATCGCCACCGCGATGATGGCCGGCAGCAGGTAGCCGCACAGCAGCGCCCAGGACGGCGCGTGGGCGTTGGTGATCGCCGGGTTGATCACCAGGATCACCCCGGCCAGCACCAGGGCGGCGAGGCCGAGCACCCGCCAGGCGATCTCGGGGACCAGGCGTCCGGTGATCCAGGCGGCCATGCGGTAGGCCCAGGCCTGGATGGCGAGGCTCACCACGTCCAGGCACACCTCGCTGAAGCCGCCCTCGGCCAGCAGTCGGCCGCCGGTGGCGGCGTGGCGGATCTCGAGCATGACGAAGGCGGCGGCGAGCACGATGGCGCCGCTTTCGAGCAGGCCGACCAGGCGGCCGTCGCGCTGGCGGCGGAACATCGTGGCGGCGGCCCAGAAGGCCAGGGCGGGTACCGCGTAGGCGGCGATCAGGCCGTTCAGCACCACGGTGGTGCCGAAGCCGTAGCGCGGCAGGTGCCAGTTCAGCAGCAGACGGACCAGCACCAGGACCGCCACCACGGCGGCGACCGGGCGGAGTTGCGGCAGGCCGGCGCGCCCGGCGATCCAGGCAAGGGCCGGGAGGAACAGCGAGAACGCCAGGGTCAGCCAATGGTCATGCAATATGATGGTGCAGCCGAGCAGCAGGGCGGCGACGGCGCCGGTGGCGTGGACGCCGGCACGCTGCGGGCCGGATTGGCGGGCGCCCAGTGCTGCGGTGCCGGTGAGGGCGGCGGCCAGCACCAGGGCGACGGTGGCCCAGGCGATATCGGACTGGAAGCGGCCGGTCTGGGCGTAGGCGACGGCGAGGGTCAGCACCGGGACGCCGGCCACCAGGGCGGACCAGCGCAGGCCGTTCGGGGTGCGGCCTTCGAGGAACAGGCCAATGGCGGCATGGAAGGCGGCGAAGCAGGCCGCGGTGATCAGCAGGGGCTGGATGGCCTCGGGGGCCCAAGCGCCGGGGAAGAAGGCCTGCACCACGCCCTCGATGGTGACCGCCTCGCCGGTGGCGGTCCAACTCGGCAGGGCCCAGAACAACAGGGCGAGCAACCCGGCCAGAGCGGCGAGCCAGGGTAGGCGGTCAAGCCGGGGTTCGAACACACCCTTCAGGATGGCCAGCGGGGCCAGCAGGAACACCGCCCAGCGGGTCCAGGCGCCACCGACGGCGGCTTCGAGAATGAGCGCCGCGACGGCGAGCGCCGCGAAGGGCACCCAGGCCAGGCGGCGGCCCTGGGGATGATCGAGCGCGGAGGGCGGCAACAGGCCGAGGTTGAGGGCGGCGGCGAGCACCACGAAGGTGGCGGGCGCCCACATAGCATCGCCGCCGAAGCTCGCCACCAGGATCACCCAGGCGACGCCGCCCGCCGTGGCGGCCCAGCCGAGCCAGACCCACGCGGTATAGCGCACCAAGGCGAGGCAGGCGGCGGTGACGAACAGGAGATAGGCGAACAGGCCGGGAAGATCGGGGTCAGTGGTTTCGACCAGGGCGGGGGTCAGGTAGGCGCAGGCGACGCCCACGGCCGCCGTCAACGGCCCGAAACGGAGCGCGGCGAGCAGGCCAACCATGGCCGCGGCGGCCATCAGCACGAAGGAGACGCCGGGTGGCACCAGGGCATAGAACACGCCGACCCCGTAGGCGGCGCCGAACAGCACCGCGGAACCGCCGGCGGCGAGCCCGGCCGGGGCCTGGTCGGGGCCGAGCAGCTTGTTTTCCGCCGCCGGGCGACGGCGCAGCCACTCGGCGCCGGCCAGCAGGGCGGCACCGAGGAGGAAGGCGGCGAAGCAGCGCATCGCGGGGCCGAGCCAGCCCTGCTCCACCGCATATCGCACCAGGAACACGCCGGCGAGCAGCAGGGCGGCCGAGCCCACCCACACGCCGAGGCGCTGCGTCAGCAGGGTTTCGAGATCGAGGCTGCGTGGCGGGGCGGGCGGTGGTTCGGGTGGAAGTTCGGCGGCAGTGTCGGCGGCCATTTCGGCCGGCATGACCTCGGGGACAGACGACATCCGGGCGGGAATGGGCTCGACAACCGGCTCGGCGACGGGCGCGGGCGCCTCCACGGCAACCTCGGTCTCGGCCGCTGCCGGCTGCGGCGGCGCCGCACCTTGCGCCCGCTCGAGCGCGAGTTGGCGGGCCACGATGATGTTGAGGGCGCCGCGCATCGCCTCCAGTTCGCGGCGCACCGAGCCGGCGCGCACGAACCCGATAACCCCCAGCACCCAGCTGAGGATCAAGACGGCGCCCAACAGGAATAACAATGATTCCATTCCGACCGCATCCCGCTGCATGCCTGCCGCCGCGTCAAGCTATTTGCACGCAGATCACGGTGTTGCTACATCGCCCCCACGTCGGCACCCCTGGAGGCCGGCGTTTCTGTTTAGGAGCGAACCATGGCCAATTTCACGACGATCGAGGCCGAGGCGCGCGAGCGTGCAGGTAAGGGGGCAGCACGTGCGACTCGGCGGCAGGGCAAGGTGCCCGCCGTAATCTATGGTGCCAAGGTGGCACCGACCCTTATCGCGCTCGACCCCCGCGCGGTGATGAAGGAAATCCACACCAGCGGCTGGCGTTCGCGCCTGTACGAGGTGAAGGTCGGCGACGAGCCGATCCGCGCCCTGATCCGCGATGTGCAGTTCCACCCGGTGACCGACCAGCCGGAACATGTGGATTTCCAGCGCCTTGCCGCTGGTGAGCGCATCCGCGTGGCGGTGGCCGTGGTGTTCCACAACGAAACCATCTCGATGGGCCTCAAGCGCGGCGGCGTTCTCAACGTCGTGCGCCATGCCGTCGAATGCCTGTGCGACCCCGAGAACGTGCCGGCGCATTTCGATGCCGACCTTGGCACGCTGGACATCAACGACACCGTGCGTTGGTCCAACCTCGCGGGCACCGAGGGCATCCGCCCGACGATCACCGATCGCGACTTCGTGATCGCTACCATCGCGCCGCCGACCAAGTCGGCCGAAGCGCCGGCCGAGGCTGGTGCCGCGGCGGCTGGTGGCAAGGGTCCGGCTGGCAAGGCGCCGGCGAAGCCCGCGGCTGCGCCGAAGAAGAAGTAAGACAAGGCCAGGGCTCAGCCCTGGACCCGCCAAGGGCCGTGAGGCCTTTGGAAACCTTGGCTTAAGAGACAATGGGGGTCCGGGGTTCATCCCCCGGCCCTCCTTTTGTTTGGAGTTTGTGATGCTGCTTTGGGTCGGACTGGGGAATCCCGAGCCGCAAATGGCCCGGCAGCGCCACAATATCGGCTTCATGGCGCTGGACGTGATCGCCGCCACCCATCGGTTTTCGCCGTGGCGGCCGCGCTTCAAGGGCCTGGTGGCCGAGGGCACCATTGGTGGCGAGAAGGTGATGGGGCTCAAGCCGCTCACCTATATGAATGACAGCGGCACCTCGGTGCAGGCCGCCGCCGCGTTCTTCAAGCTGCCGCCCGAGGCGATCACCGCCTTTCATGACGAGCTTGACCTAGTGCCCGGCAAGGTGCGCGTGAAGCGCGGCGGCGGGGCGGCGGGGCATAACGGGCTGCGCAGCATGGACCGCCATCTCGGCACGCCCGACTACTGGCGGGTGCGTTTGGGCATCGGGCATCCCGGCGACAAGGCGCGGGTGACCGGGCATGTGCTGGGCGATTTCGCCAAGGTGGACCGTGACTGGCTGGTTGCGGTTCTGGATGCGGTGGCCGATGCGGCGCCGCTGCTCGCGGGCGGCAAGCCCGAGGATTTCATGACACGCGTGGCCTTGCTCACGCAGGAGACGAAATAGATGGGTTTCAATTGCGGTATCGTCGGCCTGCCCAATGTCGGCAAGTCTACGCTTTTCAATGCCTTGACGGCGACGGTCGCCGCGCAGGCCGCCAACTACCCTTTTTGTACCATTGAGCCGAATGTCGGCCGCGTGGCCGTGCCGGACCCGCGGCTGGATATGCTGACCAAGATCGGCAAGTCCCAGAAGACGGTGCCGACCAGCCTGGAATTCGTCGATATCGCCGGCCTGGTGCGCGGCGCCTCCAAGGGCGAGGGGCTGGGCAACCAGTTCCTGGCCAATATCCGCGAGGTGGATGCCATCATCCACGTGCTGCGCTGCTTCGAGGACCCGGACGTGACCCATGTCGAGGGCAGCGTCGATCCGATCCGCGATGCCGAGACGGTTGAGACCGAGCTGATGCTGTGCGACCTCGACAGCCTTGAGAAGCGGCTGATCTCGGCGCAGAAAAAGGCGCGCGGCGGCGACAAGGAGAGCATCGCCCAGGTGGCGCTGATGGAGCCGATCGTGGCGGCGCTGATCGAGGGACGCCCGGCGCGCACCGCCATCCCGGCCGACCAGTTCGAGGCGGCCAAGCGGCTGCAACTGCTCACCTCCAAGCCCGTGCTGTATGTCTGCAACGTCGAGGAATCGGCCGCTGCCACCGGCAATGAATTCTCTGCCCGCGTGGCCGAGCGGGCCAAGGCCGAGGGGGCGCGCTATGTGGTGGTGTCGGCCGCCATCGAGGCCGAAGTGGCGCAGCTTGGCGCCGAGGATCGCGCCGAATTCCTGGAGGGACTCGGGCTGCATGACAGCGGGCTCGATCGCGTCATCCGCGCCGGCTATGACCTGCTGGGCCTGATCACCTACTTCACCTGCGGGCCGAAGGAGGCGCGCGCCTGGACCATCGTGAAGGGTACCAAGGCGCCACAGGCCGCCGCGGTGATCCACAACGATTTCGAGCGCGGCTTCATTGCCTGCGAAACCATCACCTATGACGACTACATCACCTACAAGGGCGATGTCGGCGCCAAGGAAGTGGGCAAGATGCGGGTTGAGGGCAAGGAATACGTGGTGAAGGACGGGGACGTGCTGCTGTTTCGGTTTAACGTCTGATCGGGAAGGAAGCGCTTCTTTTTGAAAAAAGAAGCAAAAACTTTCTATCCGATGGCTTCGCCGCTCTCCCGAAGCGAGGGGCGAAGCCATCGGGCAAAAGTTTTTTGGTTCTTTTTTTCAAAAAAGAACGACTTCCCTACCGCTTCAGCCCCGGCTTATCCGGCACCTTCTTGGTCCGCGGCACATGCGCGGCAACCGGCGCCGGCGTGGGCGCCGCAGTCACGTCGGCACCACGAAACGCCCCGTGGTATTCGCGGTTCGGCATCATGTCGCTGGCCGAGGCCATGCGGTTGGAGAGGTTGAAGAACGCTACCGTCTCCGACAGGTCAAACAGGTCATCGTTGGAGAGGCCGAGGTGGCGCAGGCCCGCGCGGTCGGTGTCATCGACGAGCCAGGGGGTGGTGGTCATTTTCCAGGCGAAGTCCAGCATGGCGCGCTGGCGGGGGTCGAGTTTTGCTACGCGGTAGTTGAGCGCCATCATCTCGCCGAGTTCTGGGTCCCCGGAGAGTTGGCGGACGGCGGCGCCGTGGGCGACCAGGCAGTAGTAGCAGCGGTTGGCCGACGAGACGACGACGGCCACCATTTCGCGCTCCAGCTTCGAGAGGCCGGATCTGGCGAGCATGATCTCGTTGTAGAGCGCCATGAAGTTGCGCAGGCGCTGCGGCTTGAGGCTGTAGGTCTGGTAGACGTTGGGGACGAAGCCGAGCTTTTCGACGCATTTGGCCCAGATTGCCTTGAGGTCGTCGTCGAGTTCTGCGGCGGGGGGAACGCCGAGGACGGAGATGTGGTCGGGCTGGGGCATGCGGGCCTCTTCTGGCGCTGGATCGGCGGCGAAAATGGCCCTGCGCGCGGCGGCCGTCAAACCAAGGACCAAACCACAGGTCAGGCGGAGCCGAGGATTTCGGCGAGGGCGGCGAAGGTGGCCTCGATGCCGGTGCTTTCGTCCCTGCCCTGCCGCAGCATCGCCTCGATGCGGGGGGCGAGGCTGATGGCTTCGTCGACGGCTGCGTCGGCGCCGGGGCGGTGGGCGCCGAGGCGGACGATGTCGGCGACGTCGGCGTGGAGGGCGAGGATGGCGCGGGCGCGGCGCATGAGAGCGTTTTCGGCGGGGCTGTTGCAGCCGGGCACGGCGCGGGAGAGCGAGCGCAGGATGTCGATGGCAGGATAGCGGCCGGCCTCGGCGATACGGCGATCGAGCACGACGTGGCCATCGAGGATGCCGCGCACGGCGTCCGCGATGGGTTCGTTGTGGTCGTCGCCTTCGACCAGGACGGTGAAGAAGGCGGTGATGCTGCCGCCGATCCCTTCGATGCCGGGGCCGGCGCGTTCGAGGAGGCGGGGGAGTTCGGCGAAGACGCTGGGAGGGTAACCGCGGGTGGCGGGGGGTTCGCCTGCGGCCAGGCCGATTTCGCGCAGGGCCAGGCAGTAGCGGGTGACGCTATCCATCATCAGCAGCACGCGCTTGCCCTGGTCGCGGAAGTGTTCGGCCACCGTCATCGCGGCGTAGGCGGCCTCGCGGCGCATCAAGGGTGGCATGTCGGAGGTGGCGATGACGACGACGGAGCGGGCGAGGCCTTCGGGGCCGAGGTCGTCCTCAAGGAATTCGCGCACCTCGCGGCCGCGCTCGCCGACGAGGGCGAGGACGGCGACGTCACAGTCGGTCTGGCGGGCGAGCATGGAGAGCAGGGTGGATTTGCCGACGCCGGAGCCGGCGAAGAGGCCGAGGCGCTGGCCGGCGCGGCAGGTGGCGAAACCATTGAGGGCGCGGACACCGAGATCGATGCGCGGGCCGAGGCGGGCGCGGGAGGTAGCTTCGGGGGGGGCGGCACGGACCGGGCGCGGGTTCGGGCCGGCCGGGAGTGCGCCTTTGCGGTCCAGCGGGTGGCCCAGCGGGTCGATCACGCGGCCGATCCAGGTGTTGTCGACGGCCAGGACGTTGCCGGGGCGGCGCAGGCCGGCGCGGGCGGTGGTGCCGGGGCCGATGCCCTCGGTGACGCCGAAAGCCATGGCGCGGGCAGTCATGCCTGCGAAACCGACGATCTCGGCCACCACGGCGCGGCCGTCCCGCGCATCGAGGGTAACACGATCACCCACCGCGGTGTGATGGGCGAGGCCGCCGACATCGACCGCGAGGCCGGAGAGGCCGACGACCTGGCCCTCGATATCGATTCCCCCGATGGCGGCGAGGCGGCTGGTGGCTTCGCGCAACCGGGCCGCACCGATGGAATGTCGCATAATTTGAGATATTCCCTATTTTTACATCAATTGACAATTTTTGCCCGCTGATTACGGCATTATCTGGTCGATATGGTGAAAAATGTGTGGATCATGGTGCGATCGTCTGTTATTTGACAATCATAGGTTGCAGAGGAGATAAAAATGCGTGTCCTTCTGGTTGAAGACGATCTCGACGCCGCTCGTATTGTGGTGATGATGCTCAAGTCCGCCGGCACCGTGGTCGACACCGCCGATACCGGGGAGGAAGCCCTCGAACTCGTGCGGCACTACGACTACGACATCGTGATCCTCGATCTCATGCTGCCGGACATGGAGGGCTACGAGGTGGTGCGCCGGATGAGGGCGGCGCGGATGGAAACCCCGGTGCTGATCCTGTCCGGGCTGTCCCGCCCGCAGGCCAAGGTGAAGGGGCTGGCACTCGGCGCGGATGATTTCATCACCAAGCCGTTCGACAAGTCCGAACTGGTGGCGCGCATCCAGGCGGTGGTGCGGCGGAGCAAGGGGTTCAGTCAGCCGAGCCTGCGGGTGGGCGAGTTGCAGTTGAACCTCGACAGCCACGAGGTGTTCGTGAATGGCACCGCGGTGCCGCTCACCGGCAAGGAATACGCGATCCTTGAACTGCTGACGCTGCGCAAGGGGATGATTCTGACCAAGGAGGCGTTCCTCAACCACCTCTATGGCGGGATGGACGAACCCGAGATGAAGATCATCGACGTGTTCATCTGCAAGCTGCGCAAGAAGCTGCGCGCGGCGGGGGCCAGCAACGTGATCGGGACGGTGTGGGGGCGCGGCTACATGATGCGCGAGCCGGAGCAGCGCCAGGTGTTCGCACCGCTATCGGCAGCGACGCGGGCACGGGCGCCGGAAATGCGCGGGGTGGAGGTGCGTGGGCCGGAAGTGCGGGGTGCTGAGGAGCGTATCGGCGAGCCTGCCCTGGTTCCCGCGCGTGACGCTGCCTGAGGTGATGCGCCATGGCCCGCACGCTCGATGTCATGGCGCGGATGCGGCGGCTGGTGGTGGAGGAAGCCCGCCAGCGGCTCGCCTTCTGCCTCCAGGCTGAAACCGCCGCCGCCGCTGTCGCCCATGCGGCGGCCGATCGGATTGCCCATGAGCAGGCGGTGGCGAGCCACATCGCGGCCGATGATCAGGTGGTGGAGGCGTATATCTCATGGTTGCCGCGCGGAACCGCCGCGTTGGAGCAGGCGCGGGAGGTGCTGGAACGCTCCCGGGCGGCGGCGGAGCAGGCACGGGCGCAGTTGAATGCCGCGCGCAGCGGTGCCGAGGCGGTGGATCGGCGAATACAGGCGGCGCAGGCGGTCGAACGGGTAGCGGCGCTGGCGCGGGAGCAGGCGGAACTCGATGAGGCGGCGTTGGGACGGCATACCGGCGCGGGATAGCACCGCGCCGGCGTCCGGATCGCGCTATCCGGCGCTGCGCGCCAGCATCGGGCCGAGGGGGTGGCCGGCGAAGAGGTGGATATGGAAGTGCGGCACTTCCTGGCCGGCGTGTTCGCCCATATTGGCGAGGATGCGGTAGCCGGCATCGTCGAAACCGAGGATGCGGGCGATGTGGCCAACGGCACGGATCAGGCCGGCGATCTCGGCGTCCGACGCGTTGGCGGAGAAGTCCGCGAAGGAGATGTGGCGGCCCTTGGGGATGATCAGGATATGGCTGGCCGCCTGCGGGTTGATGTCGTGGAAGGCCAGCGCGTGGTCGTTCTCGTAGACTTTCCGGCAGGGGATTTCGCCGCGCAGGATGCGGGCGAAGATGTTGGTGTCGTCGTAGGGCCCGAGGCCTTTGACCGGCATGTCGGTGGCTCCGTCTGGGGGATCAGGGGATCTTGCTGGTGCCGAGGTTGAGTTCCTGCGGCAGGCTGCGGGCGCGGGAGGCTTTTTCGGCGATGCCGGACACGCCCTCGCGGCGTTGCAGTTCGGCCCACACGTCCGCCGGTCGCACCCCGCCATCCACCCACAGCACGAGGAGGTGGTAGAGCACATCAGCACTTTCGGCTACCAGGCCTTCGGGATGGCCGAGGGTGGCCTCGATGACGCATTCGACGGCTTCCTCGCCGAACTTCTGCGCCACCTTGGCAGTGCCGCGAGCGAGCAGGCGGGCCGAGTGGCTCAAATTGGGGTCCGCGGCGCGGCGGCTGTCGATCACCGCCCAGAGGCGATCGAGCACCGCCGAGGAGGCGCCGATGGCCTGCGGCGGCGGGGGGGCGAGCGGTTCGACGATGGCGCTGATCACCGAGGGGGTTTTCGCGATGGCGGCCTTCTTGCCGGCCACGGCCTTCTTGCCGGTGACGGATTTTTTGCCGGCGGCGGATTTCTTGCGGGCGACCGACTTCTTCGGCGCGGAGGCGGCCTCGCCGGCGCCGGATTTCTTCTCCGCGGTGGCTTTCTTGCCGGCGGATTTCTTGGTTGCTTTGGCCATTTCCGGCTCCTTCAGGCGGCAGTCAAGGCGGTGCGGGGCAGGCGAACCGGCAGGCCGGCGGCATCGAGCGCCGCTTTCACCTGGGCGATGGTGAAGGTGCCGAAGTGGAACACGCTGGCGGCCAGCAACCCGGTGGCGCCGGCCTGCGCGCCCTCGACAAAATGGGCGAGCGTGCCGACGCCGCCCGAGGCGATCACCGGGATGCGCACCGCGGCGCAGACTTCGCGCAGCAGTTCGAGATCGAACCCCTGGCCGGTGCCGTCTCGGTCCATGCTGGTGAGCAGGATTTCGCCGGCGCCGAGTTCGGCGACCTGGCGGCACCAGTCCACCGCGTCCATCCCGGTATCGCGGCGGCCGCCATGGGTGAAGACATGCCACTGGCCGGCGCCGGTGCGCTTGGCATCGACGGCAACGACGACGCATTGGCTGCCGAATTTCAGCGCCGCTTCGCGCACCAGTTCGGGGCGCGCGACGGCGGCGGAGTTGATGGAGCACTTGTCGGCGCCGGCGAGCAGCAGGCGGCGCATGTCCTCGGGCGAGCGGATGCCACCGCCGACGGTGAGCGGCAGGAACACGCGGGCCGCGGTGCGCGAGACCACGTCGAGGATGGTGTCGCGGTTTTCGTGGCTGGCGGTGATGTCGAGGAAGGTGAGTTCGTCGGCGCCGGCGGCGTCATACACCACCGCCTGCTCCACCGGGTCCCCGGCGTCGCGCAGCGAGACGAAGTTGACGCCTTTGACGACACGGCCGTCCTTGACGTCGAGACAGGGGATGACACGGAGCTTCAGCACGCGGACCCACTTGGCTATCAGGACCGGTGTGTTTGGGGTTTTCAGCGACGCTGTGCAAGCGAAGAAATGGCGGTGGTGTCAGGCGGCCAGCAGAGCGAGGGCTTCGGCGGGTTGCACGCGGCCGTCGTAGAGAGCGCGGCCGACAATCACGCCGTCGATGGCGCCCGGAGTCGCGTCGGCACGGGCCTTCAGCGCGGCGAGATCGGCGAGCGCGCCGACGCCGCCCGAGGCGATCACCTTGGTGGTGACGCGGGCGGCGAGATCGAGGGTGGCATCGAGGTTGAGGCCGCCGAGCATGCCGTCGCGCGCGATGTCGGTGTAGATGATGGCCGCGGCACCGGCGTCCTCGAAGCGGGCGGCGAGGTCAATGGCGCGCAGTTCGGAGGTTTCGGCCCAGCCTTCGACGGCGACGAAGCCGTCCCGCGCGTCAATCCCCACCGCAATGCGGCCGGGGAAGGCGCGGCAGGCATCGCGCACCAAGCCTGGATCGCGGGCGGCGATGGAGCCGAGGATGACGCGGGTGATGCCGGCTTCGAGCCAGCGTTCGATGCCGGCGCGATCGCGGATGCCGCCGCCGAGTTGGATCGGCAGGGTGGTGGCGGCGCGGATGGCGGCGACGGCAGCGCCGTTCACGGTGCGCCCGGCGAAGGCGCCGTTGAGATCGACAACGTGCAGCCAGGTGAAGCCGGCGTCCTGCCAGGCGCGGGCCTGGGCGCCGGGATCATCGGAGTAGACGGTGGCGTCGGCCATTTCGCCACGGCGGAGGCGGACGCAGGCGCCGTCCTTGAGGTCGATGGCGGGGTAGAGGGTCAGGCTCATGCGACGATCCGTCCGCCGGGCTGGAGCAGCTTGTAGTAGAAGATTCCGCGCACCGTCTTGCCGCCGACGCGGGCGTAGGCGGGGTGCACGGCCCAGCGGATGTAGCCCATGCGCTCGTAGAGGCGGATGGCGGCGCCCTGGCTCTCCCGCACGTCAAGGTTCAGCACGTGGTAGCCCATGGCGCGGGCGCCGTCCTCGATGCGCTGGGTGAGGAGTTGGGCGAGGCCGTGGCCGCGGGCGTAGGGGGCGATGAAGGCGTGCATCAACTGGGCGGCGAAGGCCTGCGCCTCGTTGTTGCGCGGCGGGCGGACGAGCTGGCCGGAGCCGACGATGCGGCCATCGAGGCGGACGACGAACAACTCGCGCTCGGGTACCAGCAGCAGGCCCTTGAAGTAGCGCTCCAGCGCCTGGCGGCCGGGCGGATGGACCCAGCCGAAGCCGCCGCCCTCGATGATGGCGGTATCGGTGGCCTCGCAAAGATCGGCCAGTTCCTCGTCGGTGAAGCTGCTGATGCGCTCCACGCTCTGGGTCGGCTCGTGCGCGATGGTGGGGGTGGTCGGCATGGTCAGGGGGTCCATCGGAGGAAATTGGCGAGAATCCGCAGGCCGACTTCCTGGCTCTTCTCGACATGGAACTGGGTGCCGGCGCGGTTGCCGGTGGCGACGATGGCGCAGACCGGGCCGCCGTAATCGGTGGTGGCGATGGTTTGCGCGGGATCGCCGTGGGTGAGGGCGTAGCTGTGGACGAAGTAGGCGTGGTCGCCGGGCTCGATGCCGTCCAGCAGGGGGTGGATGCCGGGGGTAAACACCAGTTCGTTCCAGCCCATCTGCGGCAGGCGGAAGCTGGCGGGCACCGCCATTTCGGCGATGTCGCCCTTGATCCAGCCGAAGCCCGGGGTGATGGCGTGTTCCAGCCCGCGTTCGGCCATCAACTGCATGCCGACGCAGATGCCGAGGAAGGGGTGGCCGGCGTCGGCGCGGGCGAGGACGGCTTCGCGCAACCCGTCGATGCCGGCGAGGCCCTGGGCGCAGTCGGCGAAGGCGCCCTGGCCGGGCAGCACGATGCGGTCGGCGCGGGCGACGAAATCGGGGTCGGACGAGATGGTGACGGTGGCGGCGATGGCGGAGCGTTCGGCGGCGAGGGCCAGGGCGCGGGCGGCGGAGGCAAGGTTGCCGCTGCCGTAGTCGATGACGGCGACTTTCACGCGAGGCTCTCCGTCGCGAGGTCCGGCCGGGCGGCGAGCAGGCGGGCGTAGGCGGCGTCCTCGTCCCGCGCGGCGACCACATGGGCCAGCACGAAGCCGCGGCGTTCGAGGGACCAGCGCACCAGGTCCCGCCCAAAAATGCCATGGGCGGCGGCGAAGGCGAGGCCGGTGATGGTTTGGGTCGGGTCCGGCAGGGTGGCGAGCATCACGCTGGCGCACAGCGAGAGCACGGCCGGGATCCAGGCGCGGTGGGCGAGCAGCCAGAACGGGCCGAACACTGCGGCGGCGAGGCTGAACGCCTCGGGCACCAGCACCGGGACGGCGCGGTCCGACACGTGGGCGGTGAAGGTTTTCACAGCGCGCCCTTGGTGGAGGGGATGGCGTTGCCGACGCGGGGATCGGGCGCCACGGCCATGCGCAGCGCGCGGGCGAGGGCCTTGAAGCAGGCTTCGGCGACGTGATGGGTGTTGGTGCCGGCCTTCTGGGTAACGTGCAGGGTGATCAGCGCGTTGGAGGCGAAGGCGCGGAAGAATTCCTCGAACAGTTCGGTATCCATCTCGCCCACCTTGGGCTGGGCGAACGTCACGGACCAGGCGAGGAAGGGGCGGCCCGAGATGTCGATGGCGGCTTCGGCCAGGGCCTCGTCCATCGGCACCATGGCGTGGCCGAAGCGGGCGATGCCGCGCTTGTCGCCGAGCGCCTCGGTGAGGGCGCGGCCGAGCACGATGCCGACATCCTCGGTGGTGTGGTGGAAATCGATATGCAGGTCACCCTTGGCGCGCACGGTGAGGTCGAACAGCGCGTGGCGGGTAAGCGCGGTCAACATATGGTCGAGGAAGCCGATGCCGGTGGCGATATCGGCGCGCCCGGTCCCGTCGAGATCGAGGGTCAGGCTGATATCGGTTTCGGAGGTGGTGCGGGTGATGGTGGCGGTGCGGGTCATGACGGAGGCTTAGCCGAAATGCGGGGGCGGCGGCAAACCCGCCACCACCCCGGCCCCGATGCCCGGCTCAATAGCCGACGAATACCCGCTCCACGGCCAGCATGATGCTGTCGATGTCCTCCTCGATTTCGGTTTTGAGGCCGGCCAGCAGGCCGGGCGGCGCGTGATCGAGGCGGTCGAGCTTTGCGGCCACTTCCGCGTGGCGGCGGTGCAGCACTGCCAGTTCGCCGGCCGCCTTGACGCGGATGGCGAGGTCATCGGCGGTGGCGTGGCCGTGTTCGGCCTCGGCGATGGCCAGGCGGATGCGCTTCAAGCGATGCGCCAGATGCAGCCGGAATGCGTCCTTCGACATGACGTTCCCCTCCCTGCCGGTGGCCGCCCGATCCTTGCGCCGGGCGGCGCGGACAGGGGGGATGTGGGGCGCCTGGTGGCGGGTTGCAATCCATCGTGCAGGCTGTCCCCCGGCCGATCGGGGAGGGCGCTTGCCGCGAGTGGCGGGTTGGACCATCTAGCTGACATGAACACGAACACGCCTCATGATCCGGTGGGCTGGCATGGCACCACCATTCTGTGTGTCCGCCGCGGCGGCACGGTTGCGATGGCCGGGGACGGGCAGGTTTCGCTCGGGCAGACCGTCATCAAGGGTAATGCGCGCAAGGTGCGGCGGATCGGCGCCGGCGGCGCGGTGCTGGCGGGGTTCGCCGGCGCCACCGCCGATGCGTTCACCCTGCTGGAACGGCTGGAGGCCAAGCTGGAGCGGTTCCCCAACCAGCTCGAACGCGCCTGCGTGGAACTGGCGAAGGACTGGCGGACCGATCGCTATCTGCGTCGGCTGGAGGCGATGATGGCGGTGGCGGATCGGGACCGCAGCTTCACCCTGACCGGCAACGGCGATGTGCTGGAGCCCGATGACGGGGTGATCGGCATCGGATCGGGCGGCAATTTCGCCCTTTCGGCGGCGCGCGCGCTGCTCACGGTGGAGGACCTCGGCGCGGAGGAGATCGCCCGGCGCTCGATGAAGATCGCGGGGGATATCTGCGTCTACACCAACTACAACGTTATCGTTGAAACGATCGGCTGATATCATGGACGTTCCGACCTATTCGCCGCGCGAGATCGTGAGTGAGCTTGACCGCTTCATCGTTGGCCAGAACGACGCCAAGCGGGCGGTGGCGATCGCGCTGCGCAACCGCTGGCGCCGGCAGCAACTGCCCGAGGCGATGCGCGAGGAGGTGGTGCCGAAGAACATCCTGATGATCGGGCCGACCGGCTGCGGCAAGACCGAGATCGCGCGGCGGCTGGCCAAGCTGGCGCAGGCGCCGTTCCTCAAGGTGGAGGCCACCAAGTTCACCGAGGTGGGCTATGTCGGGCGCGACGTGGAAAGCATCGTGCGGGACCTGGTGGAGATTTCCATCACCATGCTGCGCGACACCCAGCGCAAGGATGTGCAGGCCAAGGCGGAACTGGCGGCCGAGGAGCGGCTGCTGGTGGCGCTGTGCGGCGAGCAGGCGGCGGCGGACACCCGCTCCAAGTTCCGCCGCATGCTGCGCGACGGGCAGTTCGAGGACAAGGAGATCGAGGTCAGCCTGGCCGAGGCGCCGTCCAACCCGGTGGGGCAGATGGATATTCCGGGCATGCCGCCGGGCCAGATGATCAACCTCGGCGAGATGATGAAGGGCATGTTCGGGCCGCGCCCGCAGTCCATGCGCAAAATGAAGGTGCCGGCGGCGCGGGCGGCCCTGGAGCGCGAGGAGGCGGACAAGCTGCTCGACGGCGAGCGGTTGACCAAGGACGCGGTGGCCCATGCCGAGAACAACGGCATCGTGTTCCTCGACGAGATCGACAAGGTGTGCGCGCGGACCTCGGATGGCGGGTTCCGCGGCGGCGATGTGTCCCGCGAGGGGGTGCAGCGGGATCTGCTGCCGATCATCGAGGGCACCACGGTGAGCACCAAGCATGGGCCGGTGAAGACGGACCATATCCTGTTCATCGCTTCGGGCGCGTTCCACCTCGCCAAGCCGTCCGACCTGCTGCCGGAGTTGCAGGGGCGGCTGCCGATCCGCGTCGAACTGGCGCCGTTGTCGCGCGATGACCTGCGGCGCATCCTGGTGGAGCCGGAGATGAGCCTGCTCAAGCAGTACCAGGCGCTGATGGCGACCGAGGGGGTGGACCTGGTGTTCGCCGAGAGCGCGATCGACGCGTTGGCCGATCTGGCGGCGGATATCAATGATCGGGTGGAGAATATCGGGGCGCGGCGGCTGCATACGGTGATGGAGAAGCTGCTGGAGGAAATCAGCTTCACCGCCTCGGATCGCAGCGGGCAGAGCGCCACGGTGGATGCGGCCTATGTGGCCGAGCGGGTGGCGCCGCTGGCGGCGAAGGGCGATCTGAGCCGGTTTATCTTGTAGGTTTTGGGGTGTCGATGTTATAACTTTCGTGCAAACGGAGGGTGTCATGTCGGCGATCAAACTTATTGCGGTGGGGAATTCGGTGGGGATGACACTGCCGAAGGACATGCTGGCCCGCCTCGGGGTGCAGAAGGGCGACACGCTGTATGCCGTGGAGACGGCGGACGGGCTGCGGCTCACGACGACTGATCCGGAGTTCGAGGCGCAGATGGAAGTGGCCAAGCGCATCATGAAGCGCCGCCGCGCCGTTCTGCGCGAACTCGCCAAGTGACGGTCTGGCTCAGCCGGCAGATCGTGTTGGCCATTCATGACATGCAACTCGCCGAACACGGCGGCGCTACCGGCGTGCGCGACGAGGCGTTGCTGGATAGTGCGCTGGCGCGTCCGCCGAACCGTCTCGCATATGGTGAGCCCGATCTCGCCGAACTGGCGGGGCTCTACGCGCTGGCGATTGCGCGCAACCATCCGTTCATCGATGGCAACAAGCGGACGGCGTACGTGGCACTCGAACTCTTCCTCGAAGCAAACGGCCATATGTTCAACGCGCCCGACGCCGATTGCGTGCTTATGACGTTGCAGATGGCCGCCGGTGACATGACCGACGACACCTTTATCGCCTGGGTGCGCGCCCACACCGTCTCCGCATGACGACGCCCGACCTCGCCCAGTGGATCGGGCGTACGCGGGAGGGCGAGGACGAGATCACCCGCCCTGCCCTGCGGCGGATCGCCGCGATGTTGGACCGCAGCGAGGACTTCGCGCCGGGCACGCCGATTCCGCCGCACTGGTACGCCATGTTCTTCCCCGAGATCGCGCCGCAATCGGCCATCGGGGCGGATGGGCATCCGCGGCGGGGGGATTTCCTGCCGCCGATCGATTTGCCGCGGCGGATGTTCGCCGGGCGGCGGGTGACGTTCCCCGGCGTGCTGCGGGTGGGCGATATAGCGGCCAAGCGGTCGGAGATTGTGTCCATCACGCCGAAGACCGGGCGATCCGGCCGGATGATGTTCGTCACGGTGCGCCATACCATCAGCGCGCGGGATGGGGTGGCGGTGGTGGAGGAGCAGGACCTGGTCTACCGCGAGGCGGCAGCGCCGGGGGTCGCGCCGCCTGATACCACGCCCGCGCCGTCTGATCCGGCGTGGCGCGAGGCGGCGCACCCCGATCCGGTGCTGCTGTTCCGCTACTCCGCCGTCACCTTCAATGGCGATCGCATCCACTACGACGTCGACTACACGCGCGGCATCGAGGGCTATCCGGCGCTGGTGGTGAATGGCGGGCTGACGCTGCTGCTGCTGCTGGAGGCGGCGATCCGGGCGCATGGCCGGCAGCCGGTCTCGGTCAGCGTGCGCAACATCCGCCCGCTGCATATCGGCCATGACATCACCCTGGCGGGCAGCACCATCCTGGCCGGGAAGGCCGCCGCGTGGGCCGCCGACCATACCGGCGCACTCGCGGTTTCGGCGGAGATCGGCTATCCTTTCTGAAACAAGAGGGGAACACCAATGAGCCAGGCCGCCGCCTATGAGCGCTTTGTCGCCCTGCATGCCCAGGGTTGCTTCATCATGCCGAACGGCTGGGATGGCGCCTCTGCCGTGCTGTTCAAGAACGCCGGGTTCCAGGCGATCGGCACCAGTTCGGCCGCCATCGCCTTCGGGATGGGGCGGCATGACGGGGCGCATTCGGTGAGCCTCGCCGATTCGGTGGCGAACGGCACCCTGATGGCCAACCTCACCGGGCTGCCGATCAATGGGGACCTCGAGGATGGCTACGGCCCCTCCCCCGAGGATTGCGCCGATACCGTGCGCGCGGCCATCGCTGGCGGGCTGGCCGGGCTTGGCATCGAGGACACCACGGCCGATCCGGCGCATCCGATCCATGATTTCGATGCCGCCGTGGCGCGCATGCGGGGCGCGGTGGCGGTGGCGCGGGGACGCATCGTGCTGACCGGGCGGACCGATAATTTCCTGCACGGGCGGGCGGACCTCGACGACACGATCCGCCGGCTGGTGGCCTTCGCCGAGGTGGGGGCGGATGTGCTCTACGCGCCGCTGCTGCCGGACATGGACGCGATCCGCGCGGTGGTGCGGGCGGTGGCGCCCAAGCCGGTGAATGTGCTGATCGCGCCACGCTCGGGCACGGTGCCGCTGGCGGAGCTTGCGGCGGCCGGGGTGCGCCGGGTGAGCCTGGGCGGGCGGCTCTATGCGGTGGCGATGGGCGCGGTGGAGCGGGCGGCGCAGGCGCTGGCCGCCGGTGATCTGGCCGGCGGCACCGCGGGCGCCGTCGCGTCCAAGGCGTTCACAGCGTCATTCCCGGCGTAACAGCGCGAACATGGTGCGCGAGGTGCGCACCATGTTCGACGAAACGTCGACCGATGCACAAGTTCTGGCGCTGGTGACGCATGCGATGAAGACCCTCGAACGCATCCGCGCCATCCCATGACGGCCACCCGGCCGGGGCGCGGATATTTTTCACCGACGGCGTGAGATACACTGAAGTTTAGCGCATATTTCGACTAAGCATCGGTAGTTTTTACGTCGCATATGACAAGATTTTTGTCAGGATTTTTTACATCAACCCTAGTACTGTTTTATATTCGACATTTTAATTTATTGAATCTCTTCGCCAAATGATTTTTGGCATGATGATTGCTAGTGTCACGTGTGACGACATCTACCGGCCAATGCCAGACCATCACCGCTGTTGGCAATAGGATGTCCGAATAATTCGCATGTTTTACCGAGGAAGGATTTATTCAATGAAGTTCCGCATTTTAGCAGCCAGCATGATCGCCGGGATTGCCGCCTACGCGCTTCCCGCGGCGGCGCAGATCGGGCCGGTGCCGTCGGGCTGGTCCTGCACCGGCAACTGCGGCACCGACACGGCGGATGGTGTGGTGGGGCTCTCACCACATGGCAGCTCCAGCTATCAGTGGATCTCGACCGCCGCCGGCCCGTCCGGGGTTGGCCAGATCGCCGGCATCGGCGGCACCAACGGCTCCGTGCTGACCACCCCGGTGTTCACCGCCCTCAGCGGCGATCCGCTCCAGTTCTACTTCAACTTCGTGACCTCGGATGGCGCGATCTACGCCGACTACGCCTGGTCGGCCCTCTTCAATGCGTCCGACAACTCGATCGCGGCCTACCTGTTCACCGCGCGCACCGAGCCATCCGGCAACATCTCGCCCGGCGCCGGGCTGCCGGCGAATGCCTCCACCTTGATCCCGCCCACGTCTGGCATTGCGGCGGGCGGACCGGCCTGGGGGCCGCTCGCCGGCTCGTCCGGCACCTGCTTCGATGCCGGCTGCGGCTACACCGGGTGGATCGAATCGCTCTACAACATCCCCACCTCGGGTGACTACTACGTGGGCTTCGGCACCACCAACTGGCTCGACACCGCCTACCAGACCGGCATGGCGATCGACGGCGTGACGGTGAACAACGTCGAAATCCCGACCGGCACGCCCGAGCCGGCCTCGCTGGTGCTGTTCGCCTCCGGCCTGCTCGGCCTGCGCGCGATGCGTCGCCGCCTCGGCTGATCCGGCCCCTCGCGGGCGCATACGGCGGCGGCCTCTCCCATGGGAGCGGCCGCCGTTCGCACGTCCGGCTGGTATGGTGGGTTTCTGGCCATAGCCGGAAATGGTGCGTTGCGGTATAGAATGCCCATGGACCAGCACAGCACCCCACACGCGAAATTCGATGCCCTTATTGCCCGCGCCCGCTCGGGCCCGCCGGTGATCACCGCGGTGGCGCATCCGTGCGACGCCAGTTCGCTGACCGGCGCCATCGAGGCCGCGGCGGCCGGGCTCATCACCCCCATCCTGATCGGCCCCGCCGCCCGCATCCAACGCGTGGCGGAGGAATGCGGGCTGGAACTGGGGGATTGCCAGGTGGTGGATGTGCCGCACAGCCACGCCGCCGCGTTCGAGGCGGTGAAGCGGGTGCGCACCGGCGAGGCCCGCGCTATCATGAAGGGCAGCCTGCACACCGACGAGGTGATGGCCGAGATCGTCAACAAGGAGACCGGCCTGCGCACCGCGCGCCGGGTCAGCCACGTGTTCATGATGGACGTGCCGACCTATCCCAAGATGCTGTTCATCACCGATGCGGCGGTGAATATCTTCCCCACGTTGGACGACAAGGCCGATATCGTCGCCAATGCCATCGAGTTGGCCCAGGCGCTCGGCGTCGCGGTGCCGAAGGTGGCGATCCTGAGCGCGCTCGAAACCGTCACCGCCAAAATCCCCTCCACCATCGAGGCGGCGGCGTTGTGCAAGATGGCCGATCGCGGGCAGATCAAGGGCGGCATGCTCGATGGGCCGCTCGCGTTCGATAATGCCATCAACCTTGAGGCGGCGCTGGCCAAGGGGATCACCTCCCCGGTGGCGGGCGATGCCGATATCCTGATGGTGCCCGACATGGAGGCCGGCAACATGCTGGCCAAAACGCTGTCCTTCCTCGGCAATGCCGAGGCGGCGGGGATTGTGCTCGGCGCCCGGGTGCCGATCATCTTGACCAGCCGGGCCGACACGGTGCGCACAAGGCTGGCGAGTTGCGCGGTGGCGGCGATCCTGGCGCGGGGGCGCTGAATTTCCCGAATTGCCCTGCGGGTGGCGGCACCATAGTCTCGGCGCCGCACGATAGGGGCTTTGACGGGTGAACAGGCGGCCGAGCGCGAAAATTTCGGCCACCACCGTCCGCCATGTCGCGGCGTTCGTGGTGCTGTTGCTGGTGGTCGGCTGGGGCATCGTGCAGGGCGCCGGGGCAATGCCGTATCGCTGGCAGTGGCCGCGGGTGGTGCCGTTCCTGTTCAAGACCTTCGACGGGCAGGTTTATGCCGGGCCGCTGCTCAAGGGGCTGGTGGTGACGCTGCAGGTCTCGGCGCTGGCGTTCGTGGCCACCATCGCGGCCGGGGTGATCGCGGCGCTGCTACGGCTGTCCGACAGTATCGTCGGGCGCGGGGTGGCGCGGGTTTATATCGAGGTGGTGCGCAACACGCCGCTGCTGGTGCAACTCTACGTGTTCTATTTCGTGTTCGCCCCCATCCTCGGCATCGGCCGGCAGACCACCGGTGTGCTGGCGCTGGGGCTGTTCGAGGGGGCGTTCGCCGCCGAGATCATCCGCGCCGGCATCCTCGCGGTGCCGCTGGGGCAGGCCGAGGCGGCGGCGAGCCTGGGGCTCACGCGCCTCCAGGCGAACCGCTTCGTGGTGCTGCCGCAGGCCCTGCGCATCGTGCTGCCGCCGCTCACCAGCCTTGCCATCAGCCTAGTGAAGCATTCCGCCATCGTCAGCGCCATCGCGATCTTCGATCTGGCCAACGAAGGACGAAATATCATCGCCGACACTTTCATGACATTCGAGATATGGCTTACGGTGGCGGCGATCTATCTCGTTGTCACCACGACCATGTCGGTGCTGGCCGGACGGCTGGAACGCCGGATGGCGCACGGCCCGGCTGCCTGAACCCCATAAGGAGCGCCCATGCATCGCAGAACCCTGCTTCAGACCGCCGGCGCCGTTGCCCTGGCCGGATTTGCCCGCCCCGCCGCCGCCGCCGGCAGCGCGATCGACGAGATCAAGGCGCGCGGCGTGCTGCGCGCCGGCTGTTCCACCTTCGTGCCGTGGGCGATGCGCAACAAGGAAGGCGCGCTGATCGGCTATGAGATCGACGTCGGCAAGCGCCTCGCCGCCGATCTCGGGGTGAAGCACGAGCCGGTGCCGACGGCGTGGGACGGCATCATCCCCGCTTTGCTGGCCGGCACGTTTGACGTGATCATCGGCGGCATGACGGTGACGCCGGCGCGGTCGGAATCGGTGGATTTCACCGAGGCCTACTCGTTCTCCGGCGTGCATTTCGTCGCCAGCAAGAAGACCGCGCCGGGGCTGACCAAGGTGGAGCAGTTCAATCGGCCCGATTTCACCGTGGTGGCGCGGCGCGGCACCAACGCGGTGCCGGTGGTGCAGCAGACCTTGCCGCTGGCCACCCTGCGGCAGTTCGACGATGACGCGCAGGCGTTGCAGGAACTGCTGAACGGCAACGCCATGGCGTGGTTCACCTCCACCCCGAAGCCCGCCTTCGCGGCGGTGGACAATCCCGACGCGCTCTATCTCCCGGTCGAGAAGGCCATCGTGGCGCAGCGCGATGCCATGGCGGTGCGCAAGGGCGATGCCGCCTCGATCAAGGTGCTGAACGAGTGGATCGCGGCGCGCAAGGCCGACGGGTTCCTCGCCGAGCGCTTCCACTACTGGTTCGAGGGGCGGGATTGGCTGAAGTCCGTCCAGGGGTAAAGCGCCGGCTGGGCTGGTTGGACGCCGCGGTCCTGTTGGGGATCGCGGCGTTCGCCGTTTTCATCGCGTTTCGCGTGCAGTCGGTGCTGCATTACCGGTGGAACTGGGCGCCGATCCCCAATTTTCTGTTCCGCTGGGATGCCGAGCGCGGCTGGGTGGCGAACCTGCTGGTGCAGGGGCTGCTGACCACGCTGCGGCTGAGCCTGTGGGGCATGGTGCTGGCCGGGGTATTTGGCGCGGCGATCGGGCTGTGCCGGGTGTCACGCATGTTGTTCGCGCGGCTGGTGGGCGGCGCCTATGTCGAGCTGATGCGCAACACGCCGCCGCTGGTGTTGATTTTCGTCGGCTATTTCTTCGTCTCCAGCCAGATCATGCCGCTGCTCGGCATCGATGGGTGGCTGCGCGATGCGGCGCCGGGCACGCTCGCGGCGATCGAGATCGCGTTCGGCGAGCCGCGGCTGCTGAAGAATTTTCTCAGCGCGGTGATGGTGCTAGCCCGTCCTATTCATGGGGCTGACGTTCGTTTCGCGATTTGAGCGGCGGGCATGGATTTCCTGTCGCCTGTTTCATCGCGGTAGCCGGTG
>CAIMWH010000247.1 GCA_903845065.1 uncultured Rhodospirillales bacterium | reverse complement strand
AGTCAGACTCTTAAGCGGATGGGGTCTGGGGGATCATCCCCCAGCGGGTCCAGGGCAGAGCCCTGGCCTTGCTTTCCCGCTGGGGCACGCTCGGCGCGACTGTGGGATCAGGTTTTCTTGACGCCCCAGAAGAGGACCAGGCCGGCTTTGACGTGGCCGGAGAGGTTGGAGCGGTAGGCGGTGGGGGTGAACCACTGGCCTGTCGAGTAGAAGGGGACATCCTTGAAGGCGAGGCGTTGCATGTCTTCGCAGATGGTTTTCTGGGCGGTGAGGGTGGGGGCTTCGAACCATTTTTCGCGCAAGTTTTCCATCGCGTCATCGACGGGCCAGCCGAACCAGCCGCCTTTGCCGTTGCCGCGCAGCGGGAAGTGGCTGCCGGGGTTGGAGACCGAGAGGCCGCCCCAGGTGGTGCAGAAGCTGTTCCAGCCGCCCTTTTCGGGGGGTTCGTGGCTGGCGCGGCGCGAGACGAGGGTGCCCCAGTCCATGACGGAGTATTTCGAGTTCATGCCGAGGGACTTGAACAGCGCGTCGGTGACCTGGGCCATGGCGGTGAGCTGGGGCTGGTCGGAGGGGGACATCAGGGTGATGGGCTCGCCGGCGTAGCCGCTTTCGGCGACCAGTTTCTTGGCGAGTTCGAGGTTCCGCTTGCCGGTGACGATGTCGATATCGGCGTCATTGGCGAAGGGGGAGCCGGGGATGAAGACGCCGGCCTTGCGGCCGAGGGTCTGGCGTTCGTCACCCAGGACGGCCTGCATGTATTCCTCCTGGTCGATGGCCGGCAGGAGGGCGCGCAGGAGCTTGGGGTTGTTGAAGGGCGGCAGTTCGTGGTTGACGCCGATGACGCCGAGGGCGCCGAGGGGGTCCAGCACGTTGATGGTGATGTCCTTGTTTTTGCGGAGCGACGGCAGCAGGTCGAACAGGGGGTTTTCCCACCAGTCGACTTCGCCGCGCTGGAGGGCGGCGGCGGCGGTGGCGGGGTCGGGCAGGATTTTCCATTCGACGCGGTCGAAGTTCACCACCTTGCCGCCGGAGAAGTAGCTGGGGGGTTCCTGGCGGGGGACGTATTTCTCGTTTTTCGCCCAGGCGGCGGAGGCGCCGGAGACCCATTCGTCCTTGAGGAAGCGGAAGGGGCCGGAGCCGACGTATTCGCTGATCTGGGTGAAGGCGTCGGTTTTGGCGATGCGTTCGGGCATGATGAAGGCGTTGGCGTAGCCGAGGGCGTAGCGCATCACCGGGAAGGGCTTGGTGAGCTTGATTTCGAAGCTCTTGTCGTCGATCACCTTCATTTCGGCGGTCTGGCTCATCAGGCGCTGGCCGAAGCCGTCGCGCTTGCCCCAGCGTTGCAGGGAGGCGATGCAGTCACGCGAGAGGACTTTTTCGCCGTCAGTGAAGAACAGGCCGTCACGCAGGGTCATTTTCCAGGTGAGGCCGTCGGACGAGACTTCGTCGCCGGCGACCATTTGCGGACGGCCGGTGAGGCTTTCGTCGATGCCGTAGAGGGTGTCCCACACCATGGCGCCGTGGAGCCAGGCGACGGTGGCGGTGGTCCAGATGGGGTCCGGGTTGGCGAGGTTGGCTTGCGGGACGTAGCGCAGGACCTTGGCGCCTTGCGCGAGGGAGGGGCGGGCGAGGCCGCCGGTGGCGAGGGCGGCGGTGCCGGCGATGAGGCTGCGACGCTGGATCATGCGGATCTCCGTGTGGGGGATTGACCGAAGGGTGCGAACGACAGGAATGGGACGACCGGCGGTGATCTTTCGCCGGATCGCCGCAGGGTGCAAGCTGGTTTGGCGCTGTATGCAAACGCGCGGCCACGGGCTGTACACGGAGAGAACGATGCGACTTCTGCTCGCCACCATGTCTCACGAAACCAATACGTTCTCGCCGGTGCCCACGAAGCTGGCACGGTTCTGCCGCGATGGCACCACTCTGCTTACCGGGCAGGCATCGGTGGATTTCTATCGCGACACCGGGACATGCATGGGGGGGTATCTGGCGATTGCCGCGGCAGCGGGGGCGGAGGTTGAGGTGGCGGTGACGGCGAGTGCGCCGCCGTCGGGGTGGGCGGATGCGGAGGCATTCGAGACGTTCTGCCGGTTGATCACCGCGGCGGTGGCGAAGGGCGGCTGGGACGGGATCATGCTCGATCTGCACGGGGCGATGGCGGTGGAGGATTTCGATGATGGGGAGGGCGAGTTGCTGCGCCGCATTCGCGCCATCGATCGGACGACGCCGATCTGCGTTGCCTATGACATGCATGCCAATGTGTTCGACGCGATGATCGGCAATGCCGATGTGGTGGCGGGGTATCATACCTATCCGCATATCGACATGAAGGAGACCGCGATGCGGGCGGGGGCGGCGCTGCTGGAGGTGATCGCGGGGAAGATCAGGCCGACCACGGCGTGGGGCGGGTTGCCGATGCTGCCGCATGTGATGGCGCAGGGGACGCATATGTTCCCCAACAAGGATTTGCAGGCGATGTGCGCCGGGTGGGAGGCGAGCGGGCGGGCGGTGGCGGCCTCGTTGTTCGTGGGGTTTCCGCATGCCGATGTGCCGATGGCGGGGCTTTCGGCGGTGGTGGTGACGAACAACAACGCGGCCGACGCGCGGGCGATGGTGGATGAGTTGCTGGCGTTCGCCTGGAATGCGCGGGAGGATTTCACCTTCGAGGTGGAGAAGCTGGAAGATAGCGTCGCGCGGGCAAAGGTTTTGGGCGAGGCGGGGCCGGGAGTGGTGCTGCTCGATCATTTCGACAACTGCGCCTCGGGCGGGACGATGGATACCACCGATGTGTTGCGGGAGATCATCCGGCAGGAACTCGATGATGTGGTGTTCTTCGGGATCTATGATCCGGAGGCGGTGAGGCAGGCGATGGCGGTGGGGATCGGGCAGGAGGCGACGCTGGAAATCGGCGCCAAGCTCGATATGCCGGCCTTGCAGGTGGGGAGCCGGCCGTTGACGGTGCATGGGCGGGTGCGGACGGTTTCGGCGGGATACTACAAGGCGACCGGCGGGCTGACGCCGGGGTTGCAGGTGTTCATGGGCAATACCGTTGTGCTGGATACCGGGCGGGTGCAGATCGTGCTGCTGAGCCGGCATATCGAGCCGACGGCGCAGGAGATGTTCCGGGTGCTGGGGATCGACCCGACGGTGAAGCGGTTCGTCGCCATCAAGAGCCGGGTGCACTGGCGGGCGGATGTGGGCAAGCTGGCGCGGGAGATCGTCGAGTGCGGAGGGGTGGGAGTTTGCACGTCCAACTATGGGCAGCTCACGTTCCGTAATGTGCGGCGGCCGATTTATCCGTTGGATCCGGGGATGGTACTCAGCAAGTAAGGCAAGCGCTTCTTTTTGGAAAAAGAAGCAAAAACTTTTTATCCGGTAAGGGGACGTCAACATGAATGACACGGCGGTGCGGGCGGTTGATATCGACGTCGATCCGGCGGTTTCGGATACCTTGCCGGGGTGGGTTTATACTGATCCGGAGGTGCTGGCGACCGAGCGGACGCGGGTGTTTTTTCGCACCTGGCACTATGCGGGGGCGACCGGGGAACTGCGCAATGCCGGGGATTATGTGACGGCGCAGTTGCTCGATCAGAATATCCTGGTGATGCGCGGGCGGGATGGGGTGCTGCGCGGGTTCTATAACGTGTGCCAGCACCGGGCACATGAGTTGCTGGAAGGGCGGGGCAATGCGCGGGTGGTGACCTGCCCGTATCATGCCTGGTCGTACCAGGATGACGGGGCGTTGCGCACGGCGCGGGGGGCGGAGAAGCAGCCGGGGTTCGTGGCCGAGCGGTTCTGCCTGAAGCCGGTGCGGGTGGAGGTGTTCGCGGGGAAGTTTGTGTTCTTCAATCTTGACCCTGAGGCCCCTGCCCTGGCGGATATCGCGGGGGATCTGGCGGCGGATATCATGGCGCATACGCCCGAGTTCGATCGGCTGGAGCCGATGGCGCCCAAGGAGCCGCGGGTGATCCGGGCGAACTGGAAGGTGGTGCTGGATAATTTCCACGAGTGCTACCACTGCGGACCCGCGCATCCGGCGTTCGCCGATATCATCGACATGGCGTGCTACCGGACGGAGATCACCGGGTTGTGGTCCAAGCAGCATGGGCGGTTGGCCAAGCTGGAGAACAAGGCGTACCCGGTGGCGGAGGATGCCAACCATGCCACCGCGTTCTGGTGGCTGTGGCCCTCGACGACGTTCGGCTTCATGCCGGGCGATCCGGGGTTGTCGATCAGTTCGACGCTGCCGGCGGGAATGGGGGCGGAGGGGGTTGGCGTGACGCGGCGGCGGTTCTTCAGTTTCGGGCTGCCCGGCGCGGTGCCGGACCAGGCGAAGCTGGATTATGGGGCGAATGTGCTGGGGCCGGAGGATGTGGCGATCTGCGAATCGGTGCAGCGCGGGTTGGCCTCGCGCGGGTATTCAGCCGGGCGGTTCGTGCATGATCCCGCGGGGGGGCAGACCACCGAGGCGGCGGTGCATCATTTTCACCGGCTTTATGCGGCGGCGATGGGGTTTTGAGGGTATGAATTCCTATTCGGAATAATTCTTTGGCGGGACAGGAACACCTATTCAACATTCGCAATCATGGTGCCTACAACATGCGTTATAGGTATAACTACTCAGGCTATTGCTGCCGCAGCGCCACAAATGTATCAAAATTTTACGGTATGCGGATGAACTTTGGCATGCCATTATTCGCCAGCAGGTTTGGTGGGGGCGGCGAGAAATCGCCGTAGGTGGTTATGCCGCACACGCGCGACGCGATGCTGAGGCAGCCGACGACGGAACTCGCGATATTGCGGGCGATCACCAAGTGCGAAAGCTGTGGCGCCCGCATGCACAACATGTGCAGCGCGTTGCAGGCGCAGGACCTTCAGCGGCTTTCCGCCATCGCGGTGAGTTTCAATGTGACGTCCGGGCGGACGATCGTGCGGCAGGGCGAGTCGGCGGATTTTTTCTATAACGTCACCAAGGGCACGGTGAAGCTGTTCAAGCTGCTGCCGGATGGGCGCACGCAGATTACCGGGTTTGCCGGGGTGGGCGATTTTCTCGGGCTTTCGGTGTCCGCCAGCTATGCGTTCAATGCCGAGGCGCTGGATGGGGTGACGTATTGCCGGTATTCGCGCCAGAGCCTGAAGGCGTTGCTGGCCGCCTTCCCCGCCATGGAGCGGCGGTTGCTGGCGGTGGTGTCCAACGAGTTGATGGCGGCACAGGAACAGATGCTGTTGCTGGGGCGCAAGAATGCGCTGGAGCGGCTGGCCTCGTTTCTCATCGCGCGCATGGCGGTGACGTCACTCGGGCAGAAGGCCACGGTGACGGTGGTGAGCCTGCCGATGACGCGGCGCGATATCGCGGATTATCTCGGCATGACGATCGAGACGGTGAGCCGCACCTTGGGGCGGATGAAGGCGGATGGGTTGATCACCATCCAGGGTATTTCGCAGATCACCATCCGCAAGCCGGCGGCACTCCTGGAACTCGCGGAGTGCCTCGGCTGAGGGTTCAGGCCTTCAGCGCCAGCTCCTGTTCCACGATGCCGGCCCAGTAGGCGACGCCGAGGGGGATGATGTCGTCGTTGAAGTCGTAGAGCGGCGTGTGGACGCCGTGGAAGCTGCCGTCGGCGTTGATGCCGTTGCCGAGGAAGATGAAGGCGCCGGGTTTGGCGGCGAGCATGAAGGCGAAATCCTCGCCGCCGGTGACCGGTTTGGTGTTGGGGTTGACGGCTTCGGCGCCGACCAAGCCCGCGGCGGCGGCGACGGCGACATCGGTTTGTTCGGCGTGGTTGATGAGGGGTTCGGCCACCCAGTCGATCTCGACGGTGACGCCGGCGCCGTGGAGGGACGCGAGGCTGGCGGCGAGTTCGCGGATGCGGCGGTCGATGATGTGCTTCACCGGGGGGTTGAAGTAGCGCGCGGTGCCGGCGACGACGAGTTCGGCCGGCATGACGTTGCAGGCCTCGATGGAGCCGCCGCCGATGTGGCCGACGCTGATCACCGCGGTATCGAAGGCGGAGATGTTGCGGCCGACGACGGATTGCAGGCCGAGGACGAAATGGGCCTGCACGATCGACAGATCCGTCGACAAATGGGGTGCGTTGCCGCCGTGGCCGCCGGTGCCGGTGAAGCGGACGCGAAAGGAGCAGCCGCCGGCCATGAAGCCGCCCTTGCAGATGGCGAAGTGGCCGGTGGGGATGCCGGGCATGTTGTGCAGGCCGTAGACGGCATCGCAGGGGAAGCGTTCGAACAGCCCGTCGGCCAGCATGGCGGCGGCGCCGCCGCGGCCTTCCTCGGCGGGCTGGAAGATCAGCTGCACCGTGCCGCTGAAATCGCGGTGCTGGGAGAGGTGGCGGGCGGCGCCGAGCAGCATGGTGGTGTGGCCGTCATGCCCGCAGGCGTGCATGCGGCCTTCGCTGGTGGAGGCGTAGGGCAGGCCGGTGGTTTCGGTGAGCGCCAGGGCGTCCATGTCGGCGCGCAGGCCGATGGAGCGCTGGCCGGGGAGTTTGCCGCGGATGGTGGCGACCACGCCGGTGCCGCCGACGCCGGTGGTGTGCTCGATGCCCCATTCGGCCAGCTTGGCGGCGACGAGGGCGGCGGTGCGGTGTTCTTCCAGGCCGAGTTCGGGGTGGGCGTGGATATCGCGGCGGATGGCGACGAGTTCCGGCACGAGGGCGCGGATGGCGTCGGAACTGTCGGTCATCGGTGGTCTCCAGTAGGGGTGGTGGCGACTACAGCGCGAGTTGGACTTTCATGGCCAGCTTGCGGTCGGTGGCGAGATCGAAGGCGCGGATAGCGTCATCGAGCGGGATGATTTCGGTGAGCAGGGGGGCGACGTCAATGGCCCCGCGGGCCAGGAGGTCGACCGCCATTTCGAACTCGGCGTGGAAGCGGAAGGTGCCGCGCAGGGTGATTTCCTTGGCGACCACCATGTTCATCGGCACCAGGGTTTCGCCGCCGCCGAGGCCAACCTGGACCAGGGTGCCGCCGGGACGCAGGGCGGCGAGGGCCGAGGCGATGCCGGGGGCGCTGCCGGAGGCTTCGAAGGCGACGTCAAAATGGCCCTTGTCGGCGTTGAAGGGGGCAAGGCCGTCGGGCTGGGCGATGACGTTGACGGTGTGGTCGGCGACGAGGCGGCGGGCCATGGCGAGGGGGGCGTCCAGAAGGTCGGTCATGACCACCTCGCGGGCACCGGAGAGGCGGGCGACCATGGCGCAGAGCATGCCGATGGGTCCGGCGCCGGTGACCAGGACGCGGCGGCCGAGCATGGGGCCGGCCTGGCGGACGGCGTGCAGGCAGACCGAGAGGGGTTCGGCGAAGGCGGCGCGCTCGGAGGGCATGTCGGCGGGGACGGCCTGGCTTTCGTCGCAGATCATCCGTTCGCGGAAGCCGCCCTGGACGTGGGGGAGGCGCATGGCGCTGCCGCAGAAGCGCATGTCCAGGCAATGCTGCTGCTGGCCTTCGAGGCAGAATTTGCAGGCGTTGCAGGGCAGGCTCGGGTTGACGGCGACGCGGTCGCCGGGCTTCACCCGGGTGACCAGGGGGCCGACGGCTTCGACGCGGCCGGCGACTTCATGGCCGAGGACCATGGGCTGCTGGACGCGCACGGTGCCGAAGCCGCCGTGGTGGTAGTAGTGCAGATCGGAGCCGCAGATGCCGCCGTTGAGCACGCGGACTGTAACGTCCCGCGGGCCGGGGATGTCCAACGCGATGTCCTCGATGCGCAGAAGATGCGGCGGGTGAATGACGGCGGCTTTCATGGCATGCTCTCGCTTGGCTGATCGCCGGATGTGCACACCCCCCTGCCCCCCCTTGTCAACCCTGGAGATGCCGTTGTCCCCCCCTCCCCGCTCTGCCTCGCGTTCGCGTCCCGATGACTACGACAAGAAGGTTGCGCTGGTGTTGCAGGGGGGTGGGGCGCTGGGGAGCTACCAGGCGGGGGTGTACGAGGCGATCGCCGGTTCGGAGTATCCGCCCGATTGGGTGGCGGGGATTTCGATCGGGGCGATCAATGCGGCGCTGATCGCGGGCAATGCCCCGGGCAAGCGGGTGGCGCGGCTGCGGGAGTTCTGGGAGACGATTACCGCGCCGGCGTGGCCGACGCCGGCGCTGCTCGATCCGGCGCGGCGGCAGGGGGCGGCGCTGCGGGCGCTGCTGTTCGGGGCACCGGGGTTTTTCGCGCCGCGCTCGCCGCTGGCATTGGCGGGAAATAGCGGGGCGCTGTCGTACTACGATACCTCGGCGTTGCGTGGGACGCTGGAGCGGCTGGTGGATTTCGACCGCATCAATTCGGGCGGGATGGCGTTCGGGGTGGCGGCGGTGAATGTGCGGACGGGGAATTTCGCCTGGTTCGACAACCGGCATGTGCGCATCCGGCCGGAGCATGTGATGGCGAGCGGGGCGTTGCCGCCGGGGTTTCCGCCCGTCGAGATCGATGGCGAGTTCTACTGGGATGGCGGGCTGGTTTCCAATACGCCGCTGCAATATGTGCTGGACTATGCGCCGCGGCGGAGCCGGCTGGTGTTCCAGGTGGATGTGTTCGCGGCGCGCGGGGCGGTGCCGACGGATCTGGATGGGGTGACGGAGCGGGAGAAGGATATCCGCTATTCGAGCCGGACCCGGGCGGGGGATATGGCGGCGCGGGCGACGCATAATTTGCGCATTCATATCAACAACCTGTGGGAGAAGCTGCCGCCGGAGTTGCGGGCGACGGCGGAGGCGCAGGCGCTGTACGAGTTCGGCTGCGAGACGACGATGGATGTGGCGCAGTTGATTTATCGCCCGGCGGTGCGGCAGGGGGCGAGCAAGGACTACGAGTTCAGCCGGCGGACGAGGGAGGAGCGGTGGGCGCAGGGGCTGGCGGATGCGCGGGCCACGCTGGAGGCTTCGCCGTGGCTGGCGCCGTTGGCGCCGGAGGTGGGGGCGCGGAGCTTCGATGTGCTGCGGCCGGCCGGCGGGGATGATTGACGCGCGGCGATTGACGGGGGCAGCGGCGGGCGGCCATCAATCGGACAATCATACGCGGGAGGCGGGACCATGCAGGGCAAGACCATTATTCTGACCGGGGCGGCGGGCAATCTCGGGCGGGCGGTGACGGCGCGATTGCTGGCGGCGGGGGCGCATGTGGTGGGGTTCGATCGGCCGGGGCCGGGGCTGGATGGGCTGGTGGGGGTTGAGGCGGTGGGGATCGCGGACCTTGCGGATGAGGGGGCGTGCGATGCGGCGGTGGGGGCGGTGGTGGCTTCGCGGGGCGGGGTGGACGGGGTGGTGCACACGGTGGGCGGGTTTGCGTTTGCCGGGCTGGCGGAGAGCGGGCCTGGGCTGTGGGAACAGCAGTTTCGGTTGAATGTGTTGACCACGTTGAATGTTTTGCGGGCGGCGCTGGTGCCGATGCGGGCGGCGGGGCGAGGCTCGATCGTGGCGGTGGGGGCCGGGGCGGCGTTGCGCGGGCCGGGGTTCATGTCGGCCTATGCGGCGGCGAAGAGCGGGGTGCACCGGATGGTGGAGAGTTTCGCCGAGGAGGTGAAAAACGAGGGGGTGCGGGTGAACGCGGTGTTGCCGGGGACGATGGACACGCCGCAGAACCGGGCGGATATGCCGGATGCTGACCCGTCGAAATGGACGCGGACATCCGAGGTGGCGGAGACGATTGCGTTCCTGCTGTCGGACGCGGCGTCGGGGATGACCGGGGCGTTGGTGCCGGTGATGGGGCGGAATTGAGCATGGCCGAGGCATTTCCGCTGATCGACGTTTCCGGCGCGCCGTATGAGCGCGGGCGGCAGTATGGCCAGCAGGCGGCGGGGCGGATTCGCAAGGGGGTGGCGCATTACGGGGCGCAGCTGGGGCGGCTGGGGCTCGACGAGGCGGCGGTGGCGGGGCTGGTGACGGCGTATCTGCCGGTGATCCGGGAGTTCGATGCCGATCATGTGGTGGAGATGGAGGGGATCGCGGCGGGGGCGGAGATACCGTTCGCCCATGTGGCGCTGCTGAATGCGCGCACCGAGATCCTCAAGCTGGCGGAGCGGCCGGCGCTGCGAGCGCGGCTGGCCGCGGCGGACCCGGATGGTTGCACCGGGGCGATCGCGATGCCGGAGGCGACGGCGGATGGGCTGCTGCTGCATGCGCAGAACTGGGACTGGAAGGCCGATTGCGCCGAAACCTCGGTGGTGCTGCGGATCAGGCGGGAGGATGGGCCGGATATCCTGACCTTCACCGAGGCGGGCGGCCTGGCGCGGTCGGGGCTGAATTCGGCGGGGATCGCGATCACCGCCAACTACCTCGAATCGGATCGGGACTACCGGGATATCGGGGTGCCGCTGGCGTTGATCCGGCGCAAGGTGTTGCAGGAGGCCTCGCCGGCGCTGGCGATGCGGGCGGTGTATGCGACGCGGAAATCGGCGGCGAACAACATGATGGTGAGCGCCAGCACGCTGGATGGGCGGGGGGTGGCGATCGATTTCGAGTGTGCGCCGGACGAGACGTTCCAGGTGCTGCCGGAAGGCGGGCTGATCGTGCATGCCAATCATTTCCAGAGCCCGGTGGCGCTGTCCAAGCTGCGCGATACCGGGATCGGCAGCACGCCGTGCAGCCTGTATCGGGATATGCGGGTGCGGGATTTGCTGCGCCCGCATGTGGGGCGGATAGCGGTGGCGGAGATGAAGGCGGCGCTGGCGGATGATTTCGCCGCGCCGTGGTCGGTGTGCCGGCCGCCGCGGGCCAATCTGGAGGGGGTGATGGTGGCGACGGTGGCGGCGGTGGTGATGCAGCCGGCGCGCGGGATCATGGAGGTGGCGCCATTGCCGGCGCTGGGGGCGGTCT
>CAIMWH010000246.1 GCA_903845065.1 uncultured Rhodospirillales bacterium | reverse complement strand
TGACCTGTGCGGCCTGCGTGACGCGGGTGGAGAAGGTGCTGTCGCGGGTGCCGGGAGTGGCGGCGGCGGAGGTCAATCTTGCCACCAACCGTGCCCGAGTCGCGGTGGGGCCGGGGGTGACGTTCGAGGCGCTGGCGGCGGCAGTGACGCGGGCGGGCTATGGCGCGGCGCCGGTGAGCGCGCCAGTCAGGCCGGAGGGGCCGCCGTGGGCGCTGCTGGTGTCGGCGGTGCTGACGGTGCCGCTGGTGCTGCCGATGCTGTTCGGGCACGGCTGGATGTTGCCGGGGTGGGTGCAGTTGCTGATCACTCTGCCGGTGCAGGTGGGGATCGGGGCGCGGTTCTATGTTTCCGGCTGGAAGTCGCTCCGGGCGGGCAGCGCAAGCATGGATGTGCTGGTGGCGCTGGGGACGTCGGCGGCGTTCCTGTTGTCGGCCGTGGAGGTTGGGGCGGCGTGGCCGGGGGAGGCGCATGCGCTGTATTTCGAGGCGTCGGCGGCGGTGATCACGCTGGTGCTGCTGGGCCGGGTGCTGGAGCATCGGGCGCGGCGGCAGACGGCGAGCGCGATCGCGGCGCTGGCGGCGTTGCGGCCGGAGACGGCGCGGGTGCTGCGCGACGGGGTGGAGAGCGAGATCGCGGTGGCCGCGGTGCGGCGCGGCGATGTGGTGGTGGTGCGGCCGGGCGAGCGGATCGCGGTGGATGGGGTGGTGCTGGAGGGGACCGGCGGGGTGGATGAGAGCCTGATCACCGGGGAGAGCCTGCCGGTGGGCAAGGCGCCCGGCGATACGGTGACGGGTGGGGCGGTGAACGGGGAGGCGCTGCTGCGGATTGGTGCCACCACGCTGGGGGCGGAGAGCGTGCTGGCGCGGATCATCCGCCTGGTGGAGGACGCGCAGACTGGCAAGGCGCCGATCCAGCGGTTGGCGGACCGGGTGAGCGCCGTGTTCGTGCCGGTGGTGCTGGTGATCGCGGCGGTGACCTGTGGCGGATGGCTGCTGGCGGGGGCCGGGTGGCCGGAGGCGGTGATCAATGCGGTGAGCGTGCTGGTGATCGCGTGCCCCTGCGCGCTGGGGCTGGCGACGCCGACGGCGATCATGGTGGGGACGGGGCTGGCGGCGCGGCATGGGATATTGATCAAGGACGCGGCGGCGCTGGAGCGGGCGCATGCGGTGGGGCTGGTGCTGTTCGACAAGACCGGGACGCTGACGGCGGGACAGCCGGAGCTGGTGGGGGTGATCCCGGCAACGGGGCAGAAGCGCGATGCGGCGTTGCGGCTGGCGGCGGGGTTGCAGGCAGGGAGCGAGCATCCGCTGGCCCGCGCGGTGCTGCGGGCGGCGGGGGCGGAGGTGCCGGCGGCGAGTGAGGTTCGGGCGTTGCCGGGACGGGGCATCGCGGGGACGGTGGAGGGTGTCGCGCTGCTGCTGGGGAGCGAGCGGCTGCTGGCGGAGAGCGGGGGTGGGCCGGGGCCGTTGAAGGCGGCAGCGGCGGCGTTCGCGGCGCGGGGCTGCTCGGTTTCGTGGTTGATGACCGAGCAGGGCATGCCGCTGGCGCTGCTGGCGTTCGCCGATACGGTGAAGCCGCAGGCGAAGGCGGCGGTGGCGCGGTTGGCGGGGCTGGGCGTGGCGAGTGCGCTGTTGTCGGGCGACAACGCGGCGGCGGCGAGGCATATCGCGGCGCAGGTGGGGATCACCGATGTGCGGGCGGGGATGCTGCCGGAGGACAAGGCGGCCGAGGTGGTGCGCCGACGGGCCGCCGGCGCGGTGGTGGCGATGGTGGGCGATGGGGTGAATGACGCCCCTGCCCTCGCGGCGGCCGATATCGGGATCGCGATGGGGACCGGGACGGATATCGCCATGCACACGGCGGGGATCACCCTGATGCGGGGCGATCCGTTGCTGGTGGCCGATGCGATCGATTTGTCGCGGCGGACCTGGGCCAAACTGCGGCAGGGGCTGTTCTGGGCGATGGCCTACAATGTGCTGGGGATTCCGGTGGCGGCGATGGGGTGGCTTGACCCGACGCTGGCGGGGGCGGCGATGGCGGCCTCGTCCGTGAGCGTGGTGCTGAACGCGTTGTCGCTGCGGCGCTGGCGGCCGTCGGCGTGATCCCCGTGCTGGCGGTGGCGATATTCGCCGCCACCTATGCCGTGGTGGCGCTGGGGCGGGTGCCGGGGCTGCATATCGATCGGGCCGGGGCGGCGTTCCTCGGCGGGGTGCTGATGGTGGCCTCGGGCGTGTTGAGCCTGGATGACGCCTATCGCGCCATTGATTTCGACACCATCGCGCTGCTGCTGGGGATGATGGTGATTGTCGCCAATTTGCGGCTGGCGGGGTTTTTCGGGCTGGTGACCGGGTGGGTGGTGGCGCGGGCGCATCATCCGGTGGTGCTGCTGGTGGGGGTGGTGCTGACCAGCGGGGTGCTGTCGGCGGTGCTGGTGAATGACACGATTTGCCTGGTGCTGACGCCGTTGGTGCTGGCGATTGTGCTGCAGCTCGGGCGCAATCCGGTGCCGTATGTGATCGCCATCCCGCTGGCCTCCAACGTGGGGAGCACGGCGACGCTGACCGGCAATCCGCAGAACATGATCATCGGCAGCCTGTCGCATATCCCGTACGGCGCGTTTGCCGCGGCGCTGGCGCCGGTGGCGGCGGTGGGGCTGGTGCTAACGGTGGCGGTTGTGGTGCTGATATGGCGCCGCGAGTTCCTGGTGCGGGTCCGGCTGGCCGCGGTGGCACCGCGGACGCGGGTAAACCGGGCGTTGCTGGGCAAGACGCTGGTGGTGACGGTGGCGGTGATGGCGGCGTTTTTCGCGGGGGTTCGTCCGGCGTTGGCGGCGTTGGTGGGGGGCGCCGTGCTGCTGCCGAGCCGGCGGGTGAAGGTGGGGCGGATGTATGAGGAGATCGACTGGACGCTGCTGCTGATGTTCTGCGGGCTGTTCGTGGTGGTGGCCGGGCTGGAGCGGGCCGTGCTGACGGCCGAGCGGGTGGCGCTGGTGCGGCTGGACCAGCCGGGGCTGCTGGGGTTTGCCACCGCCGTGCTGTCCAACATCGTGAGCAACGTGCCGGCGGTGCTGGTGCTGAAGCCGTTCATCGCGGCGCTGCCCGATCCGGCACGGGGGTGGCGGATTGTGGCGATGGCAGCGACCTTGGCGGGGAACTTCACCCTGCTGGGGTCGGTCGCGAACCTCATCGTGGTGCAGCGGGCGCTGGCGAGCGGGGTGCGGATCGGGTTCTGGCCCTACTTCCTGGCCGGCGCGCCGCTGACGGTGGCGACCATATTGGCGGGGATCGCCATGTTGTGACAGGCTGCGGGGAACGTTCGTACGGGAGAAAACAATGTCCTCGCTTTTTGACCTCAGCGGCAAGGTTGCCGTGATCACCGGCGCCTCGAAAGGCATCGGCCGCGCCATCGCCGAGCGCATGGCCGAGCATGGCGCCAAGGTGGTGGTATCGAGCCGCAAGCAGGATGCGTGCGACGTGGTGACGGCCGGGATTGTGGCCAAGGGCGGCATTGCCGCCACCAAGACCTGCAATATCGGGCGCAAGGAGGAGCTTCAGGCGCTCGTCGATTTCGCGGTGGCGACGTATGGCGGCATCGATATCCTGGTGTGCAATGCCGCGGTGAACCCGCATTACGGGCCGGGCAGCACGGTGCCGGATGACGCGTATGACCGGGTGATGAACTACAACGTTCGCAGCAACTTCTGGCTGTGCAACATGGTGTTCCCCGGCATGGCGGCGCGCGGCGGCGGGTCCTGCATCATTATTTCCTCGATCGGCGGGCTGCGCGGATCGGTGAACCTCGGGATCTATGCGCTGTCCAAGGCGGCGGACATGCAGTTGGCGCGCAACATGGCGGTGGAGTGGGGGCCGAAGAACATTCGCACCAACTGCATCGCGCCCGGGCTGATCAAAACCGATTTCGCCAAGGCGCTGTGGGAGAACCCGGAGGTGCTGAAGAAGCGCAACCGCGAGTCGCCGTTGCAGCGGATCGGCGAGCCGGACGAGATCGCCGGGGCGGCGATTTTCCTGGCCGGGCCGTCGGGGAGTTTCACCACGGGGCAGACGTTCGTGATCGATGGCGGGGTGACGGCGGGGAGCGTGGTGCCGACCGAGGATTGAGGGCGCGTTCCCTCGCCCGCTTTGGGCGGGGGGCTAGGATTTACAAAGAGGCAGCGAGACAGCGAGAAGAGATCATCCTCGCTGCCTCGCTGTCTCGTTGTGAACCTTGGTTGTCCCTATCCGATCCGCGCCTTGAGCGCCGCGTTGACGAGGGCGGGGTTGCCCTTGCCGGCCATGGCTTTCATCACGGCGCCGACGAAGAAGCCGAAGAGTTTGTCCTTTCCGGACTTGTATTCGGCGATCTTGTCCGGGTTGGCGGCGAGGACGGCGTCCACCGCGGCGTCGATGGCCGAGGTGTCGGTGACCTGGCGCAGGCCGCGGGCTTCGACGATGGCGGCGGGGTCTTCGCCGGTTTCGACCATGGCTTCGAACACCGTCTTGGCGATTTTGCCGCTGATGGTGTTGTCGGCGATGAGGTCGAGCAGTTTGCCCAGTGCAGGGGCGCTGACCGGGCTGGTTTCGATGGTGGCGCTGGTGCGGTTCAGGGTGGCGAAGAGATCGCCGGTGACCCAGTTGGCGGCCTGCTTGGCGTCTCGGCCTTTCGCTACGGTTTCGAAGTATTCGGCCGTCGTGCGCTCGGCGACGAGAACGGCGGCGTCATACGGCGAGAGGCCGTAATCGCCGGTGAAGCGGGCCTGTTTGGCGTCGGGCAGTTCGGGCAGAGCGGCCTTGAGTTCGGCCACCCAGGCTTCGTCCAGCACCACCGGCAGGAGGTCGGGGTCAGGGAAGTAGCGGTAATCGTGGGCGTCTTCCTTGGAGCGCATGGAGCGGGTTTCGCCGCGGTTGGAATCGAACAGGCGGGTTTCCTGCTGGACGGTGCCGCCGTCTTCCCACACCTCGATCTGGCGCTTGGCTTCGGCCTCGATGGCCAGCATGACGAAGCGGACCGAGTTGACGTTCTTGATTTCGCAGCGGGTTCGGTAGGGCTCGCCGTGCTTGCGGACGGAAACGTTGACGTCGGCGCGCAGCGAGCCTTCCTCCATGTTGCCGTCACAGGTGCCGAGGTAG
>CAIMWH010000245.1 GCA_903845065.1 uncultured Rhodospirillales bacterium | reverse complement strand
CGGACCCATTGACGTTGGCGAACTTGACGACGAAGTCGTTGACGGCTTGCAGCTGGCTCACGCGAGCGCCTCCACTTTGGCCGAGATGGGCTTCACCTGGGCCATATCGAGCAGGAAGCGCTGCATATCCCAGGCGCCGGTGGGGCATCGCTCGGCGCACATGCCGCAATGCAGGCAGACATCCTCGTCCTTGGCCATGATGCGGCCGGTCTTGAGGCCGGCCGAAACATAGATGTCCTGGGTCTGGTTCTCGGCCGGCGCCATCAGCCGGGTGCGCAGCTCGGCCTCGTCACCGTCCTCGGTGAAGGTGATGCAGTCGACCGGGCAGATATCCACGCAGGCATCGCATTCGATGCACAGCTTCGGCGCGAACACCGTCTGCACGTCGCAGTTGAGGCAGCGCTGGGCTTCCTTCAGCGCCAGCACCGGATCGAACCCAAGCTCGACCTCGGCCTTGATATCGACCAGCGACAGCGCCTTCTCGCGATGCGGCACCTTGAAGCGCAGGTCGATCGAAACGTCGTTGTCGTAGCTCCACTCATGGATGCCCATTTTCTGGGACACCAGGGTGACGCCGGGGGCAGGGCGGTCGGCCACGTCCTGCTCCTGGCAGAACTTGTCGATCGAGATCGCCGCCTGGTGGGCGTGGGCCACGGCCCAGATGATGTTCTTCGGGCCGAACGCCGCGTCGCCGCCGAAGAACACTTTCGGAAGGGTTGATTGCAGGGTCGCCTCGTTCAGCTTGGGCAGGCCCCAGCGATCGAACTCGATGCCGATATCCTTCTCGATCCAGGGGAACGCGTTCTCCTGGCCGATCGCCACCAGCACGTCGTCGCACGCGATCTGCACCACGGCGCCGGTCGGGTTGAGGCTGCGGCGGCCCTTTTCGTCATACGAGGCCTCGACCTTGTCGAAGCTCATGCCGACGATCTTGCCGTGCTTGTGCAGCACTTCCTTGGGGACGAGGAAATTGAGGATGGGGATATCCTCATGCATCGCGTCGTCCTTCTCCCAGGGCGACGCCTTCATCTCGTCGAACCCGGAGCGGACCACCACCTTCACATCGGTGCCGCCAAGGCGGCGGGCGGAGCGGCAGCAGTCCATCGCGGTGTTGCCGCCGCCGAGCACGATGACGCGCTTGCCGATGGACTTCACATGGCCGAACGACACCGAGGACAGCCAGTCAATCCCGATATGGATATTGGCGGCGGCTTCCTGGCGGCCGGGCACATCAAGCTCGCGGCCGCGCGGGGCGCCGGAACCGACGAACACCGCGTCGTAGTTCTCGTCGAGCAGGCCCTTAAGGCTGGAGATATAGGAGTTGTAGCGGGTCTCGACTCCAAGATCGGTGATGTAGCCGACCTCCTCGTCGATCACCGAGTCGGGCAGGCGGAACTTGGGGATCTGGCTGCGGATGAAGCCGCCGCCGCGCGGCGCGCTGTCATAAACCACCACCTCGTAGCCGCCGATCGCGAGGTCCCGTGCCACCGCGAGGCTGGCGGGGCCGGCGCCGACGCAGGCGATGCGCTTGCCGTTGCGGGCGGCGGGGGCGGCCGGCATGCGGCCATCCATGTCGCCCTTGAAGTCGGCGGCGACGCGCTTGAGGCGGCAGATCGCCACCGGCTCCTCATCGACGCGTCCTCGTCGGCATGCCGGCTCGCAGGGACGATCGCACGTTCGGCCCAGCACGCCGGGGAAGACGTTGGATTTCCAGTTGATCATATACGCATCGGCGTATCGGCCGGCGGAGATCAGTCGGATGTATTCCGGGACGGGAGTGTGGGCAGGACACGCCCACTGGCAATCCACGACCTTGTGAAAGTAGTCGGGATCACGAATGTCAGTTGGCTTCAAGGCGTAGTAACTCCCAACCTCGGCGGCTACAGCCGCTTGATGTGCTTTCCTGGATCGCCGGGGGTTCCCGGGGGTCACGTAGTATGCCATCGAGCCTACCGCGCCGGTAGATGCCCCAGACCTGCGTCCACCTAGGGGCTGGTTCGTCCGTTGGGAAGGGGGGAAGATCGCCGAATGCGCTGGATTGTCCTGCTTCTCGCCCTGGCCGCGGGGCTGTTGCCGATACCGCCCGTTGCGGCGGCCGATATCAAAATGGCTACCTGGAACCTCGAATGGCTGACCGCGCGCCACGCCGGGGACCGTGCGCTGCCGCGGGACGTGGTGCCGAAATCGGACGCCGACATCGCCGCACTACGCCGCTACGCCGCCCAGCTGGCGGCGGACGTGGTGGCGATCCAGGAGGTCGACGGGACGGAAATTGCCGCGCGGATTTTTCCGCCTGATCGCTATGTCATTCATATGACGCATGATTCCGTGATCCAACGGGTTGGCATCGCCATTAGCCGGGATATCCGCTTCACCGCCAACCCTGACCTCGCAAGCCTCGATACCGCGCCGGAGGGCCACCGCCATCTGCGCAGCGGCGCCGACGTGACGCTCGATTTTCAGGGTGCGCGGGTGCGCCTGCTGGCGGTTCATCTCAAGACCGGCTGCCGGCAGGACCCCCTCGCTTCGTCGTCACGCGGGGAGTGCGCCACTCTGCGGCAACAGCTCGCCGCCCTGCAGGGATGGATCGCCGAGCGGCGCCGCGAGGGCATGCCGTTCGTGCTGCTGGGGGACTTCAATCGCTGGATGGATAACGGGGATGCGTTCTGGGCGGGGCTCCAGCGCGGCGGCGGATTGGCGCGTGCCACCACCGGCGCCTACTCGCCATGCTGGGGCGGCGGCGGCTTCATCGACCACATCGTGGCCGGCGGTGCCGCGCGGGAGTGGCTGGCGCCACATTCCCTGAAAGTGCTGGTCTATCGCGAGACCGACGCGGCCGCGAAGGCGCATCTCTCGGACCATTGCCCGGTTTCGGCGGTGCTCCGCCTGCCATGAACGACACCCTCGGACGGTTCCTGCGCATCACCCTGCCGCTGTCGGGGATGAACTTCCTCACCCAGTGCGCGCGGGCGGGCCTGGCCGTGGTGGGGCCGGCGCTGGCGGTGCAGTATGGCTTTACCGCCAGCGAACTCGGCCTGCTCAGCGCGGTGATGTTCGCCGCCTACGGCCTGTGGCAACTCCCGGTGGGCCTGCTGTTGGACCTCTACGGGCCGCGGCGGGTGCAGACCGGCATGGCGCTGACGGCGGCGGTCGGCTTCGCGTTGTTCGCGATGGCGGATGGGTTGGGCGGGTTCGTGGTTGCCCGCCTGGTCACCGGCATCGGCGTGGCGGCTGGGCTCACCGGGATGATGAAGGGCAACAGCCAGTGGTTCGCCCGCCACCAGATGGCGATGGTGACCGGATTTGGCCTGCTGATCGGCGGCTTCGGCGGCATGGCGGCCACCCTGCCGGTGGAGGCGGTGATGCCGCTGATCGGCTGGCGCGGGGTGTTCGGGCTATTCGCGCTGGTGGCGTTCGCCGTGGCTGTCTGGAACGCGCTGTCGCTGCGGGCGCCGCCGGGGGCGACGCTCGCACGGCAGACCCTGGGCGCCGAGATCGCCACCACCGGACGCATCCTGCTCGATCGCGGGTTCTGGCGGCTCACTCCCTCGGTGGCGCTGCTCTCGGTGATGAACTTCACCTACCAGAGCCTGTGGGCCGGCCCCTGGCTGCGCGACGTGGCGGGGCTCGATGCCGCCGCCCGCGCACAAACACTGTTCCTCTACGCGCTCGGCATGATGATCGGCAGCGCCGGCTGGGGCATGGTGGCGAGCCGGCTGACCGCGCGCGGGCACTCGCAGATGGTGGTGCCGTGGCTCTGCACCGGGGCGCTGATGCTGGCGCAGGTGGCGCTTATCGTGGTGCCGCCAGGGCGCGTCGCCATCACCCTGGTATGGATGGTGTTCGCCTGCCTCGCCTCCTCCGGCCCGACCGGCTATGCGGCGATCGCGGCAACCTTCCCGGTGGCGCTGATGGGCCGGGTGTCCACCGCCATCAACGCGGTGATGCTGGCGATGGTGTTCGTCCTGCAATCCCTCATCGGCTGGATCATCGACCTGTGGCCGCGCACCGAAACCGGGGGCTGGAACGCGCGCGGCTATGCCTGGGCGATCGGGGTGTCGCTCGCTTGTCAGGTCGCCGCGGCGGTGTGGGCGGCCTGGTCGTTGCGCCGCGCCTCCCAGTAGGTGCCGGTCAGCATCAGGTCGAACGCCAGGCTGGTGGCGCCATCGACGCGTAGCAGTGCCGCCCCATCGGTCCAGCGCCATTCGGCCTCCGCGCCATGCCAGCCCTCGGCCAGCCGGGCGTCGGCGAGGGCAATTTCGTGGCCATCGAGCGCGATGTTCACCACCGCCACGCCGAGGCGGCGGGTGTCGCTCTCATCGGCGCGGGTGTGGGCGGGAATCCAATCGCGCGACCGCAGGGTCACCAAGTCGGTGCCAGCCGGAAGAGTTACGTGCCAGCGGTGGCCAGCGATACGAGCCGCAAGCACCTTGCCGCCCGCTTCGACCCGCAAGGCCGGCAGACGGCTGCGGCCATGGCCGAGGGCCTCGGCCTGCCGCAACAGGCGGTCGCGGGCCGCGACGAGTTTGTTCCCCTCCAGCACCAGCGGCGCACACCCCGCGCTGGCCCAGGTGGCGCGCGCGAAGTCCGGGTGTAGCATCTCGGCCCCGCTGCCATTGGCGAAGGCGGCGCGGTTGCCGGTGTCGAGATAGCTCTCGCAGGCCAGCCCCTCCGCCAGGATCACATCGTGCGCGGGCAATTCCACATGGTAGTAGGTGACGCTATCTACCTGTTCCTGCACGATTGTTCGCCCGTTGAGCAGCGCCCGCACCGGGATCAGCACGCCATCGACATACACCGCGTGATCCGGGCTGAGCCGCAGGTCCGCCACCGGCTGGCCCGGCCCGAACGCCCCCGCGCGCACCCGGATCGGCCACACGTCATGCGGCCGCGGATGATGCGCGCAATCGACCCGGCGATACCCGATCCACTGCACCACCACCTCGCCGCCAAACACCGAGGGAACCAGCGCCCCGGCCCGCAATGCCTCGACGGCACAGGGCCCGGCCACGGTCTCGATACGGGTGCCCTGTGCGAAGCACGGCGCGCTCAGCGTGGTGGAACTTGCCCCGGTGACGAACCCGAAGCTGGCGGCGGTGAATGTCTGGTTCGGATCAAACTGCAATGTGAAGGACTTGCCGCCGGTTTCCGAGACCGTGAGCAGGTTGTTGGGACCAAGCGAGGTGGCGGTCACATCGGTGATGCCGCCCAGCACCAGCGCATCGGTGGTGCCGAAGCCGGTGATGGTGCCGCTGAATGACCCGGGGTTGACCAGGGTCAACCCGTCCCCGGTGCCGGCGAAAGTGAGCGTCT
>CAIMWH010000244.1 GCA_903845065.1 uncultured Rhodospirillales bacterium | reverse complement strand
GTTCGCGCTCGCGCTGCTCGGCCGACTGGCCGATGAGGGCGGCCTCGGCGCGGAGATCGTCCAACTGACCCTGGCCGGCGCGCAATGCCCGTTCGGCGTCGAGATCGGCGTTCAGCTTCTCCTGCAACTCGACCTTCTGGCCCATCAGCACAATGAGCGCGGTCAGCGCCGCCTTCACCGCAGGATCGGTGGCGGCATCACGATAGGCCCGGGCTGACAGCGTGACCTGCCGCACCTTGTCGTCGATCTTGGCATAGTACGCGGCGCGGTCGCCGGAATGTTCGGCGGCGATCAGGGCCTTGGTGGCACCGATCTGTTCGTTGAGCTCGACAACGGTCTGCGCCCCCTTGGCCGCTTCCTGCGCCGCGTTGCGATTGAGGATGGCGGCGGCGAGTGCCGTCTCGGAGACCCCGGTCTTGGTCGCAGCCTGCTCATGCGCCTCGGCAGCGGCGGTGGCGCGCAGCATGGCGGCGCGGCCTTCCTCGGCGGCACGCACCATGGCCATCTGCGCCGTCTCGGCCCGAAGGATGCCGGCGAGTTCCTGACCGCGGGCGTCGGTCTCGCTGGCCAGCGCAAGGGTCACCGCCTTGCGGCGATACTCCTCGGCGGTGAGGCCGGTGAGGGCGTGCTCGCGGATATAGGCCTCGGCCTCGATCTCGGCCTTGACCCGGACGCGATCGGGCAGCCCGGCGGCGAGAATGCGCTGCTGATCCGCCAGCGCCTTGTTGATGTCCTCCAACTGCTTCTTCTGCCGCTCGGCCTCGGCAGCACCGATGGCTCCGGCCGGTGGCGCGGGCGGCTCGGGTGCCGCGGCGGCCCCGCCCTGAATTTGTCCACCTGCCAGCATGCGCATGGCGAGGAGATCGGCCCGCTGCTGACGCAATATGCGCGCGGCATCACCGGTGACGACGGGCGCGCCGTAGCTGTCTCGTTCCGCCAGCTTGGTGTCGATCTGGCCGACACGGCGGTCGATCGTGGCGACCGGCGGTTCCGCCTCGAGCAGCTTGTTGGCCGCGGCACCGACGGCAGTCAGCACGACCAGGGCGGCCTGGATCGGACCGGACTGGGCGATGCGGTCCATCAGGGTCGACCACTCATTGCCGAGCGACCTCACCGCCTTGGCCGCCGGCGACAGCGCGTCCTGGTCGAGGCCCTTCACCCGGAGCCGCAACGCCTCCATCGCCTTGGCCACGGCCTCGGTGCGCTCGCCATGTTCCAGCATGACGCGAATGGCGGCGCGCTGGTCGGCGGTCAGCAGGTTCAACTCGTCGTCGAGCGATTTCAGCGCGGTATAGGAGCCGGAGGCGATCTCGCCGAGCCGCTTGGCGACTGCTGCCTGATCGGTGCCGCCCAGCGCCGCCGTGGTATCGGCGGTCAGGCCGACGACCTGCTGGATCTGGGCATTGCCCAACGCGGGAACCCGGGCCAAGCCCTGGACGATGGCGGCAGCAGCATCGCGGGCCACGCCGGCGTGCTGCAACGTCACGATGTAGCCTTGCAGCGAGGCGGTCGCGAGATCGCCGTCGCGGCCGACGGCACGCAACGCCACCGACAACTGGCGCGCCTCGGTCTCCAGCGCCGCCGCATGCGCCATGGCCAAGGCGAAAGCGCCCCCCACCGCCACGGCGGCGCCGATCGGTGACAGCAAGGCGCCGGCCACCATGCGGGCGGCGGTGCCGAGCACACCAAAGCCGGTGCCGGTGGACATGGCGACGTCGGCGACCTGATGGCCCTGCTGGATCAGGGTCATCATCACCGGCTGGCCCGCGGCGATGGACGACACCGCCTGCATCGACTGCACGCCGAGCTGACGCAGGGCGAAGGCAGTCTGGCCGGCCGAAGCCGTCAGTCCGGCATGTTGCTGCACGGCCTCGCCGGTGCGCGCGGCCAGGGTCGCGGTCGCGGCGGCAGCGACGTTGGTCGGCGCGGCAGCGTCGGCAAACGCCTTGGTTGCGGCCTCGCGGGCACGGGCGGCGGTCGAGGCGTCGATGGCGCCAACGCGCTCGGCGTAGGCGACCTCTTCCAGTTCCCTCTCGTAGCGCTTGGACGCCGCGAACAGAGGATCGAACCTGGCACGGAGCTGATCGAGCTCGTTGCCATAGGCGGCAATGTCGGCAGCACGTGCCGCGAGTGCATCGCCGGCCAGCGGCGTGGCGACGCCGGCAGCGCGATTGGCGGCCTGCTGGACGTCCACCAGCCGAGTGACGGCGAGGCCGAGTTGGCCATAGCTCGCGATAAGGTCCGCGTTGGCGGCAACCTGCTGCTCATAGCTGGCGAAGGCACGTTGCCGGGCTGCCAGTGCCTCACCGGTGGCGATGGCGCCCACGCGCTCGGCCTGGGTAATCTCGGCAAGCGATGTCTCATAGCGCTGCTGCGCCGCGACCAGCGGGTTGAACGAGGCCTGCAGCCGGTCGAGCCCCGCCCCATAGGCGGCAATGTCGCCCGCCCGACGTGCAAAGGCGTCGTCGGGGCCGGCAATGCCCGACATGGCCGCGGAGGCCCGCTGGCCGGCCTGGGTGATACGGTCCAGCACCTGATCACCGAGACTGCCGAGCGCTTCGAACTTGCCACGTGCGGCGTCGAGGTCCTCGGTCGACAGCCGGATCGCGGCGACGCGGGTGCTCCCACTCATGATGGTTTCAACTCCGCGAGAACATTGGCCAAGAGCAGGGGAACGGCCCGGTCGCGCACAGCGTCCACATCGAGCCGCTTGCGCGGCACCACCTGGCGCACCAGCACGAACATCGGCACGAAGCCGCGATCGAGCACTTCGCGCGCGATGGCCTGCTGCCCCTTGCGGTGCCCGGTCAGCACCTCGGTGGCATCGCCGACGAACAGGCGGATACGATTGCGCCCGCGCTGCTTCATGCCGCGGGCCTCGTTGACCCGCAGGCACCACAGGAACACCGAGCGGTTGCTCTTGGCGCGGAGGATGAAAGCCTGGCCGCCGGCGGCTAGCATGTCCTGGGTTGAGACCCGCACGCCGCCACGCGAGCCGGCACTGCGCCGACCACCGCGGGCGTTGTAGCTGGTGGGGAAGGCGAGATACTTCCGGTTGCGGGCGACAATCGGCTCACCGCGATCAAAGGCCTGCACCGCCTCCGGCATCTTGGAAAACACCAGCGCCGCCGGGTGGAATGTGACGACGCCCGCGGCCGGGAAGGTCTTGAGCCGCCAGGCATTGGCCATGGCACGACCGCCATCCTTGAACCCAGCAGCGCGGACCTGGGCACGAAGGTCCTCCTGAACCTGCCGTCCGGTCCGCTCGACCGCTCGGCGCAGGGCGGCGGCGATGGCGCGGGCCTCCGCCTTCATGGCGTCGGTGATGGCGCCACGGGGAATGCCGGTCAGCACAGGCATGTATGATCTCGCTCACCGGGAGAGATGACAGGGAACCGCATTCACGGCACTCAGGCGGCACGGCAATGTCTGATCGTCAGAGCTTAGGCGCCGGCTGGGCGCAGATTTAACGTATCCACGAAAATTGACTCGTGGATATTTTGGGGATACGCTAATTTATGCTCCTCAGCTTTGATCCTGCGAAGCGAGCCAAGACCCTGGCTGAACGAGGTTTGGATTTCGCGGATGCGGGCGAGGTGTTCGCCGACACGACGGCCACAGTCCAAGACCTGCGGCAGGACTACGGCGAGGATCGCTACATCACCATCGGCCGGCTCCGTGGACGGTGCGTGGTTCTGGTTTGGACGATGCGGGGCGACAGCCGACGCATCATTTCGATGAGGTATGCCCATGCCGCAGAAGAAAAACGTTTCCTCGGCTAGCTGGTCGGACCCGGATGACGCGCCCGAGTTGACGGACGCGTTCTTCGCCGATGCCGAGGTATTCAAGGGCGACGCGTTCGTACGTCGCGGCCGCGGGCGCCCGAAGGCTGTGACGACCAAGGAACAGATCAATGTCAGGCTCGATCCGGATGTGCTGGCTGTGCTGCGTGCCAGTGGCCCGGGATGGCAGTCGCGTATCAACGCGATCCTGCGTGACGCCCTGAAATTGGACGGGGGCCGGGCAAGGCTGACAGCCTGATTGGGGCGTCACCCCCCGGACCAAGCTGTCAAAAAGCCGCTTCTGCTTGACCACTGGGACGTTTGGCGAAGCGCTCCACTAATCACCATCGACTGCAGAGAACACTGCCGCGGCCAAACTGGCACTGCGCGGATTGCCAATCAGGCTCCCGCCTAGCCGGTTCATAACGTAACCGATCGCCACGCCGCGTTCGACATCGGCACATCCATAGGCGCCACCCAAGCCTGAATGCCCGAACGTCCCCGGGTGCGGACCGAAATTTGGGATGACGTTGAGCGCCACCCCTGCCGCCCATCGCCTGGGGCCGAGCATCATGTCTGGGCCGGGATGGCGCACCGTCCGCAACTGCTCAATCCCGGCAGGAGAAATGATGGTCGAGCCATCAAGCCGTCCACCATTGGCGATCGCCGCATAAATCCGCCCAAGCCCATGGGCCGTGGATTGGCCATTGGCAGCTGGAATCTGGGCTGCCCGCCATTCGCGCCGGTTGGGGACGGTGGCGTCGCGCCGGGGATTGTCCATCGCACGGGCTGCAATCGGCGATAGCTCCGCCGTACGGACGGGCGCTGGTGTCGAGGGGTCGGGCGGGATGATCTCGCCGACTCGCCAGTCATGTGCGAGAGGCAGGCCGATGTGGAAATCTGCCCCAAGGGGTCTGGTAAGCGCATCACGGATGAAGCCGCCCACATCCTGCCCGGTCACGCGACGCACGACTTCACCGGCAAGGAACCCGTGGGTGATGGCGTGGTAGGAGGTGGCACTCCCTGGTGCCCACGCAGGCGTTTGTGCAGCAAGACGACGGGTGGAAAGCGTCCAGTCGAACAGGTCTTCGATGACGACCGTCTCGTCAAAACCGTTGAGCCCGGCCTGATGCGACATCAGTTGCCCAACCGATACATCTGCCTTGCCCCCTGCCGCAAACTCCGGCCAGTGCTTGGACACCTTGTCGTCGTAACTGAGTCTTCCTTGATCAACCAGCATCGCCACTGCGATCGAAACCACTCCCTTGCTGGCCGAATAGACGTTGATCAGGGTGTCGCGTGACCAGGGTTTGGTTTCGGCCGCATCGCTGTAACCGCCCCAAAGGTCAACGACGCAATGTCCACGGACATAGACCGACAGCGCAGCGCCGATTTCACGATCTTCACCCGAACGCCGGAAGTTGGCGGAGAACGCGTCGCGCACGCCCTCGAAACCTGATGCGACAGTTCCGGCAATTGGTACATCGACCATCGTAGCCTCCTTGGGCTGGTTCTAAGCGCGGCGGACATTCCAGAGCAGCCCGTAGTCGCACGGCAAGGTGTTGGTGATGTCTTTGCGGAAGGCGGTTTTGGGACGCCAGAACCCGAGCGGCACAGTTGCAACCTCATCCATCGCGGTGCGCTGGGCGGCATCAAAGGCCGCATGCCGTGCCACTGGATCTGTCGCGGACATCCAAGCCTCGGCGTGCTTCTCAGCCTCCGGGCTGACATACCAACCTGCCCAGCCTCCATCTGCAGGGCCACGCGTGTAGTAGTTCTCTGCTGGATTTGCGAGCGTCAGAGCCGCGGCACTGGTATGGAACATACTCCAACCGCCTTTGTCAGGCGCTGCCTTGGAATTGCGCCGTTGCAGCATTGTGCCAAAATCCGTGTCGAGCAAATCGACATTAAAGCCGATCCTGGTCAGCAAATCCGCCGATATATGACCCTGGCTAGAAATGAAACTGTAATCCGTGGGATTAATGATCACCACTTTTTCGCCGTTGTAGCCCGCCGCCTTCAGATCCGCGCGCAGCTTATTGAAGTCCTTCGGCCCCTTCATTGTCGCCGCGCCATATTCTGTCACACCAGGTAGCCCGCACAGGAACATCGCATAGCACTCGGCGAAGCCCTCCTCGTCGTCGCCATGAATTGCGCGCATGTAGTCAACCTGATTGACAGCATCACGCACGATCCGGCGGATCGCTACGTTGTTGAACGGCGGGTGTAGAAAGTTGAAGCGTGCCACCGAACCGTAGCCGTGAAGACTCCGGTTGCGCACGATTACGTTAGGATTTTTTCGCAACTGCGGCACCAGGTCGAGCAGCGCGAGCTCGTACCAATCCACCTCGCCCTTGGCCAACGCCGATGCCGCCGTCGCTTGATCTTGGATTACGGTCCACTCAACCCGGTCGAAATAGGCCCGCTTGCCGCCAGATGTCCAATCTGCAGGTTCACCACGGGGCACGTAGGCTTCGTTGCGCTCGTAGGTAATGCGGCTGCCAGAAACGAACTCGCTCGCTAGGAACTTGTAGGGGCCCGATCCCACCATCTCCGTGACCTGCTTGAACGGATCGGTCACCGCCAGCCGTTCCGGCAAAATGAACAGTGGGATGGGCCCAGAATGGGCGAGTGCGTCGAGCACAACTCCCATCGGCCGCTTGAGAATGATCCGGAATGTCCGGTCGTCCGGCGAATCCATGCGGTCCGTGAACGTCGCCAATGCCTGACCAAAACTGTCCCGTGCGGACCAGCGCTTGATGCTGGCGATACAGTCCCGCCCTCGCACCGGTTCACCATCATGGAATTTCAGCCCGGGGCGCAGCGTGAATGTCCAGATTTTGCTGTCATCTGAGACAGTGTGGCCTTCAACCATCTGCGGCTTGGGCTGGTTCTTTGCGTCGACGCCATAGAGGCAATCGAACACCGCGAACCCGTGGCTGAGTGTCACTCCTGCGGTGCTGATAGTCGGATCTATGAAGGACAGGTTTGCAGATGGAATCATCCGCAAGGTGCGCGCTCGCATATCCTGGCCAATCGCGGGCAACGAAAGAGTGGAGGCGGCGGCCGCTTGCAGCAAGGTGCGCCGGTTGAGTCCGGCTGTGACCACCGTCATGGTTCGCTCCCGTGTTCCGCATCGCGGTACAATTTTCACCATGGGTACAGCAGATGCTCGAATCACTCAAGCTGGCCCGCCCCATCGGGCGCCTTCTGCGGGGAGCATAGGTGATCGTAAATTGAACACATCAACAACAGTTGGAGTATCCGGGAATACGGACTGCAGATCGGCATAGGTGGTGGTGACCTTGCGGCGCAAGGCGCCAGTCGCCGCCGCACCTCGGTCTGCCGCCCGACCAGAGCGGCCCGCGAGCGAGCTCAGCGCGCCAATACAGAGTCATTGAACACCCCTCTGCCGGCGCTGGTCACTGTCCATGGTGGCATCGAACGAGGCGAGCATGGCGAACGCATCGACAATCCAGGCCGCCTGATCACCAACGCCTCCCTGATCGGGCCAATGGGCCAGGCCGCCCATGCCGGCCCTGCAGGCGGCCCAGAGGCGGATAAAGTCGTGCCAGGGCGGAGGAATGGTCAGTCGCGGGTTTTCGGCGACGGGCTGTCCCGCTACCAGCCACTTGCCGCCGTCGTCGGGCGTCAGCCCTCCGTCGTAGGCGCCGGGATCTCGGGCGACGGCGAGGGCGCCGCGGAGTTTCCCTCCGCACTCGCGTTCGGCTGCATCAGGGCGCTGGCTTTCCAGCCGACGGCCTCGATCTCGGCATCGGGCAGGGTGTCGAGCAGATCGGCCGGGATGCTGCCACGCTCGCGGCGGAACGGCGGCAGGTCGGGACCGTTCCAGCCACGCAAGGCGTGGCGGGCGGCAACCCACGGCAGTGTGCCGAGATAGCGCTCGCGGGCGGCGAGCAGCGCGGCATAGATCGGCACCTCGGCGGCGATCGCTTCGATCGAGGCCAGGCGGGTCTGGGTGCCAACATCGTCGGGCGTCGCTTCGGCGGCATCGATATCGGCGAGCAAGGCCGGCGCGTTGTCGGGTGCGATCTCCTGCACCGCACTGCGCAGCGCCGCGATGAGCTGCATCCGCGGGGGATACAGTCCGCCCTCCCGGGCGAGTTCGGCGCGGAAGGCCTGCCGCTCCCGGAAGGTGAGCGGCACTATATTATATGTACGCGGCGAGCCGTCCGGGGTGAAGGTCACCGCTTCGCGGCGCGAGAACACAGGGTCGGTCATGTTGGTCTCCGGGGTGTGTGAAGTGGAGCGCTCTCGCAGCCGAAGGCGGCTGCTGCCGCTTTCGTCGCCGCTCTGCTGCGCTGCGCGTCTGGTCAGAAGGAACAGATGAACAGATCGCTGTCGGCACCATCGAGTTGGAACGTGATCTCGTTCTGCCCGAGGTTGTCGCGGTCGCTGGGCCGGAAGCCGATGGCCTTGGCCGCCGGCGCCACCACCAGGAACCGATTGCCGGCGACGGCGCCGACGATGGCCATGAGCTTCATGGCGGAGCCAGCGAGGAAGGCGTTGTAGAGGGCGACCTGGCTGGTGGTGTCCATCAGCGGGTCGATGGTACCTTTGCTGTCGCGGATGATCGGCACCGCGGGGTCATAGCCCTGTGCCGCCTCAGGGTTGTCTGGCAGCACCGTTTGGATCCCGGCCTCCAGCATCAGCCGGCGGCAGCGGGCCAGCGCGCCGTTCAACTGGGCGCGCCCGGCCACCCAGCGCGGCGGGGTCTGGCGGATGCCGGTGTTCCAGCCGGACGGCATGGCGGCGGTGCCATGAATGCCCATCTGGCCCTGCATCTCGAAGTTGAGGTAGCCGATGCCGCCCGAGGTCAGTTCCAGCGACCAAGTGCCCTGGCAGCCGGTGAAGGTCCATTGCAGCCCATCGGCATAGAAATAGATGGTGCAGGTCTTGTACTGGCTCTCGTCCGACGTCGGGCCGTAGAGGACATTGATCGGAACCTGGGCCAGCGTGGAAACGGTCATGGCGGTCGCCATGGTTTCGCCGACAGTCGCGACCTTGCCGGAGGTGTAGTCGGCGATGCCGGTGGTGACCGTGCGATCGCCGGATAGCAGCAACGGCATGCCGCGATACTGCTGGGCGGTGGTGCCGAACGGGACGCCGAGCGTGATGGTGCTGGTGGTGCCGGCGGTTGCCGCCGTGGGAGCACCGACCGCGGCCGCGGTGGTAGTCTCGATCATGGTGCAGCAGCGCAGCAGCTTGCCGAAGTCGGGGGCGGTTCCGGCGGTGCCGACGCCGCGCAACGGCACCCGCATTTTGATCTGCGGCCGCAGCCCACCGACGATGGACGGGGCCTTGTCGAGGGTGCCGGTGAGTTCGGGGTTGTCGATCACCTGCGGGTTGAAGTCGACCTGGAAGTCGCCAGCGATCCAGTCGGTACTGGCAGGTGTGCCGGCGATGGCATCGGTGCCGGGCGTGGTCTCGATCTTGGCCGCGGCGGCCGAAAACCGCATGCGGACGAGGGACAAAGTCATGGCGATCTCCGATCAGAGGTAGGGGGAGCCGGTCGGGGCGACGGCGAGCAACTCGAAGCGGGCGGCGAACTCGCCGGCCGGCGTGGCGGATTGGTCGACGTCGTGAAGCAGGAAATCGGCGCCGAGTTCCGCGACATCGCCGAGGCCGGCGGTGCTGGGTGTCCAACCGGCGAGCGCCGCGACGACCGATGCGTGCAGTGAAATGATTGCCTGCTGGGCATCGAGATCGCTGGTGCCGATCGCGGTGCCGACCACGGTGAGGCCGATGCGATAGTGGGTTGCGCCCGGTTCGGCGCCGGCGTCCGCGTCGAGATTGTCGACGTGCAGCACCAGCCGCGGCAGTGTCTCGCTCTCGATATCAACTGGGGCTCTGCGCGCGCGTTCGACGATGGCGGTTGGCACCATCGCCACCAGACGCGCAGTGACGGCGGCCATCGCCGCCTCGGTGACCGGGCTGGTCATGGCGCGACTGTCAGGCGGAAGGTGAGACCGAGCGGATCACGCTCGACGTCCTCGACCCGGTAGGTGGTAGCGCCGATCGTAAGGGTGTCAGTGCGTTTCGGGACCAGCCCGCCCAACTGCGACGCCAGCACGTCTGCGGTGATCGAGCCGGCGCGCACGCCAACCGCCCCGAGGCCGGGCAACTGGTCGGACGGATGCGACAGGCTGGCCCGCAGGGCGATGCCCGCGGCTGGCGCCCGCGTGTAGACGGCATCGACACCGATATTGGGATCGGCATGCAACACATCGAGCATGGCGGCGAAGGCGTTCATCGCTTGGCCACCATTTCGGCGATCTGCGGCACGATCTTTTCGGCGCTGCGGCCGATGACGTAGCCGCCCAGGCCAAGCTGAACGATGTCCCACAGCTTCAGCACCTCGGCCTCGGAGATCCCCGGGGCAGAATAGCCGAGCCAGCGGGCGACGATCAGGGCGGTGAAGGTGAGCATCACCATCGGGCGCCAGGACGATGCCAGCCAGTGCTCGGACTTGGCCTCGTCGGCGATGATGCTGGCCGCCGCCTCCTCGATCTTGGCGGCGTTCGCCATCAGGGCGTTGTTGAGTTCCGCCTGCGCCTTTGCCGCCTCGGCGGGATCGGGGAACAGGCGGCGGATGGCATCGCCCAGGATCGGGACGAGCGCCGGCAACAGAGCTGCGAGCATGGGGAACTCCTGTGATCAGGACGGAAGGCCGGCACCGAGGGCGCGGTTGAGCTGCCAGCCGAACTCGAACGCCTCCTGGGTCGGATTGCGCTCGGCGATTTCGAGGTAGTGGACTGACTGCTGCGCCGTGATCATGCCGAGCAATACGCGGCGGCCATCATCGCCACGCCGGGCGAGCAACGCCTGCACCGCCCCAAGCGTGGCAGAACCGAGCACGCCGTCCGCGGCGATGTCGGGATAGTCGGCGCCCCCGCGGTTGAGCGCGTTCAACGCCCGTTGCAGGAAGCCAATCCCGACCGGCGGGCCCATGTTGACGCCGATATCGAGCAAACGGACCGCGAGGGCTTGATCGATGGACGCCAGCCGATCGAGCCCCGGTCCGGTCCAATAGCGCTGCCGGTAGATCGCCATCGCGGTGTCCCGCGGCATCTCCGCCATCGATCCGGAGTAGCCCGCCGCGCGCGCCGTGGCGGATGTGATGCCCCACATGGTCTCGCCGCCGCGATCGGCCGGGTCGTTGCTGTAACGCCCCTCCCGGCCGATAACGCCATCGATGGCGGTGCTGAACGGGTCCATTGCCGTCAGACCGTCGGCAACAGTTCGAAGATCAGCTGCCCAGCGCCAACCGCAGTCTGGCCGGTCTGGGCAATGCGGACATAGAGCGTGCCGGCCGGCAGCGGGGTGAAGGCGGCGGTGCTGGCATCCACCAGGGTCAGCGCCCGCGAGGCGATCGCCTTGATGTCGGTCGCCGCCACGACATCGACGCCACCGGCGGTGGTGCCGACCTGCACGGTCACGGTGGTGCCGGTATAGGCGACGGTGGTGCGCTCGGAGATGCGCAGCAGATGCCCGGCCGGCACGGTCACAGTCAGATCGGTGCTGGCCGCCGCCGTCGGCACCAGCGAGACGACGCGGGCCGCAATGGAGCCGGGCGTCAGCGCCGCCTGGCCGTCGATCCAGATGCGGACGTTGGTGTCGGACGTCGCCGCAGCGACGGTGGCCGCGCCAATGGGGAAGTTGCCGTTGGACGTGGTGGTGACGCGGCGGTTGGTGTTGTCCCAGAACACCCGGGCGCCCTGGGCGATGGCCAGCGCCGGCTCCTTGGTGAGATCGAACACACCCTCGGTCTGGATTTCGAGGGTGGCGCTGAGGGCCGCGTCAAAGGCTGCGACACCGAACAGGCCGCCGACCAGGACACCCTGGCCGGAACTGACCGCATAGGGCGCGGTCACGTTGATGCTGTCGCCGGGCTGGACGAAGTTCTTCATGGTGGAGAAATCCCCTTGGAATCAGCGGAGGCGCCCGGAGGCGCCCCTGCTGTGATGCTAGATGCTGGTGGATGACGAGGATCAGGCAGGATCAGGTGCCGGGATTGAACCAGGCGCCGCGCCAGTCGATGGCGCCGACCCCGAAGTCGAAGATGACGGAGACCTCGACGCCATCGACGCCGGAGACCGGACCGGTGGTGACCTGCGGCCCCTCCGCCCCGTTGAGGTAGCCGTAGACATAGACCGGCGCCGCCAGCGGGTCGGAGAACAGGTACCAGCGGTTGCTCGGGATCAGCGGCTCGACCAGCGGCTGGACAAAGCCGGCGTAAATATTGGCGTTGCTGGTCTGGGTGGCGGCGACGTTCACCGTCAGCTGCCGTGCCGCCATTTCCTGGTTCGGCCCGACCACCAGCCGCATGGACGAGCCGATCGAGATCGGCAGGCCGTC
>CAIMWH010000243.1 GCA_903845065.1 uncultured Rhodospirillales bacterium | reverse complement strand
GATCTACCCGGAGAAGCGTCCGCCGCCGGACCCGCGGCCGCCGCCGCCGGGAGGCAGCAGGTCGCGCAGGAAGGTCTGGGCGCGGGAAATCAGCTCGTCGATCTCGGGCGGCTGCCCGCCGCCGCCGCCGCCGCCGCCGCCAAACGGGCCGCCGGGCCGGTTGGGGCCACCGCCGCCTCCGGGGCGCGGGCCGCCGGAATTGCCGCCTTGGGTACCCCAGGGGCTGGGACCTCCGCCATTACCCCCACCCGATCCGCCGCCCGATCCACCGGGAGGGCCGCCGGGTTCGCCAGTGTTCCAAGGCATGAAGTGGGGAGGCTCCTGTCATCGGTAAGGCGCAAGGCCCTGCGCACCGGCTGTCGCTTAGCACGGCGGCGCATTGCCAGGTGGGGCAATAGCATGGAGCCGTGCATTAGCAGCATTGGCAGAACGGCGCGACGGGGCCATATCGCTGTCATGGCCCACAAGCATATTGACCGGCTGCTGAAGGTTTTCAAGCGCATGAGCGAGCCCACCAAAGACCATCTCCGCAATCGCCTGCGGGATATCGCCGATCCGGCGAGCGGGCGGGATATCGTGACCGCCGGACTGGTGGAGGAGGTGCTGGTGAAAGGCGGCCTCGTCCATGTGTCGCTGCTCACCGATCGGGCGCATGCCGCCGCGATGGAGCCGGTGCGGCGGCAGGTGGAGGAACTGCTCGGGCGGGAGAAGGGGGTGAAGAATGTGTCCGCCGTGCTGACGGCGCACAAGGCGGAGGCGGCGCCCTCCCCTGCCCCGGCTGCGGCCGCGCATTCGCATGATCATGGGCATTCGCACTCGCACGAGCATGGGCACGGGCAGGGCAAGGCGGCACCGGCCAAGGCGGTGCTACTGCCGGATGTGACGGCGATCGTGGCGGTGGCTTCGGGCAAGGGCGGCGTTGGCAAGTCCACCGTGGCGGTGAACCTCGCGGTGGCGTTGGCGCAGCAGGGGCTGCGGGTGGGGTTGCTGGATGCCGATATCTACGGGCCGAGCCTGCCGCGCATGCTGGGGCTGGCGCGCAAGCCGGAGGTGGTGAACGACAAGATGATCCCGCTGCCGGCGTGGGGGCTGAAGGCGATGTCGATCGGGTTCCTGGTGGAAGAGGAAACCCCGATGATCTGGCGCGGGCCGATGGTGATGGGCGCGCTGGAGCAGATGATGGGGCAGGTGGAGTGGGGTCCGCTAGATATCATGATCGTCGATATGCCGCCCGGGACCGGGGATGCGCAGTTGACGATGGCGCAGCGGGTGACGCTGGCGGGGGCGGTGATCGTGTCCACGCCGCAGGATATTGCGCTGCTCGATGCGCGGCGCGGGGTGAAGATGTTCGAGCGGACGCGGGTGCCGGTGCTCGGGCTGATCGAGAACATGAGCTATTTCTGCTGCCCGAACTGCAACCATCGCGCCGAAATTTTCGGGCATGGCGGGGCGCGCAAGGAGGCGGAGCGGTTGGGGGCGGAGTTCCTGGGCGAAATTCCGCTGGTGCTGGAAATTCGTACCCATGCCGATGAGGGCACGCCGATCGCGGCGGCCGATCCTTCGAGCGCGCCGGCGCAGGCGTTCGCGGCGATTGCCAGGCGGTTGTGGGAGAAGGTGGGCGGGGTGGCGGCGAAGGCGGGGCCGCGGATCGTGATCAGCTAGCGCCCGCCTGGCGGAAAGCAGCCGGGTCCGGAAGAAAACACCTTCGGGATTGGCCGGAGGGTCTGCTAGCGTTGCCCCACCAATAACCAAGAGTGCCGGTTGAACGGCAGAACTGGGGGGAACGGACATGCGGATAGCGGTGCTCGCGCCGGTGTTTGCCTGCGTGGCTTCGGCGACGGGGGCGCAGGCTGCGTCGCCGGCCGAGGAGAAATGCGTGCTGCTGAATGCGGTGACGATCGCGCCGGGAGCGATCGGGCTGCCGACCGGCGGGGCTCGGGTGACCGCGGCGCAGTTCGTGCCGGCGGCGGGGGCCGGGGCGGGGCTGGTGGGCGAGCATTGCAAGGTGTCGGGCGCGATCCGGCCGCTTGATCCGGCGGCGCCTGAGATCCGGTTCGCGGTGGCGCTGCCGAGCGACTGGAACGGCAAGACGCTGATGCTGGGCGGCGGTGGGTTCGATGGGCTGGTGCCCAATGTGGCGGGCCAGCAGACGGTGGGGCCGGCCGACCGGCCGCCGCCGGTTTCGCGCGGCTATGCGGTGTTCGGCGGCGATTCGGGCCACCAGGGCACCAATGCGGCGGTGGCGTTCCCCAACGTGGACGGCAGCTTCGCGATGAATGACGAGGCGCTGGCCAACTACGCGGCGGATGCGCTGAAGAAGACCCGCGATGCGGCGATGCAGATCATCGTGCGGCGCTACGAGCGCACGCCGGTGCGGAACTACTATGCCGGCGGCTCCAACGGCGGGCGCGAGGGGTTCGTGGTGCTGGCGCGGTGGCCGCAGGACTATGATGGCGCCATCGTCGCCTATCCCTATTGGTCCGCCGTGGTGAATGCGATGGGGTTCGGGCGGATGGCGCGGGCGATTGCGGCGCCGGGGGCGTATCCCAATGCGGCCAAGCAGGGGCTGCTGTTCAATGCGGTGATGTCGGCCTGCGATGGGCTCGATGGGGTGAAGGATGGGCTCATCTCGAATCCCGGTGCGTGCCGGTTCGATATCGGCACGCTGCGCTGCGCCGGGGGGGCGGATACGGGGGATGGCTGCCTGTCCGATCCGCAGATTGCCGCTATTCGCACCATCGAGTCGCCGGTGAGCTTCAAGTTTCCGCTCGGCAGCGGGGAGACCGCGTTCCAGGGCTGGCCGGTGCTGTCGGGCGCGGACCTGCGCGGGGCGCAGCAGCTTGGCACCACGCCGCCGGTTTCGCCGCCGACGGCGACGCAGTCGATCACCGCGATTTTCTGGGACCAGTTGATCCGCTATGCGGTGGCGCGCGATCCGGCGGTGAATTCGCTGGCGGTGGACCCGGAGAACCCCGGCGTGTGGCAGCAGCGGCTGTCCTATGTGGAGGGGATGCTGGATGTGCCGTCGCCGGAGTTTTTCGCGTTCCAGGCCCATGGCGGCAAGCTGCTGGTGGTGCATGGGCTGGCCGATGCGGTGGTGACGCCGCGTTCGACGGTGCTGTGGTGGAACCGGCTGCATGAGCGGATGGGGGCGCCGACGGTGCGGCAGTTTGCCAGGTTCTACACCGTGCCGGGGTATGGGCATGGCGCCGGTGGGCTGAGCGCGTTCATGGCGGCATGGGATTCGCTGCCGGCGCTGGATGGGTGGGTGGATGGCGGCAAGGTGCCGGGCGCGCAGGTGGTGGCGGATACCAATGCCGCCACCAAGGGGCGCACGCGGCCGTTGTGCGAGTATCCGTCATGGCCGAAATACGCCGGCAGCGGGGATGTGAACCAGGCCGGGAGCTTTGCCTGCGTCACGGACTAGGGCGGCGGTTTGGTGGAATTGCCGGCGATCCGGGGCGGCGGCTATCCTGCCGCTGGCCCGGGTTGGTGCCGTGTTGGGAGTTGTCATGCAGATCGTCCCTGTTCTCGTGCCTTATGCCGGTGATGTCGCGCGCTGGGGGGCGGCGCGGGGGCCGGCGGCGATGATGCAGGGCGGACTGGCCGAGGCGTTGCGGCGGCATGGCCATGTGGTGGAGGACACGGTGGAGATCGCCTTCCCGCGCGAGCGGCGGACCCGCGATCCGGTCACCAATCTTGGCATCATCGCGTCCATGGTGTCGGACGTGGTGGCCGCGGCGATCGGGCGGGGGGCGATGCCGCTGGTGCTGGAGGGCAACTGCACGCAGGCGGTGGGGCCGGCGGGCGGGGTGGCGCGGGCCTGCGGGGGGGCGGGGATCGTGTGGTACGACGCGCATGGCGACATGCACACGCTGCGCACCACCTCGACCGGGCTGCTCGGCGGCATGCCATATGCGGTTTGCCTGGGGTGGGAGTTCGCGGACTGGCGCGAGGCGGCCGGGTTGAAGGCGCCGGTGCGGGCGGAGGCGGCGGCGCTGCTGGGGGCTTCGGACCTGGATGTGGAGGAGGAGGCGGCGCTCGATGCGCATCCGATCGCGCGGCTGGACGCGGCGGCGATGGGGGGCGATGCGGCCGGGCGCACCACGGCGCTGCTGGCGCCGCGGGCCGGGGCGGCGCCGGGCTGGTACATGCATATCGACCTGGACGTGGCCGGGCCCGATGAATTACCGGGCGCGTTGACGCCGGCGCCGAACTGGCCGACCCGGGCGGCGCTGGTGGCCTCGGTGACGGCGGCGGCGCGGGCGGTTCCGCTGCGGTGCCTGGGGATCGCGGCGTATGATCCGTCGGGCGATCCGGAGCGGCGGGGGGCGCGGCTGGCGGCGGATCTCGCGGTGGCGGCGTTGTCCGTGGCGTGAGGCGGTCACGGCCCGGATTTTCATCCGGGCCGCGTTGGTCTGCTGGGGCCTAGCCGGCCTTGGACTTGAGTTCGTCGAGTTGGGCGCGGGCGCCGGCGATCATGCAGGAGACGTCGGAGGTCAGCATGACCATGTCGAAGCCGCGCTTGACCGCGCCGGCCGCGAAGTCCGCGCTGGCGCAGTGCATGACGCACTTGATGCCGTGGCGGTGGGCGGTTTCACGGATCTTGTCGCAGGTGGCGAGATGGAGCGGATCGGGGTTGTCGCCGCGCGGGGTGAGGCCGAGGGCGAAGGAGAGGTCGGCGGGGCCGATGTAGACGGCGTCCAGCCCCGGGGTGGCGCAGATGGCGTCGAGGTTGGCCAGGCCTTCCTTGGTTTCGATCATCGCCATGATGACGATCTCGTCGTTGGCCTTGGCCACATAGTCGGGCCCGCCGTAGTGGATGGCGCGGACCGGGCCGGAGGAGCGCATGCCGACCGGGGGATAGCGGCAGGCGGCGACCGCGAGGGCCGCCTCCTCGGCGGTGTTGACCAGGGGCACGATGATGGCATAGGCGCCGAGGTCGAGCGCTTTCATGATGGCGGCCGGCTCGTTCCAGGCCACGCGGACGACCGGGACGGTGTCCGTCTGGGAGATGGCCTGGAGCAGGGGGGCGACGTCTTTCATCTCGGAAAGACCGTGTTGCAGGTCCACGCACAGGGCATCGAAGCCTTGGCGCGCCATGACTTCGGCGGTGAAACCGTGCGACACGGAGAGCCAGCCGAGCGTGACGTATTGGCCGGCCTGCCACATCTGTTTGATTTTGTTGGAGCGCATCCTCGTACCTCTGGTGCTGTTCGCTGATCCGGCAGATGGACCAGGCTGCGGCAATCTCGAATGTGGCGCCGCGCTTGTAAACCGGGGTGCCGGACGGGGCGGTGTACAGCAAAACACAGAGGCCGCGGTTCGCGGGACCTCTGTGTTGCGTGGGCGAGCCCGAAGCCATGGCGCCGCGCGAGCGGGACGCCGTGGGGGATCAGGGCGGGAGCAGGCCGTCGCCGGGGATGACGACGGTGTCGTCCGTGGGACTATCGCCATCCGCCGAGAACGTGCCGCCATCGGTCCCGTTGACGGTGGAGTACTGAGTGCCCGCTACCGCCGGCTTTGACGCGGCGCTCAGCAGGAGCGCAACCGCGGGCGCGGTGATCGCCACCTGGGACGAGGTCTTGAAGAACTCGCGGCGCGTCGCCTGCTCCGGCGCGGCGGTTTCAGGCGTGGTAGAATCGTTCATTATCGTCCCCGCATTGTAGCATATTGCTGGAATTGTTCAGAAAATCAGACGAAACACTATTAGCGGCTCCGTTCTGAACCGTCAAGGTTTATGGGCGACACATTTTGACGTTGGATCGCATTTTCGGGCGGATCGAACCGGCCGATGACCCGCGCCACCGCGGTTGCCGCCGCGTCCAGTGACGAAAATGTCAGATCGAAGCAGTCGATCCCGGCGATCCAGTGGACGAGTTGCCCGACCGTCGTGCGGTCCAGCCGGCCGCGCAGGGCCATGCACTCGTCCATCAGGCGCCCGAGTGCGGCGGCGCGGGTGATGGGGGCGAGGGTGGTGGGGGCGTCCTTGGTGTAGCGGGGGAAGATGATGTGGCGCACCGGGGCGGGATGGGCAGCGTGGGCGGGCGGGGGGAGGTAGCGCACCACCTTGGCGTCTTCGCGCCGGTGCAGCGGGAGGTCCAGGATGGCGGGGTGGAATTCGGCCATCAGGTTCCAGCCGGTTTTCTTGACGCAGATGGCCAGCGGGACCGGGGGGACGCGGAAGGTGGCGGGTTCGATCAGGGCCACTTCGTCGGAGAAGTAGGTGTAGCCGCGATGGACCAGGGCGGCGGTGAGGGAGGATTTGCCGCTGCCGGGTGCCGCCGGCAGCAGGACGCAGGCGCGCCCGGTGCCGACCACGCCGGCGTGGATGTAAAGCAGGAAGTCATGCGCGTTGACCGCGGCCTGCCAGACCGCCGCCTTCACCTGCGGGCCGAGGTAGGACAGGCGCTCTGCCTGGCCGACGGGCTGGCCGTCACGGTAGATGGCGGTGCGCATCTGGGTGCCCGACCAGATTTCACCCGGCAGGTCGATGATGCAATGCGGGGTGGGGGCGTTGGGGGCGGCGAGGTGGCCGAGGATGGAATCGACGAGGCGGATCTGGGCCGGGTGGGCGTAGCGGATGCGGAAGCTGGTGCCGAGCAGGCGGTAGTGCCGCTCGGCCGCCGGGGTGAAATCACCGAGGGGTGGCAGGTGGGCGATGCGGTGGGCGGCGGCTTGCCTTGCGTCCGCCAGCGGGTCGGCCGGGGTGGGGGTGGGGTCGCAGCCGGCGAGCATGCCGTGGGTGCGCAGGGCGGCCAGGGTGGTTGCCACCCAATGTTGGGCCTGGTCGGTGCCGAGGCCGGCCGCGGTGGCGAGGGCGTGGGCGAGGTCGGCCGGCGATTGGCCGGCTTGCAGGCCGCGCAGGATGGCGGTGGCGGTGGGGTTGAGGCCGGCCAGGCGCTGGGTCTGGGCGCAGAACACCACCGTGTCGTCATCGAGCGGCAGCAGCGCGAGGCCATCGCGCGGGGTGGTCGGGATGGGCTCGGTCGCCATGGCTTCCTACTCTGTCGCCCGCCAGGGTGAGGGCGGAACGCGCGACCGGGCGCGGTCGGGTGGGTGATAGCGGATTCGCGGGAGGCGGAGAATACCCCGCCGCGCTTGAACCCGGGGCGTCCAGGCCGTAGTTTCGGGCAGCGAATTTGCCGCTTTCATGAATGCCGACAACCGGTGGGACGCTCCTGCGTGCGCGATGTCTGACCCCACCACCACGCTCCCCCCCGCGATGCGGCTGTTGCTGGCCTGCGCCCGGGTGCGCACCAGTGCGCCCGACGAGGCGGCGATCCGCGCGGCGATCGCGGCCGGGCCGGACTGGACGGGGTTCGCCCAGGCGGCGATCGACCATGGGTTGGTGGGGCTGGCCGGGGCGACGCTGCAACGGGTGGCGGCGGACCTGGTGCCGGCGGACCTGCTGGATGCGTTCGCGGCGGTGACGGAGCAGGCGCGGCGGAAGAACATCGCGCTGTTCAGCGAGCTGGCCGACCTGATCGCGGCGCTGGATCGGGCCGGGGTGGCGGCGATCCCGTTCAAGGGGCCGATCCTGGCGATCCAGACATTCGGCGGCATCGGGCGGCGGTCTTTCCGGGACCTCGATTTCCTGATCCGCGAGGCCGACCTGCCCGCCGCGATCGCGGTGCTGGACGGTATCGGCTACCCGCGCACGACGGCGCTGACCACGGTGCAGCTTGACCTGATCCATCGCATCCAGGGCCAGGAGATTATTTTCAACGCGACAGTCGGCACCGCGATCGAGCCCCATTCGCGGCTGACCTGCGCAAGATGGCGCTTGATATCGACTACGAGGGGCTGTGGCGGCGGGCGGTGCCGGTGCTGCTGGGCGGGCGGGCGATGCTGACGCTGGCGGCGGAGGACGAGTTCGTGATCCTCGCCATCCACGGCGGCAAGGAGGTGTGGTGGAACATCAAGTGGGCCTGCGATGTGGCCGCGTTCATCGACGCGCGGGACGGGCTGGACTGGGAGGCGATCCTGGGGCGGGCGCGGGCGCAGGGGTGCCTGCGGATGGTGCTGCTGGCGGTGGCGCTGGCGCAGGGGTGTTTCCAGGCGCGCGTGCCCGCGGCGGTGGCGGCGCTGGTGGCCGGCGATCCGGCGATCCGGCCGATGGTGGAGCGGATCGTGCGGCGGTGGCAGGCGCCCGATCCGTCGGACCCGGAGGAGGGTTCGGCGCTTTCGCTCGATCGGATGCGGCTGCATGACGGGGTGGTGCGGCGGCTGCGGTTTGCCGCGCGCAGCCTGATCCTGCCGGGGCCGCACTATATCGCGTCCCTGGCGCTGCCGCGGCGGTTGGCGTTCGCCTATATTCCGCTCAAGCTGGCCAACGACCTGGCGGTGCTGCCGTTGTTGCAGGCCTGGCGGTATGCGCAGGCGCGGGTTTGGCGCCGGGTGCCGGCGGTTATGCCGCCGCCGGGGTGATCGGCCGGGGGTCTCGCACCAGGAGCCCCTCCTCGAGCAGGCGTTCGACGAACACGATCCGTTCCTCGTCTTCCAGGGCGCCGGGGAGGGCGGCGATGGGGAAGGACGGGGTGTCGAGGGCGTAGGCGAGGGCCGGGGCGAAGAGGCCGGGGAAGAGGATGGTGCGGGCGCCGAGATGAATGCGCACGGCGTCACCTTCGGTGCGCATGCGCAGCGCGGTGCCGGGGCGCGGCCCGACGATGTCCGCCAGGGCGAGCGGGCGGGGGCGGAAGAAGGCGGCGACCTGGCCGGAGATGTCGAGCGGGAAGGCGCGGACCCGTTCGTCGCGGAACTGGTCGACCACGCCGGCGAGGAAGGCCGGGTCGGCGATTTCGCGCAGGGCCGCGGCGGCCTGGGCGGCGAGGGTGGCCGGGCCGCCCTGCATGAAGCCGGGCGGCAGCGCGGCGCGCAGGGGCTCGCGGCCCAGGGTGGCGGCCTTGATCGCGGCGTGCAGCAGGTCCGCCAGGATGACGGGATTGACGCCCAGGGTGATGTGCAGCGAGGCATCGGCGCCACATTCGGCGGCGTGGACGAAGCCGCGGGGGATGTAGATCAGGTCCCCCTGTTCGAGGGTGAACTCCATCAGCTCGCCGCGCAGTTCCCGATCGGCGGCCGCGATGTTTTCGTCCCTGGTAGGGAAGGCGCGGCGGGTGGTTTCGATCTTCCAGTGTTTCGAGCCCACCACCTGGAGGATGAACACGTCATGGTTGTCCCAGTGGGCGGCGAAGCCCTTGCCGTGCGGCGGGGTGAGATAGAGGTTGGTCTGGAAGGTGTGGCCGAATTCGTGCGCCAGGGTGGAGCAGAGGCGGGCGAGCCGGGGGTCAACCCGGTGGAGCGCATCGAGGATGAGGGTGCCGCCGGCGCGCATGTCGGCGAGGAGGGTTTCCAGTGCCTGCGCGGAATCGGACTTGTGGGTGCTGCCCTTGCCGGCGGCGGCGTCGGCGGTTTTGACGTAGGCGGGGGCGCGGGTCAGGGCTGCGTCAAAATCATCGAGGCTGTAGAGGCCGTCATAAAAATCGGGGGTGCGGCGATGCACCACCAGCGGATGGCGCTCCCAGTGGTCGGCCCAGAAGGCCGCGGCGGGGGTGGGCGCGACGAGGCCGGCGAGGGACAAGGTGTCGAGGAAGTTGCAGGACATGCTCAAACGAACCCACTTCATCAAATGACCGCCCCGCCGCAAGCGGCGGGGCGGGAAACACGGCGTGGGTATCCGTTTGGTTCAACCGCGGCCGGGTTGCAAGGGTGCGACCGCGGTTGGTGCGGGCTACTTCTTCAGGCTGACGCCGCCGAAGGGCTGGCCGCCGAGGAAGTGGAGCTTGAAGCCCACCACATTGTCCCGCACGGCGCCGAAGCCCTTCACGTCGGCCAGGATGATGCCAGGGATGTCCTCATGGTACAGCACCTGGGCCTGCTCGTAGAGCTTCGCGCGCTCGGCCTGGTCGGTGACGATGTCGGCCTTCTGCACCATCGCGGTGAAGTCCTTGTTGCACCAGTGCGAGACGTTGTTGCCGCCGGCGATGGCGTCACAGGTGTTCCATACCAGGAGTTCGCTGGGGTCCGGATAGTCCCACGTGCCGCCCATCATGGTGACGTCGGCCTCGCCGGCGCGGCGGCGCTTGAGGAATTCGCCCCATTCGAAGGTGACGATCTTGGCGGTGACGCCGATCTTGGCCCAGTCGGCCTGGATGAGTTCGGCGGTGCGGCGGCCGTTGGGCATGTAGGCGCGGGTGACCGGGATGGCCCAGAGGTCGGTGGTGAAGCCGTTGGGGTAGCCGGCTTCGGCGAGCAGGGCCTTGGCGCGGGCGGTGTCCTGGGCGCGGGGCTTCAGGGTGGCGTTGTGGCCCCACAGGGCGGAGGGCACCAGGGAGGCGGAGGGCACGCCGCTGCCCTGGAAGACGGCATCGAGGATGGAGTTGATGTCGATGGAAATCGCCAGCGCCTCGCGCACCCGGCGGTCATTGAAGGGCTTCTTGTCGACGCGGAAGGCGAGCGTGCTTTCGGCGGCCACCGGGGCGGCGGGGACGACGATGCCGGGGGTGGTGCGCATCGCCGGCAGGTCGGCCGGGCTCGGGTAGCGGGCCACCTGGCATTCGCCGGTGCGCAGCTTGGCGAAGCGGATGGCGGGGTCCTTCGCGATGGAGAACACCAACTGGTCCACGCCGGCGGCGCGTTCCTTCATCGGGCCGCCGGCGCCCCAGAAGTCCGGGTTGGCGCGGAAGCGGATCAGGCTGTCCTTCTGGTACTGCACGAGTTGGAACGGCCCGGTGCCGAGGGGCGCGAGGTCGAACTGGTCGGGCGTGCCGGCCTTGTCCATCGCGGCGGCGTATTCGGCCGGCCAGACCGAGAAGGACTGCACGGTGAGGGCGCTCAGCAGGGAGGCAGAGGGCACCTTGAGTTCGAACAGCACGGTGTCGTCGCTGATCTTGCTGACGGATTTGAGGGCCGGGCCGATGAAGTCGTCATACATCGGGTAGATCGAGGTGCCGAGGGAGTGGTACTTGTTGGCCTTGTCGTACATGCGGGAGAAGCTGAACACCACGTCATCGGCGTTCATCTCGCGCGTCGGCTTGAACTTGTCGCTCGACTGGAACTTCACGCCGTGGCGCAGCTTGAAGGTGTAGCGCAGGCCGTCGGGCGAGATGGTCCAGGATTCCGCCAGGGCGGGGATGACCTTGGAGCCGCCGATTTCCATTTCCACCAGGCGGTCGGCGATTTGTTCGCTGACGTCGAAGCTGGTGTTGGAATCGCTCAGCGCCGCGTTCAGCGCGTCCGGGCTGGCCTCGGAGCAGACCACCAGGGTGTCGGCGCGTGCCGTGCCGATGCCCAGCGCCAATGCCGCGCCGCCCGCAATCAACCAACGATTTGCCATGGCATGTCCCCCTGCCGCGATCTTGAAGTTGGAGCGTAGCCACGTTCCGGGCGGATTTACAATGGTTGCGCCTGGGGCCGCCCGGGCAATCGGGTGAAGGCCGCTTGTGTCAGCGAGGCAAGTCAGGAATTGCACCACCCGCTTCGCTAGAGACAGTGAGACAGGGAGAAGTGAAGGGAGCCAGGCATGTCGACTGTCGGCGGGGCCTAGATTCTACTCCCTTCTCCCTTTCTCACTGTCTCTAGCGAAGCGGGTGGTGAAAAACTGCCTTGCTTGGATCTGCGCCGGCTTCACCCGATTGCCCCGCCTGGGGTCGCGCCCGGCCGGTGCGGAAGAGGTAGAGGCCGGCGGCGACGATGATCGCCATGCCGATGAGGGCCGGCACGTCGGGCAGGTGTCCCCACACCACCCAGGCGATGAGGGCGCCGGCGGGGAGCGAGGCGTAGCGGAAGCCGCCGACGAAGGAGACCTCGCCGAGGCGCATCGCCACGATCATCAGGTGATAGGCGCCGGCGAGGAAGAGCGAGGCGGTGAACAGCAGGGCCCATTGCTGCCCCGCCATCGGCTGCCAGCCGGCAATGGCGGTGAGGCCGGTGCCGGTGAGGGTGACGGCGACGGCGCTGGCCAGGGTGATGATGAGCGAGGGCACGCGCTGGGGCACCACGCGGGTGTAGGTATCGCGCATGGCGCCGCACAGGGTGGCGAGCAGGCTGAGGGCGGCCCACCAGGTGAAGCCGTCCGAGCCGGGGCGGGCGACGAGGAGCACCGCCGCGAAGCCGACCAGCATGGCGATCCAGCGGTTCCACGGCACGTGTTCGCGCAGGAACACCACCGAAAGCATCAGCATCATCAGGGGCGCGGTCTGGCCGATGGCGACGGCGAGGGCCATCGGCATGTTGAACAGGGAGATGAGGTAGGTGAACGTGCTGGCGACATCGAGCATGGCGCGGCCGATTGTGCTGCGTTCGAAGGCGTGGTGGGCCTGGTGGCGCAGGCCGCTGCCGAGTACGGCGAGGATGATCCAGGTGGTGGCGAACACGCCGCGCACGCCGATGGTCTGGGCGGCGGGCAGGCCCTCGCTCGCCAGTTTCATCATGGCGTCATTGACGATGAACAGGGCGATGGCGCCGAGCATGGCCATGGCGCCGCGCGCGTTTTCGCCGGCCCGCGCGTGAGGGGTGGTTTGCATGCGGGGTGGATAGACCGTGGCGGCGGCGGACGAAAGGCGGGGGGTGGTTTGGCGATGGGGGGGAGCGGTTCTATGGTTTTGGCCTGTGCCCGATGGAGAGTTCGCATGCCGCACCGCCGCCTGATCGCCGTTCGCCGCCGGGTGGTGGAGACTTTGTGTCGTGGGTGAGAACGGGCGGGCGGCCGCGGTGGCCGAGGCGGGGCGGCAGTACGATGCGGGGGAGTTTCTCGCTCTGCTCGCCCGGCGGGTAGCACGGCATACCGAGAGCCCGGTGGCGGCCAGTGCCGGGGAGATGCGGCCGTATCTTACCGATGAGATGGCGCCGTATCTCGCCGGGCTGGGGTTCGACAGCCGGATTGTCAGCCACGGCGAGCGCGGGCATTTCCTGCTCGGCACCCGCCATGAGGGGGATGGGCTGCCGACGGTGTTGATCTATGGCCATGGCGATGTGGTGCCGGGGATGGCGGGCGCCTGGGCGGAGGGGCGCGATCCGTGGGCGATCACGCCGGATGGCGAGCGGCTCTACGGGCGCGGCATGGCGGACAACAAAGGGCAGCACAGCGTCAACCTCGCGGCCCTCGGCTGCGTGCTGAAGGTGCGGGGGCGGCTGGGGTTCAATGTGAAGCTGCTGCTGGAGATGGGGGAGGAACTTGGGTCGCCTGGGTTGCGGGCGGTCTGCCGGGAGGAGCGGGCGGCGTTGGCGGCGGATGTGCTGATCGCCTCGGACGGGCCGCGGCTGAGCCCGGAGCGGCCGACGCTGTTTCTCGGCTCGCGCGGGGCGGTGCGGCTGCGGCTGGTGGCCCATCTGCGGGAGGGGGCGCATCATTCGGGCAACTGGGGCGGGCTGATCAGCAACGCGGCCACGGTGCTGACCCATGCGTTGGCGAGCCTGACGGATGCACGGGGGCGGCTGATGGTGGAGGGGCTGCGGCCGGTGGCGCTGCCGGCGGAGGTGCGGGCGGCACTGGCGGATGTGGAGGTTTCGGGCGGGCCGGGGGCGCCGGCGGTGGAGCCCGACTGGGGCGAGCCCGGGCTGTCGCCGGCGGAGCGGGTGTTCGGCTGGAACACGTTGGAGATCCTGGCGTTCTCGGCCGGCAATATCCGCCAGCCGGCCGCCGCCATTCCGGGCACCGCGGAGGCGGTGGTGATGCTGCGCTTCGTCGTCGGGCTCGACTGGCACGATGTGGAGCCGATCCTGCAACGCCACCTCGATGCGCATGGCTTCGGCGCGGTGCGGGTGACGGTGGCGGATGGCGGCAACGCGACGCGGACCAGTTCGGCCGATCCGTGGGTGGGGCGGGTGCTGGAATCGGTGAGGCTGACCACGGGCAAGAAGCCGGCCCTGCTGCCGAATTTCGGCGGCACGCTGCCCAATGATGTGTTCGTGGAGGAACTCGGGCTGCCCACCATCTGGCTGCCGCACTCCTATCCCGGCTGCAACCAGCATGCGCCGGACGAGCACAACCTGGCCGGCGTGCTGCGTGAGGGGCTGGAGATGATGGCCGGGCTGTTCTGGGATATCGGCGCGGGCTGAACGGCTACTGGGCCAGCGCCACCGACCACGGCGAGCGGTTGTCGGAGGCGCCAGTGCGGGTGCCGTCGGGGCGTTGCAGGATGACGTTGGGGTTGGCGAAGTTGGCCGGCATGATGCCGTGCCGTACCACCTCGGTGGGCCCGTCAGCGGCGAGGGCAGCGATGATGGCGGCATCGAGGCCGATGTCGGCGATCACCTTGTCCGGGCCGGCGACGGAGATGCGGGGGAAGTGGGCGGCGGCCTCGGGGTGCATGGCGAAATCGGCGATGTAGGTCATCAACTGGAACACGGCGGCCATGATGTGCCGGCCGCCCGAGGCGCCGGCGGCGAGGATGGGGCGGTCTCCCTCGCGCAGGATCACCGGGCACATGTTGGTGAGCAGGCGCTTGCCGGGGGCGATGGAGTTGGGTTGGCCGGGCCGCGGGTCAAACAGCATGATGCCGTTGTTCATCAGCAGGCCGGTTTCGGGCAGCACGACGCGGCTGCCCATGTTGGCCATGAGGGTGGTGGTCATGGTCACCATGGTGCCGTCCGCGTCGCAGACGGTGATGTGGGTGGTGCAGGTTTCGTGGCCGTCGGGCTCGGGCTGGCCGGCGAGGCGGGCGGCGTAGGCGGCGCGGAGTTCGGCGGCCAGCGTGCGGTACCAGGCGCCGTCCGGCTGTGGGGCGAGGGGGAGTGCGGCCATGGCGGGGAGTATGCGGTGCAGGGTGGGCGAGGCGGTCATCCCCGGGGCGAGTTGCAGGGTGCGGCCGTTGCGCCAGGGCACCTGGAGGGCGGGGACGATGCGGGCGGTGCAGGCGCGCAGGTCCCCGGCGTCGATCACGCCGCCGACGCGGGCCTGGTCGCGCAGGAAGGCCGCGGCGATCTCGCCCTCGTAGAAGTCCCGCCAGCCGGCGCGGGCGAGGTGTTCCATGGTGGCGGCGAGGTTGCCCAGCGGCATGAAGCCGGGGTTGCCGTCGGCGGGGGGCACCGGGGGCAGGCCGTCGCGCAGGTAGATGCGGGCGCTTTCGGGGTAGCGGCGCAGGTCGGGCGCGGCGGTGGCGATTTTGAGGGTGGTGAACCAATCCTGCAGCAGGCCGCGCTTGGCCAGGGCGACGGCCGGGGCCATCACCTCGGCCATCGGCAGGCGGCCCCAGGCGGTGTGGAGCCGTTCGCAGCCGGCGACCGCGCTCGGCACCGCAACGGCGAGGGGGCCGTGGATGTTGGTGTCGCCCTCGACCTCGGGCCAGCGGAAACCCTGTTCGGACATGCGGCCGGTGAGGCGGAAATTGGCGGTGGTGAGGTTGCGCGGCGAGACCGGGCCGAAATCGACCACCTCGGCGATGGGTTGCCCGGCGCGGTGGACGACGGCGAAACCGCCGTAGCCGCCGAGGCCGGAGTTCCAGGGTTCCTGGCTCGCCAGGGCCATCGCGGTGCCGACCGCGGCATCGATGGCGTTGCCGCCGGCTTCGAGGATGGCGATGCCGGCCTCGGCGCCCGGGCGGGCCTGGGAGACCACGATGCCGCGCCGGCCGGTGGCCGAGGGTTTGGTCAGCAGCCAGTTTTCGCCCTGCGGGGGCTGGGGGGCCAGGCTCATGGGGATGCTCCGGTTGGGCTTTGCGGGTGGTCGGGGGTAGCCGGGGCGGCGGGCAGCGGGGATATTGCGGGCGAATCCCCTGCCGAGGAGTGTGCCCATGGTCCCGCAACATCCCGCCGCTGTCGATGCGTCCCGCCTGCTCGGGCGGCTGCGGCAGCTTGGCGCGATCGGGCGGGAGGGGGGCGATGGGCCGACGCGGCTGGCGGCCTCCGACGCGGAGAAGGCCGGGCGGGACCTGGTGGCGGGGTGGTTCGCGGCAGCCGGGCTGGAGGTGGCGGTGGACCGGATCGGCAATTTGTTCGGCATCTGGCGGGGGGGTGATCCGGCGCTGGCGCCGGTGATGGTGGGGTCCCACATCGATACCGTGATCAATGCCGGGATATTCGACGGGTGCTACGGGGTGCTGGCTGGGCTGGAGGTGATCGAGACCATGCGGGCCGCCGGGATGGCGCCGGGGCGGCCGGTGGTGGTGGCGGCGTTCACCAACGAGGAGGGGGTGCGTTTCGCGCCGGATATGCTGGGCTCGCTGGTCTATGCCGGTGGGCTTGCCTTGGAGGCGGGGTTGGCGACGGTGGGGACGGATGGGGCGGTGCTGGGGGCGGAGTTGGCCCGCATCGGCTATGCGGGGCCGCATGAGCCGGGGTTTCTGCGGCCGCATGCCTATGTCGAGCTGCATATCGAGCAGGGGCCGGTGCTGGATCGGGAAGGCGTGCCGATCGGGGCGGTGGAGAATCTGCAGGGGATTTCGTGGCAGCGGGTGACCATCGACGGGGTGGCCAATCATGCCGGCACCACGCCGATGTCGATGCGCCATGATGCCGGGCAGGCGGCCGCCCGGGTGATCACCTTCCTGCGCGATCGGGCCGGGCGGGGCAATGTGCCGACGGTGGCGACGGTGGGGTGCATGGCGTTCGAACCCAATGCCATCAATGTCATCCCGTCCCGCGCCACCTTCACGGTGGACCTGCGGGACCCCGACGAGGCGCGGCTGCGGGAGGAGGAGGCGGCGCTGGCGCGCTACCTGGTGGAACTCGCGGAGGCCGAGGGGGTGACGATTTCGGTGGAGCGGCTGGCGCGGTTCGAGCCGGTGATTTTCGAGGGCGCCATCGTGGCGGCGGTGGAGCGGGCGGCGGCGGGGCGGGGGCTGCGGTCCCGGCGGATGACGTCGGGCGCCGGGCATGATGCGCAGATGATGGCCCGGCTGTGCCCGGCGGCGATGATCTTCGTGCCGAGCATCGACGGCATCAGCCACAACCCGCGCGAGCGGACGCTGGATGCGGACCTGGTGGGCGGGGCCAATGTGCTGCTCGACACCGTGTGCCATCTGGCGGGGATTGACCGGGAGGACCTCGCTTCATAGCGTGACCCAGCCGATACGATTTCCCGGGGGACCCGATGGCCACGCACCACTTTCATCCCACCCGCTATTTCAACGTCATCGGCACCGCCGAGCCCTGCCTGCGGGTGGCGGACGGGGATACGGTGATCACCGATACCATCGACGCCTCGGGCCTCGATGCCCGCGAAATGGCGGTGGCGCCGCGGCCGAACCCGATGACCGGGCCGTTCTTCATCGAGGGGGCCGAGCCGGGTGATACCCTGGCGGTGACGATCAACCGGCTGACGCCGAGCCGGGCGACCGGGTGGACCTATTCGCCCCTCGCCTTCACCGTGCTGGACCCCGCGGCCATCACCGAGCGGCCGGCGAGCGAGCGGGCGGTGTGGGAGATCAACCGCAACGCCGGCACCGTGCGGCTGCGCGAGCCGGTGAAGGGGCTGGAGGATTTCGCGCCGCCGTTGCAGCCGATGATCGGCTGCTTCGGGGTGGCGCCGGCGGGTGAGCAGGCGTTCTCGACGGCGACCAGCGCGCAGAACGGCGGCAACATGGACTACCGGCTGTTCGCGCCGGGGACGACGGCGTGGTTCCCGGTTTCGGTGCCGGGCGCCCTGTTCTATCTCGGCGACGGGCATGCCTGCCAGGGCGATGGGGAGATTGTGGGCACCGGGATCGAGACCTCGTTCGAGATGGAGGTGACGTTCCATGTGCTGAAGCGGACCATCGTGTGGCCGCGGGGCGAGACGGCGGAGGATATCTTCGCCGTCGGCAATGCCCGGCCGTTGGACCAGGCGTTGCAGCATGCGACGACGGAGATGCAGCGGTGGCTTGGCGAGGATTATGGGCTGGATGCCCGCGCGGCCAGCCACCTGATGGGCCAGGTGGTGCGCTACGATGTGGGCAACGTGTTCAACCCTGCGTACACGGTGGCCTGCCGTATCGCCAAACGCTGGCTGACCAAGCGATAGGGGCGTTCAGACGAAGCTGGCCGCGGTCAGGCCGGTGAAGCCGACGAACTGGATCTGGGTGCCGTCGGACAGGGTCAGGCGTTCATTGCCGCCGGTGGTGACGGCGCCGGAGAGTGCGGTGGATGCCGCGCCGGGGGCGAAGCCTTGCAGGCCGATGAGTTGGCGGGTGGGGTCAAAGCCGTGGATTTCGGCGATGGCGTGGCGGCCGCTGGCGAAGGCGAAGACCTCGATGCCGGTGCCGGCGATGATGGTTTCGCTGCCGGTGCCGGCGAGGATCTGGGTGGTGCCGGCGCCGGGTTCGATGAGGGTGCTGCCGGTGCCGCCGTAGAAGAAATCGGCGCCGGTTGAGCCGCCGCCGAGGATGGTTTCGGCACCGCTGCCGGCGGCGATGGTGTCACTGGCGCTGCCGCCCGCGGCGAGGACATCGCCATCGCCGCCGCCGACGATGAGGGCGGCGCCGGAGCCGCCCGCGATGTGGTTGCCGCCGCCGCTGCCGCCGGCATAGGCCCCCGCCCCTGCCCCGCCCTGCACGGTGATGGCGCCGGATGGGCCGCCGACCACCGTGGCGGTGCCGGGGCCGCCATCGACCAGCGTTGGCCCGCGCGCCAGCACGAGGGTGGGACCGGTACCGCCGGTGACGGTGAGCGCACCGGTGGCACCGAGGATGGTGGCCGCCCCGGCGCCGGCGATGACATCGAGCGACCCGGTGCCGCCGTAGAGGAAGGGATTGCCGATGGCCGCGTTGATGGTGGCGGCCCCTGCCCCGGCGGCCACGGTGTCCGTGCCGTTGGTGGTGACCTGGGCCGGGCCGGTGCCGAGGAAGATCGTGGTGCCGCCGTTGGTGGTGATGGTCGCGGCACCGCTGCCGGCCACCACGGTGCTGTGGCCGCCCGCCCCGGTGCCGACGCTGGTGCTGCCGGCGCCGAGGAAGATCGCCGCGTTGCTGGTGCCGGTGGCGATGGTGGCGAGGCCGCCGGCGCCGACGATGAGGTCATTCCCGGAGGAGGCGACGAAATCGGCGCCGGCGCCGAGCAGCACGCTGTTGGCGCCGGTGCCGGTGATGACGGTGTCGCTGCCGGTGCCGGCGAGGATGCGGTCATTGCCCGCATTGCCGGCGAGGAGGGCGCCGAGGGAGCCGGGGTCGTAGAAGGTGGCGTTGGCGGTGCCGCCAAGGAATTCCGCCCGGTCCCCGGTTGGCAGGGCGAAGGTGGCGCCGGGCGTGGGGGCGAGGACCACCGCCTCGCCGATGCGGCCGGCGCCGGGGGCGGGAAAGGTGGTGCCGGTCTGGGATACCGTGACGTCGATGGAGCCTGGCGGCAGCACGGCGAGGCCGAGGACCTGGCGGACGCTGGTCACCTGGGTGGAACTGTCGGTGACCGGGCCGGAGCCGTTGTCGACGGCGATGGTGAAGCCGGTGGTTTGCAGCAGGGCTGCCGGGTGGGGGTTGGGGGTGAAGACGAGGCCGGCGAGGGCGGCGGAGACGGCGGTTGGGCTGCCGGTGATGGTGTAGACGCCGGCCGTCGGATCGAACGTGCCGCCCGCGAGGTTCGATAGCGCGCCGTCCGTCGCGGTGGAGAGGCTGACGGTGACCGTCTCGTGCGCCGGGGCGCTGGTGTCGGTGATGGCGAGGGTGGGGAACGGGGCGATCGGGCGTTGGTCGGGCACTCCCTGGTTGGGGGTGGTGCCCGCGATGTGCGGGGGGGTCAGCGCCAGGGCCTGCACGGCGGTGCCGCCGCTGCCGTCGGGGAGGGCCAGGAAGGAGAGGCCGGCGTAGGATTCGGCATCGAGTTGCAGGGCGACCGAGGCGGCGCCGGCGGTGATGGTAAGGCGGTTGGTGATGGTGTCGAAATGCGTCACCGCGTTGTCCGCCGTGTCATCGAGGGCGGTGAAGTCGATGGTGTCGTGCGGGGCAGTGAAGTGGGCGATGGTGGTGGGCAGGGTGGTGGTGTCGGTCAGTACGAGGGTGGCGGCGTTGGTGGCGCCGGGAGCGAAGGCCAGGGTGCCGACGTTGACCAGGCCGAGGCTGGAGTAGGTGGCGGTGACGGGGGATGCGACGGTGCCGCGCAGTTCCGCCGTGGTGTGGGCGGTGGGCGAGCCGATGACGGCGCCTTGCAGGTGGTAGCCGGATTCGAGGATCAGCAGGCTGTCGGCGGTGCCGCCGAAGGCGATGGCGGTGGCGGTGGCGGCGATGGTGCCGCTGTTGGTGATGGTGCCGCCGCCGGCCAGGGAGATGCCGTTGCCGAGGGCGCCGCGGATGAGGCCGCGATTGACGATGGTGGCGGCGCCGCCGGCCTGGCCGAACACGGCGGGGCTGGCTGGCACCACGGTGCCGTCGGCGGTGATGGTGCCGCCCGGGTCATTGCGCAGATAGGCGCCGGGCAGCAGTTGCAGGGCGACGTTGTCGGTGATGTCGAGCGGGCCGGTGGTGATCAGGGTGCCGGCGTTGGACAGCGTGACCCCGATGCCCAGGGCGCTGCTGCCGTTCAGTTGCCACGCGGCGCCGGGATCGACGGTGATGGTGCCGAAGCCGGTGAAGCTGGTGCCGATGGCGGAAATCGTGCCGATCTGGGCGGCACTGCCGGGCAGGGCGGAGAGTTGCAGGCGGTTGCCGGGGCCGGGGGCGCGGACCTGGCCGATCAGGGTGGAGCCGGGGTAGAGTTGCACGAGGTTGCCGCCGACGGCGCCGAACCGGGTGGCGGTGCCGAAGCTGATCGCGGCGTCGGTGCCGATGATGGTGCCGCCGTTGATGACGGTGCCGCCGCGGCCATAGTAGATATCGACGCCGATGCCGCTGCTGTAGGTACCGTGGATGGTGCCGAAGTTCCGCAGCACCGACAGCGTCTCCTGGAACATCACGCCGACGCCGCCCACCAGCAGGGCGGCGGTGGAGCCCGGTGCGCCGTTGGTGACGATGCCGTTGAGCAGGTCGAGAGCGCGGTGGGCGCCGGTGGCCCCGGCGTAGTTGCCGATAATGGTGCCGTAGTTGATCACCGATGCCGTGGTGCCGAAGCCGTTGGCCACGCCGTCATGGGCGTAGATGAGGGCGGTGGTGGTGTTGGTGGCGCCGTTGGTGATGGTGCCGCCGGCGGGGAGGTAGATGCCGGCCTGGCCGTTGCGGATGGTGCCGAGGTTGGTGATGGTGCTGGGGCCGCCGGCGCTGCCGCGGATCACCGGGTCGTAGGTGTTGTAGTTGCTGGCCGCGAGGCTCAGTGCGCCGCCGGCCAGGTTGGTGAAGGACGCGCCCGGCAGCAGGCGCAGGCCGGTGGACTGGGGGGCGGTGATCGCGGCGCCCGAGGTGAGGCTGCCGGCGACGATGAGGGTTCCGAGGTCGGCGAGGGTGGTGCCGGTGGCGAGCGTGGTGGTGCCGGCGATGGTCCAGGCGGCGCCGGTATCGATGGTGGCGGCGTGGAAGCCGCTGAACGTGGCGCCGGTTCCGGTGAGGGTGCCGGCGCTGGCGGCGGAGAGGAATTCGAGCTTGTCGGCGCCGCCGCCGCCATCCACCAGGCCGGTGATGGCGAGGGCGCCGGGCAGGAGTTGCAAGCGGTCATTGCCGGTGCCGAAGGCGATGGCGGTGCCGCTGGTGCCGATGATGGTGCCGCTGTTGACCACCGTCATGCCGGTGCTGTCGCCGGCGATGCCGACATAGCCCTGGATGGTGCCGGCGTTGACGATGCGGCCGGGGCCGCCGTTGATGGCGACGGCGACATAGTCACCGCCTTCCAGGATCGCGCCGCCCGCGGCGTTGGTGATGGTGCCGCCGCTATCCAGGCGGACGCCGGTGCCGTAGCTCGCGGTGATGGTGCCGGTGTTGTCCACGGTGCCGGTGGCGCCGGAGATCGCCAGCCCATTGAGGCCGATGATGGCGGCGGAATTGGTGATGGCGCCGCCCACGAACAGTTGAATTCCATTGCCGCTTGACTGGACGGTTCCGCTGTTGGTGATGGTGGCGAGGTGCTCGCCGCTGATGCCCCAGCGGCCGCCGATGATGGTGCCGGTGTTGTTGACCGAGCCCAGGCTGCGGATATCCACGCCGCGATAGGTGGAGTCGACGGTGCCGTGATTGATGAGGGTGGCGGTGTAGAGGTAGATGGCGGCGTAGGTGCCGGTGGACCGCACCGTGCCGCTGTTGATCACCGTGCCGATTTGGCCGGTGATGGCGAAGCTGGTGCCATTGTTGCTGACGTAGCCGGCGGCGGTGATGCTGAGGGGGGAATAGTATCCAGGGCTCCCCAGCGTGATGCCATGGTTGATCGTGCCACCAATTGTCGACATCGCCACCCCGTTCCCCAGGCCGCGGCGGCACTGTATCACTCCCCGCACCGGATTGTGTATAATTTCGGAAGTACTCGCATACGCTTGCATGCAGTATTGCGTGGTGTTGCCTGAGATGGCGGCCCGTGGGCGGAGGTTCGTCTTTATGGGTGGCCGGGGCACGCGGGGTATTACAGCGGCGCGCGGCTGAAAATGGCCGGGGCTATCACCTGGAGTGATGATGGCGGCGGATTTCTGATACCTGGACTGATTGACCGGGGGCCCCGCCCATGCACAGCATCGCACCCAACAAGGCGCGGCCAGTACCGCACCACGCCTGACCGGGCCACGCCTGAAGGGCGGACCCATTCCACGTCGCGTGCGCGCCCTACCCGTATCCGGACACTTGGAGAGTACTCATGTCTCAGCCGCGCCTCGGCGTCACCGTTGCTTTTGCAGCCCTGGTCGCCTTCGCCTGCCTTCCCGCCGCCGCCCAGACCACGATCGCGCCGCCGGCCGATATCGCGGCCCGCAAGCAGCTCAATATCGCGTTGTTCGCCTCGTTTCCGCCGATGGCCTACAAGACCATCGATACCAATGAGCTGGTGGGGGTGGATGTCGATCTCGCCAGCTATCTCGGGCAGAAGTTCGGGGTGACGATCGGCTGGCAGGAGACCTCGTACGAGGCCGCCGTCAACTCGTTGATGACCGGGCGGGTGGATCTCGCGTTCAGCCTGCTGGATGATCCGGCCGCCGCCGATCGGCTGGATTATGTGCCGTATCTGAGCTCCGGCATGTTGCCCTACACCCTGGCGTCCCACGCCCCGATCGCCACCGCGTTGGACCTGTGCGGCCTCAAGCTGGGGGCCAATCGGCGCAACGGGTTCGACGCGGCGATGCGCAAGTGGAGCGATGCCAACTGCCTGCCGGCCAAGCGCCCGGCGATCGAGGTGATGGAAACCGACGGCACGCCGGCGGCTCGGTTGCAGCTCAAGCAGGGCCGCGTCGATGCGATCGTGCAGAGCAGCGAGTCGGTGCCGTACACGATGTCCCAGGAGAAGGGCGTGTATGTGAAGATCGGCACGGCGTTGACCTCGCAGATGATCGTGATCGCGTTTCCCAAGCGGTCCGCCGCGTTGCGCGATGCGGTGGTCAGCGTGATGAAGGCGGCGGTGGCGGATGGCAGCTACGCCAAGGCGCTGGCCAAGCACGGGCTGGAGGACAACAGCGTGGCAGCACAGATCACCGCACGCTGATCGCGGAGGCCGACCGATGCCGAAGATCGCGCTCGACTGGGGTGGGTTGCACTATGACGAGGCCGGCAGCGGCGATCCGCTGCTGCTGGTGTCCGGGCTGAACGGGCTGGCCGCGCCGTGGCAGCCGGTGATCCCGGGGCTCGCCGGGCGATTCCGGGTGATCACCCATGATCATCGCGGGCTGGGCCGCAGCGATGGGTGGGATGGGCCGTACAGCGTCGACCAGATCGCGGATGATGTGATCGGGTTGATGGACGGGCTGGGCATCGGGCGGGCACATATCGTGGGGCATTCGCTCGGCGGGGCGGTGGCGCAGGCGTTGGCGGCCGATCATCCCGGGCGGGTGGGCGGGCTGGTGATTTATGCGAGCTGGCCGGGGAAGGACGCGTTCTTCGACCGCACCATGCTGATGCGGCAGGATGTGTTGTTGCACCAGGGCATCGAGGCGTTCCTGCGCACCGGGCCGCTCGGCATCTATCCGCCGCGGTGGGTGCGCGACAACGATGCCGGGTTGACCGCCGCCCTGCCCGCCGCCATCGCCGCCTTCGCGGGGGTGGACAAGATGATGGCGCGGATGAAGGCCTGTCTCGACCATGAGCGCCGGGCCGCGTTGCCGGGCATCGCGGCGCCGACACTGGTGATCGGGACGCGGGATGACGTGGCGACCCCGGCCTATTGTTCGGCGGAGATCGCGGCTGCGATCCCGGGGGCGGAGTTGGTGGTGTTGCCCTATGGCGGGCACAACGCGCACCAGGTGGTGCCGGAGGAGTTGCAGGAGCAACTGCTGGCGTTCCTCACCTCGGCCGCGGTGGCCGCCGCGATCTAGAGCAGGTTCGCGGCGGTGAGGCCGGTGAAGCCGGACAGGGTGATGTGGGTGCCGTCGGACAGGATGAGGGTTTCGGAGCCGTTGGAGGTGGTGGCGCCGGCGAGGACGTTGGTTTTTTCGTTCACGCCGAAGCCGCTGAAGGAGAGGTAGTCCCGAGCGGCCGAGAAGCCGGCGATGGTGACGGCG
>CAIMWH010000242.1 GCA_903845065.1 uncultured Rhodospirillales bacterium | reverse complement strand
TGCCGTCTCGCCGGGCAATCCGCTCTATGTTGCCACCGCATTGAGCGCCAATCCGTTGGTGGTGCTGAGCGGCCGCAGTGTCGATCTGCTGGCGACCCTGATCGGCGCTCTCGTTACCAAGCCCTACAGCATCCCCGAGGCGGATTGGTCGTACGCGTCCGCCCTCGCCGGGATCCCGACCGGTGCCGATACCCCCATCCGCACCGCGGTCGCCGCCAACCGGCAGTACCTCACCGGGCTGCAACTGCAGAACCTCGGCACCGCGGCCACCGAGGTGCAGATCAAGGACGGCGCGACCGTGATCTGGCGCGTCAGCCTGCCCGCCACCATGGCAGCGCCGATCACCTTCGACTTCCCCACCCCATTACGGGCCACCACCAACACCGCACTGAACGTCCAGGCGGTCACCGCCAGTTCTGCCGTGGTGGTGAATGCCCAGGGCTACCAGGCGCCGTAACGCCCCCACCGATCGGAGACCCAACATGACCGAGACGGCCCAACCGGAGGGGGACCTCCCCGTGCCGGTCCCGACGCACGCCGATGGACTTCCCACCGATGGGAAGCCGATCATCGCCGCTCGCGCCCTGGCTGCCCCCGCCACCGTCAATCGTGCCGCGCGCACGGTCGAGGTCGTGTGGTCGACCGGGGCCCGGGCGCGCAACTTCGTGCCACCCCTCGGCCTCATCACCGAGGAGCTCGACATGTCGCCCTCGGCGGTCCGCATGGACGGGCTGCGCGGTGGCGGCGCGCCGGTGCTCAACACCCATCGCAGCAACGATGCCCGCGACGTCGTCGGCCGGGTGCTCGACGCCCGCATCGAGGCGGGGCGGGGTGTTGCCACGTTGCAGTTCTCCTCGGCCACCGACGTCGAGCCGCTGTGGCAGCGTGTGGCCGACGGCACCCTGCGCTCGGTCAGCGTCGGCTACCGAGTGCACCGCTACATGCCGATCCAGGACCCCGTCGCCGGCACCGTCCACCGCGCGGTGGATTGGGAACCCTACGAAATTTCCGTCGTCCCCATCCCCGTCGATCCCGCCGCCGCCGTGCGAGGCGATGGCGACCAATCCCCCGCGGCCGCGGCCATCGAGCCGGCCATCCCTTTCCCCACGCCTGCCCCCGCATCCCAGGAGACCCTGATGCCCGATCCCGCCACCGAGACCAACACCGCTGCGGCGGCCGCCGCCGCGCCGACGCCGGCCGCAACCGCCACGCCCGCGGCATCGACCGATGCCAACCGTGCTGCACCCACGATCGCCGATGCGGTTGCCGAGGCCCTGCGCGCCGATCGCGAGCGCAACGCCGCCCTCAACACCGTGCTCACCGCCAGCCGCGGCCTGATCTCCGCCCCGGTCGGTGACGCCCTGCATCAGCGGGCGCTCACCGAGGGCTGGACCCCCGACGCCTTCCGCAGCGCCTTGTGGGACGCCATGCTCCAGGGCGCCAAGCCGCCGTCCATCCCCGCCAGTCCGGCATCGCCCGCAGCGTCGAATGACGATCCGGCCGTCATCCGCGAGGCCATGGCCGAGGCGCTCGCCGTCCGCACCATGCCGGGCTACCAGGCACCGCAGGGCAGCACCCGTCACGCCGAATTCCTGGGGTGGCGTCCCTCCGAGATGGTGGCCGAACTGATGCGCGCCCGCGGCGAGCGCAACATCCCGCGCGATACCGCCAAGCTCGCCGAACGTGCCTTCCACACTACCTCGGACTTCCCGCTGCTCCTCTCGGCCGCGGCCAACAAGATGCTGCTTGCCGCCTACCAGCCGGCCAATCCGACCTACCGGCAGATCTTCCTCCGCCGTGATTTCCGCGACTTCAAGCCGCATCGCCACCTCCGCGTCGGTGACTTCCCCAACCTGGTCGCGCTCTCGGAGAACGGCGAGATCCAGGCCGGCACCATGTCCGAGAGCCAGGAACTGGTGGCGCTCACCACCTTCGCCCGCCGCATCCGGGTCACCCGCCAGATGCTGGTCAACGACGATCTCGGCGCCTTCACCGACTTCGCCGCCATGATCGGCCGCCG
>CAIMWH010000241.1 GCA_903845065.1 uncultured Rhodospirillales bacterium | reverse complement strand
CTGGGCGATCGCCCTGCCGATCGGCGTCTATTCGGCCGTCAAGAAATACTCCTTCGGCGACTACTTCGCGACCTTCTTCAGCTTCCTCGGCCTCGCCATCCCCTCCTTCCTCCTCGCGCTCGTGCTGATGTACGTGGCCGCGATGTATTTCGGCCAGGACGTCGGCGGCCTCTTCTCCGAGCAGTATCTCACCGCGCCCTGGAGCCTCGCCAAAGTGTGGGACCTGCTGAGCCATATCTGGATCGCCGTGGTGATCCTTGCAGTTTCCGGCACGGCGAGCCTGATCCGCATCATGCGCGCCAACATGCTCGATGAGCTCGGCAAACCCTATGTCACCACCGCCCGCGCCAAGGGCCTGTCGGAATTCCGCCTGCTGGTGAAATACCCCGTGCGGCTCGCGCTCAATCCGTTCATCTCCACCATCGCCTGGCTGCTGCCCAACCTCGTCTCGGGTTCTATCATCGTGGCGATCGTGCTCAACCTGCCCACCGCCGGGCCGCTGCTGCTGCAATCGCTGATGAGCCAGGACATGTACCTCGCCGGCGCCTTCGTGCTGCTGATCTGCGCCCTCACCTTGGTGGGCACACTGATTTCCGACGTGCTGCTGGCGCTGGTCGATCCGCGCATCCGGCTGGAGTAGACCATGTCCGCCACCGTCACCGCTCCCCCGGCACGCTTTGACGTCGCCTCGCAATGGCGCCTGATGTGGTGGGCCTTCCGCCGCCACAAGCTCGCGATGATCGGCCTCGTCGTCACCGTCGCCTTCTACGTGGTGGCCGCCGCCCCCGGCTTCTTCGCGGTGAACGACCCTGTCCAGCAGAACGCCCGCACCGCCTTCCATCCGCCCCAGGCCATCCACCTGCTCGAATGGGGGGACGGATTGCTGCCCAGCCTGCGCCCCTACATCCACCCCTACGTCCTCAAGCGGGACCCGGTGAGCCTCGCCTCCGTCTACGTCGAGGACAGCGCCCGCAAGGTCTACCTGAACATGTTCGCCGAGGGCTACGAGTACCAGATCCTCGGCCTGTTCAGCACCCGCACCCATTTGTTCGCCTCCTCCGAGCCGGGCCGGCCGTTGTTCCCCTTCGGCGCCGACCGCCTCGGCCGCTGCGTGTTCAGCCGCATCATGCAGGGCGCGCAAATCTCGCTCACCGTCGGCCTCGTCGGCGTGTTCCTCTCGCTGGGCATCGGCGTCATCATCGGCGGCATCTCCGGCTACTACGGCGGCCGGCTCGATTTTGCCCTCCAGCGCGTGGTCGAATTCGTCCTCTCGCTGCCCACCATCCCCATCTGGCTCGCCATGGCCGCGGCCCTGCCGCATGACTGGCCGGCCGCGCTCAACTACTTCTGCATCACCCTTATTCTATCCCTCACCGGCTGGGCCCAACTCGCCCGCGTCGTCCGTGGCCGCTTCCTCTCGCTCAGAACCGAGGAATTCGTCACCGCCGCCAGGCTCGATGGCGCCTCCGAGGGCCGCATCATCTTCCGCCACATGCTGCCGAGCTTCGCCTCCCACATCCTCGCCAGCATGACGCTGGCCATCCCCGCGATGATCCTGGCCGAAACCTCGCTCTCCTTCCTCGGCCTCGGCCTGCAACCCCCCACCATTTCCTGGGGCGTGCTGCTCCGCGAGGCCCAGAACATCCGCTCCATCGCCACCGCCCCCTGGCTCTTCCTCCCCGGCGTCGCCGTCGTCATCGCGGTGATCGCGCTCAACTTCCTCGGCGACGGCCTGCGTGACGCGGCGGACCCCTACAACAAATGAGCACCCGTCACACCAAGGGCGACCCCGTCCTCGAAGTCTCCGGCCTCTGCACCGAATTCCCCCTCCGTCAGGCCACCATCAAGGCGGTGGCTGGCGTGTCCTTCACCGTCCGCCGTGGCGAAACCCTCTGCATCGTGGGCGAGTCCGGCAGCGGCAAATCCGTCACCGCCCGCTCCATCCTGCAAATCGTCGACGCCCCCGGCCACATCACCGCGGGCTCGATGATCCTGCACCGGCGTGACGGCGGCACCGTCGATCTCGCCAAGCTTCCCTCTCGTGGCCGCGCCATCCGCGACATCCGCGGCGGCGAGATCGCGATGATCTTCCAGGAGCCGATGTCCTCGCTCTCGCCGGTCCACACCATCGGCCAGCAGATCGTCGAGGTCCTGCGCCTGCACATCGGCATGGACAAGAAACAGGCCCGCGCCCGCACCATCGAACTCCTGCGCCAGGTAGAAATCCCCAATCCGGAGAAGGCGCTCGATCGCTTCACCTTCGAGTTCTCCGGCGGCATGCGCCAGCGCGCCATGATCGCCATGGCACTCGCCTGCAACCCCTCCCTCCTCATCGCCGACGAACCCACCACCGCGCTCGATGTCACCACGCAGGCCGAAATCCTTGACCTCATCCGCCGCATGCAGGCCGAATACGGCATGGCGGTGATGTTCATCACCCACGACATGGGCGTAGTGGCCGAAATCGCCGACCAGGTGCTGGTGATGTATCGCGGTCGGGTGGTGGAAACCGGCCCGGTGGACGCTATTTTCCACGCCCCGCAGGACGACTACACCAAGATGCTGATCGGCTCGGTGCTCAAGCTCGAAGCCCGCTCCGAACTGCGCGCCGATCGCCCGATGGCCGACGCCACCCGCCTGCCGGTCCTCGAAGTCAGCAACCTGCGCATGCAGTTCGGCTCCATGAAGGCGGTCGATGACGTGGCCCTCACCCTGCTGCCCGGCGAAACCCTTGGCGTGGTGGGTGAATCCGGCTCCGGCAAAACCACCCTCGGCCGCTGCCTGCTGCGCGTCTACGATCCCACCGGCGGCGCCATGTCCTACCGCCGCGCCGACGGCTCCGTGGTTGATCTCGCCACCGCCGACGCCGCCACCCTGAAGGACTGCCGGCGCGAAATCCGCATGATCTTCCAGGACCCGATGTCCTCGCTCAACCCGCGCATGACGGTGGCGCAGATCGTCGCCGAACCCCTCCTGGTGAACGGCATCGCCAAAGGCCGGGAATTGGATGACCGCGTCGCCGCATTGCTCGAACAGGTCGGCCTCGAACCCGCCTGGCGCGAACGCTACCCGCACGCCTTCTCCGGCGGCCAGCGCCAGCGCATCGGCATCGCGCGGGCCATCGCGCTGCGGCCCCGCGTCATCGTCGCCGACGAAGCCACCTCCGCGCTCGATGTCTCCATCCGCGCCCAGGTGCTGGACCTGCTGATAAGGCTGCAGGACGAACTCAACCTGTCCTACATCTTCATCAGCCACGACATCGGCGTTATCCGCTACATGTGCGACCGCGTCGCCGTGATGTACCGCGGCCGCGTCGTCGAAACCGGCGAAACCGCCCAGGTCTGCGATGCCCCCACCCACGACTACACCAAGGCGCTCCTCTCAGCGATCCCCCGCCCCGACCCCCGAACCCGCAGCATCCACACGCGATTCCGTTACCAAGGGTAGCGAAGGGCCACAAAGAGACAGCGAGACAGCGAGAAGCGCAGTAAGGAAGCGATTCCACCACAGAGACGGTAAGACGGGGAGAAGCAGGGCAACTCCACTTCTCCCCGTCTTACCGTCTCTGTGGTGGAATCGCCTTCTTCCTGCGCTTCTCGCCGTCTCGCTGTCTCTTTGTGAATCTCCGACGCTAACCCCGCCGGATTGACGCCCCAGCCCCCGGTGGCCATCCTTCCCCGTCCGCGATCAACGCATCGACGGCACCGGAGGAAATCAATGAACGGCGCCCGCTTCCTGCTCCGCCGCCTCGTCCAGGGGCTGGTCAGCATCCTCGGCGCCAGCCTTATTATCTTCGTGATCTCGCGCCTGTCCGGCGATCCGGTCGCCCTCCTGGTGCCCGCCGACGCGCCCGCCTCGGTGATCGCCGATATCCGCACCCGTTTCGGGCTCGACCTGCCGTTGTGGCGGCAATACCTGATTTTCCTCGGCAACGCGCTCACCGGCGATTTCGGCAACTCCTACCGCTGGCAGATGCCGGCCCTGCGCCTCATCCTCGATCGCCTGCCCGCCACGGTTGAACTGGCGATCTGCGGCCTGATTTTCTCGGTCGCCATCGCGGTGCCGGTGGGTGTGCTGTCGGCGGTGCATCGCGGCGGCTGGATCGATCGGCTCGGCCGGGTGTTCGCCATGCTGGGCCAGGCGATGCCGGCGTTCTGGGTCGGGCTGCTGCTGATCCTGGTATTCGCCATCCGGCTGAACTGGCTCCCGGCGTTCGGCCAGGGCGGGGTGGATCACCTGATCCTGCCCTCCATCGCGCTCGGCTGGTATCCGGTGGCGGCCCAAACCCGGGTGGTGCGCTCGGCGATGCTCGATGTGCTGGACAGCGACCACATCCGCCTCGCCCGCGCCCTCGGCACGCCGGAGCGGCTGATCGTATGGAAATACGCCCTGCGCAATGCGGCGATCCCGCTGCTCACCATGCTCGGCGTCTACTTCGCCGCCATGCTCGGCGGCGCCTTCGTGGTCGAGACCATCTTCGCCTGGCCCGGCGTCGGCCGCACGGTGGTGGAGGCGGTGTTCAGCCGCGATTTCCCCGTGGTGCAGGCCGGCGTGCTGTTCACCTCCATCCTGTTCGTGCTGTCCAACCTGCTGGTGGATCTCGGCTACGGGCTGGTCGATCCGAGAATTCGCGATGCGCGCTAGGTTCTTTCGCGGCGTGCCGTGGCTGGCCATCCTGGTGCTCGCCGCCGTGCTGGCCTGCGCCGCCGGCGGCGAGGCGATCCTGCCGCATGATCCCAATGATCTCGATCTCGGCAGCGCCTTCCTGCCGCCGGCCTGGCTCGATGGCGGCAGCCTGTCCTCCCCCCTCGGCGCCGACAATCTCGGCCGCGATATCCTGAGCCGCATCATGGCGGGCTCGCGCGTCTCGGTGATCGTGGCCTTCTACGCCATCCTGTTCTCGGGCGGCATCGGCGCCCTGGCCGGCATGGTGTGCGGCTATTTCGGCGGCCGGGTGGATGCCGCCCTGATGCGCCTGATCGAAATCCAGCAATCCATCCCGGCCATCGCCCTCGCCCTCATTCTCGCCGCCGCGCTGGAGCCGGGGCTGACCACGGTGGTGGTGGTGATCGTGCTGACCTACTGGGCCTGGTACGCGCGCATCATCAGGGGCGAGATCATGGCGCTGAAGGGCAGGGACTACATCGCCTTCGCCCGTGTGGCGGGCGTGTCGACGCCGGTGATTTTCCTGCGCCATCTGCTCCCCAACATCTTCAACACCCTGGTGGTGCTGGCCACCTTGCAGGTCGGCCAGGTCATCCTGTTCGAGGCCTCGCTGTCCTTCCTCGGCCTCGGTATCCAGCAACCCGATATCTCCTGGGGCCTCATGCTGTCGGACGCGCGGCAATACATCACCAACGCCTGGTGGGCGATCACCATGCCCGGCATCGCCATCATGCTGACCTGCCTGTCCGCCAATGTGTTCGGCGACTGGCTGCGAGACCGGCTTGATCCCCAGTTGCGGCAACTGTGAGAAGGCGGGTGTGATGCTGCTCTCGGTCCGCAACCTGCAAACCCATCTCCACCTCCGCCGCGGCGTGCTGCGCGCGGTGGACGGCGTGAGCCTCGACGTGGCGGAGGGCGAAACCCTCGGCCTCGTCGGCGAATCCGGTTCGGGCAAAACCATGACCGGGCTGTCCCTGCTGCGCCTGCTGCCGAAAGGCTCCGGTCGCATCGCCGGTGGCTCCATCAGCCTGGACGGGCGCGAACTCACCACCCTGTCCGAGAGCGAACTGGTGCGCGAAATCCGCGGCCGCCGCATCGCGATGATCATGCAGGACCCGATGACCTCGTTGAACCCGGTGTTCTCCATCGGCGACCAGGTCGGCAACCCGCTGCGCAACCACGATATCGCCCGCGGCACCGCGGTGCGCGCGGCGGTGGTGGACGTGCTGCGCCGGGTCCGCCTGCCCTCGCCGGCCGACCGCCTGGACGACCATCCCCACCAGTTCTCCGGCGGCCAGCGCCAACGCATCGTCGCCGCCATGGCGATCGGCTGCACGCCGCGCCTGCTTATCGCCGACGAACCCACCACGGCGCTGGACGTCACCATCCAGGTCCAGATCATCGGCCTTCTGCGCCAGATCCAGGCCGATACCGGCGCCGGCATCATCCTCATCACCCATGACCTCGGGGTGGCCGCCAGCCTGTGCCATCGCATCGCGGTGATGTACGCCGGCCAGATCGTCGAGACCGGCCCGGTGCGCCGCATCTACCGCCAGCCCGCCCACCCCTATACGCGCGCTTTGCTCGAAGCCATTCCCCGCCTCGGCGCCAAGCGCGGCCGCCTCGCCGCCATCCAGGGCCAGCCGCCCAGCCTGATCGACCCGCCCACCGGCTGCCGCTTCGCGCCCCGATGTGCGCTCAGGATGGACAAATGCGCCGAGGCGCCGCCCGAAATCACCCTCGCCGACGGCCACCGCGCCGCCTGCTGGAAGCTCGCCGATGCTTGAACTGGACGGCCTCACCCGCCACTACCGCACCCGCCACGGCGTGGTCCGCGCGGTGGAAAACGTCTCGCTCACCCTGCGCGCCGGCGGCACCCTGGCGCTGGTGGGCGAAAGCGGCTGCGGCAAGACCACCATCGCCAAGATGATCCTGCAACTCGAACAGCCCGATGCCGGCACCATACGTTTCGAAGGGGCGGATGTGGCGCACATGGATCGCGCCGCCCTGCACCGCTACCGGCGCGATGTGATGGCGGTATTCCAGGACCCCTACGCTTCGCTCAACCCCCGCATGCGGGTGGCCAACATCATCGCCGAACCCATTCTCGCCCATGAAAAGCCGGGCCGTGCCGCGCTCGACAAGCGCATCGCCGAGGTGCTGGACATCGTCGGCCTCCCCGTATCCGCCGCCCGCCTGTACCCGCACGAGTTCTCCGGCGGCCAGCGCCAGCGCATCGCCATCGCCCGCGCCCTCGCTTTGCAGCCGCGCCTGATGGTGCTGGACGAACCGGTCTCCGCGCTCGACGTTTCCATCCGCGCCCAGGTGTTGAACCTCCTGCAGGACATCCAGGACCAGTTCGGCCTCACCTACCTCATCATCGCGCATGACCTCGCGCTGGTGGAGCATTTCAGCTCCGACGTGGCGGTGATCTATCTCGGCCGCGTCGCCGAGGCCGGCCCCACCGCCGAGGTGTTCGCTGGCCCCCGCCACCCCTACACCCAGGCCCTGCTCGCCGCCGTGCCGCTGCCCGACCCGGATCATGTGTTGAGCGAGGCCGCCGCCGCCGGGGAAATCGCCTCGGCGCTGAACCCGCCGCCGGGCTGCCGCTTCAACCCGCGCTGCCCGCGCGCCCAGGATATCTGCCGCACCACCGTGCCCGAACTGCGCGGCACCCCGCACGCCGCCGCCTGCCATCTCGTCTCCGAGCCGCCAAGGACCTGAGCCCCATGCCCGTCACGCGCCTGCTGATCGCCAACCGCGGCGAAATCGCCATCCGCATCGCCCGCAGCGCCGCCGAGGCCGGCATCGCCACCGTGGCGGTGCATTCGCAGGACGACTCCCTGTCGCTGCACATCCGCGCCGCCGACCGCGCGGTGGCCCTGCCCGGCAGCGGCCCCGCCGCCTACCTCGATATCGCCGGCCTCATCGCCGCCGCCCGCGCCGAGGGCTGCGACGCCATCCACCCCGGCTATGGCTTCGTAGCCGAGAACGCCGCCTTCGCACGGGCCTGCGAGGCCGCCGGCATCGCCTTCGTCGGCCCCACGCCCGAAGCGCTCGATTTGTTCGGCGACAAAGCCGCCGCCCGCCGCTTCGCCGCCCTGCACGGCGTCGATGTCATCGCCGGCACCGATGGCCCCACCACGCTGGCCGAGGCCCAGGCCTTCCTGGCCGACCTCGGCCCCGGCGGCGCCATCATGGTGAAAGCCATCGCCGGCGGCGGCGGCCGCGGCATGCGCCCGGTGACCGACCCCGCCCAACTTCCCGCCGCCTTCGAACGCTGCGCCGCCGAGGCGCTCTCCGCCTTCGGCAACGGGGACCTCTACGTCGAGCGCCTGTTCGTCCATCCCCGCCACATCGAAATCCAGGTGCTTGGCGACGGCACCGGTGCGGTCGCGCATCTGTGGGAACGCGAATGCTCCGTCCAGCGCGAGCGGCAGAAGCTGATCGAGATCGCCCCAGCGCCCTTCCTCCGCCCCGCCGTGCGCGATCGCCTGCTGGCAGCCGCCGTGAAACTCGGCGCCGCCGCACGCTACCGTAGTGCCGGCACCTTCGAATTCCTCGTCGATGCCTCCGTCGATGGCGACGGCGCCGCCATCGCCTTCATCGAGGCCAATGCCCGCCTCCAGGTGGAACACACCGTCACCGAGGAAATCACCGGCATCGACCTGGTGCGCGCCCAGCTCGACATTGCCGCCGGCGCCACTCTGGCCGATCTCGGCCTCACCCAGGCCGACATCCCCGCCCCGCGAGGCATGGCGCTGCAGGCCCGCGTCAACCTCGAAACCATGGGCAGCGACGGCAGCGTGCGCGGGGCCGGCGGGGTGCTCTCCGCCTATGACCCGCCGAGCGGCCCCGGCGTGCGCGTCGATGGCTACGGCTATGCCGGCTACCGCACCAATCCGCGCTTCGACAGCCTGCTCGCCAAAGTGATCGTCCACGCCCGCAGCGGCAAGTTCGCTGATGCCGCCAGCAAGGCCGGGCGTGCCCTGGCCGAATTCCGCCTCGCCGGCGCCGCCTCCAACATCGGCTTCCTGCAAGCCTTGCTGCGCCACCCCGCCCTCCTCGCCGGCCACCTGCACACCCGCTTCGTCGAGGAACACATCGCGGCCCTCACCGCCGACACCGCCGCCCCCGCCCGCTTCTTCGAGACCGGCAGCGCCGCCGCCCGCCGCCCCGGCACCAAAGTGGACAGCACCGACCCCCTCGCGGTGGTGAACTTCGGCAAGACCAGCGCCGAGCCCGAAGCCATCGAGGCCAGCGACGAGGTCGCCGGCCCCGAGGGCACCGAGGCCCTGCGCGCGCCGATGCAGGGCACCATCGTGGCCCTCACCATCGCCGTCGGCGCGACCGTGCTCGCCGGGCAGGAGGTGATGGTGATGGAGGCGATGAAGATGCAGCACCCCATCGCCGCCGCCGTCTCGGGCATCCTGCGCGCCCTCACCGTGGAAGCCGGCGAGACGGTGTTCGAGGGCCACCCGCTCGCCTACATCGAACCCCTCGCCGACCTCAGCGGCAGCGCCGCGGCCACGGAATCCATCGATCCCGACTATATCCGGCCCGACCTCGCCGAGGTGCTGGCCCGGCGGGACCGCACCCTCGATGCCGCCCGCCCCAAAGCCGTCGCCCGCCGCCGCGCGACGGGTCAGCGCACGGCGCGGGAAAACATCGCCGACCTCGTCGATGCCGACAGCTTCGTCGAATACGGCGGCCTGTCGCTCGCCGCCCGCCGCCGTACCACGCCGCTCGAACAACTCATCGACGAGAGCCCCGCCGACGGCATCATCATGGGCCTCGCCACCATCAACGGCGCCGATTTCCCCGAGGACCGCAGCCGGGCGATGATCGCCCACTACGACTACACCGTGATGGCCGGCACCCAGGGCCGCAACGGCCACCGCAAGCAGGACCGCATGTACGAACTCGCGGCCGAACTGCGCATTCCCCTGGTGCTGTTCGCCGAGGGCGGCGGCGGCCGGGGCAGCGATACCGATTCGATGGGCGGCTCTGAAACCGACACCTTCTACCGCTTCGCCGCGCTCTCCGGCGGCGCACCCCTGGTCGGCATCGCGTCGGGCCGCTGCTTCGCCGGCAACGCGGTGCTGCTCGGCTGCTGCGACGTCATCATCGCCACCGAGAACGCCACCATCGGCATGGCCGGCCCCGCCATGATCGAGGGTGGCGGCCTCGGCGTCTACCGGCCGGAGGAGGTGGGCCCGGTGAAGGTCCAGGTCGCCAACGGCGTGGTGGACGTGCTGGTGAAGGATGAGGCGGAGGCGGTGGCTACCGCCAAGAAATACCTCTCCTACTTTCAGGGCGCCACCAAGACCTGGACCTGCCCGGACCAGCGCAAGCTGCGCCACGTTGTGCCCGAGAACCGCAAGCGCGGCTACGACATGCGGGAGTTGATCGCCACCCTGGCCGACACGGATTCGGTGCTCGAACTCCGCCGCGGCTGGGGCCACGGCATGATCACCGCCTTCATCCGCATCGAGGGTCGGCCGATGGGGGTGATGGCCAACAACCCTCTCCACCTCGGCGGCGCCATCGACAGCGATGCCGCCGACAAGGCTGCCCGCTTCATGCAGTTGTGCGACGCGCATGATATCCCGCTGCTCTCGCTGTGCGACAACCCGGGCAACATGGTCGGCCCCGAGGCCGAGAAGACCGGCCTGGTGCGCCACTGCTGCCGCGCCTACGTGGTGGGCGCCAACCTCTCCATCCCCACCTTCATGGTGATGACGCGCAAATCCTACGGACTCGGCAAGCTGGCGATGACCGGCGGCGGCATGCGCCTCGGCGTGTTCGCCATCGCCTGGCCCACCGGGGAATTCGGCGGCATGGGGCTGGAGGGGCAGGTAAAACTTGGCCGCCGCAAGGAACTCGCCGCCATCGAGGACCCCGCCGAACGCCTCGCCACCTACGAGAAATGGGTGGCCGACCTGTACGAGATCGGCAAGGCCCTCAACACCGGCTCGCACTACCAGGTGGATGACGTGATCGACCCCGCCGAGACCCGGCGCTGGATCGTCGCCGGGCTGCGTTCGGTGCCGCCGAAGCCGGCCCGCCACGGCAAGAAACGCGCCTGCGTGGATGGCTGGTGAGCCGAGACCACTGGCACGGCGACACATGCCGCGCTAGCATCGTTCCGTCGATTTGAGCGCAGTGCGACGGCCGCCGCCGGCTGGCGGAGTGCCTCGCGCGATGATGGGATTGCAGCTTGCCCGAATACGAGACAACGGCGCTTGAGGATGACGTGTACGTGCTGCCCTCGCAGCACGCGCTGTGGATAGAGCAGAAACTCGCGCCTCCCGCCGCCTGCGCCGCCGTCGGCAGCCTCCATCTGATCGAGGGCCCGCTCGACGAAGCCCGCCTGGCCGCCGCCCTGGCGGCCGCCGTCGCCGAGGCGGACGGGCTGCACATGCACCTCTTCGTCCAGCAGCACCGGCTGCGCCAGCAGGCCCGCGACGGCAGCGCGGCACCGCTCGGCATCCTCGACCTGGCCGCCACGCCCGATCCGATGGCGGCCGCCCTGGCATGGTTCGCGCAAACCCTGCGCCAGCCGATCGGCCCCGAAGCCGACCCGCCCTGCCGCTTCGCCCTGCTGCGGCTCGGGCCGGAGCGGCGCGTGTTCGCGCAGGTGTTCAACCACCTGGTCATCGACCGCCGCAGCGGCCGCATCCTGATCGACCGAATCCACGCGCATATGGGCGATCAAGCCGCCCCGGCGCCCGCCACCTTCGCCGCCTGCGCCCACCAGTTCGCCCTGGCCTCCAGCGGCCCCGCCGGCGAACGCGCCACGCGGCACTGGCGCCACCGCCTCGGCGCCCTGCCGCCCCTGTTGTGGCCGGGCGCCGAACGCGCCACCGGGCGGGAAGCCGTGTCCCGCATGGTTGCCGATGCCCCCGCGGTACTGGCGGCGGCGCAGCGCCTCGGCACCTCCGTCGCGCGGCTGATCCTGGCCTGCCTGGCCCGTGCCATCTGCCGGACCTCCGGCCGCGAGGCGGTCACCATCGGCCACGAGGTCGATCTGCGCGGCGGCGCCCGCTTCGCCCAGACCATCGGCTGCCTCGCCGCCCCGCTGCCGCTCGCCATCCGCGCCCCGCGCGCCGTGCCGCTGGCCGCCGTGCTGCGCGACATCGGCACCACGCTGGACGCCGACTACCGCCACGCCCGCTTCGCCATCCACCGCCTGAACATCCGTGGGGGCAACCGGGCGCTGTTCGACGTCACCTACAACTTCCTCCCCCTCGGTCCGAACGGCCCCTGGCCCGAGATCGCCGTCAATCATGGCGGCACCACGCCGCTGCTGGTCTCGGTCAGCCCGACCGGCCCCGGGATCAGGCTGCAACTGGATTACACCCCCGGACTGGTCGACGCCGCCGGGCTGCTGGAGACGATCCTGATGGAACTGGATACGGCCATCGCGGCGCCGGACGCCGCCGCCACGCCATGGCCCCTGCTGTCTGATGTCGACGCGCCGCCCCGGGCCCTGCTCGCCACCTGCGCCGCCCTCGCCGCCGCCCGGGTGCTGGACCGGGACGCGGTGAGCATCGCCATCGCCGGCCAGGACTCGCCGCGCACCCTGCATTTCGAGGGACAGCCGCGGATGAGCCTGGGCGCCGCCATCCAGGCGGTCGCCATCGCATTGGCCGAACCCGCCACCCCGCCTGACGAAACCGCCCCGGCCGTCACCCTGCTATGGCCGGCCGGCAACGGCACGCCCTCGCTCGCGTTCCCGCCCGGCACCCCGCTTGCCCTGGTGCGCGGCATCACCGAGGCGTTCGAGGTGCTCCAGGCCGATATCCCGGCCAGTCTCGCCACCCCGCTCGCCGCCCTGCGTATCCTGCCCCTGCAACGCGCCGCCGAACTCCTCGCCCGTGCGCGGGGTGCCGTCAGCCCGTTGCCCGAACCCGCCAGCATCCCGGCCCTCGTCGCCGCCCAGGCCCTGCGCACCCCCGAGGCCATCGCCCTGGCCGATGCCGCCGAGGCGATCAGCTACCGCACCATGATGGACCGCGTCGAAACCCTGGCCGGCGTGCTGGCCCAGGCGGGTGCTGGGCCGGGCGGTATCGTCGCGCTGATGGTTTCGCGCGGCATCGCCATGGTGATCGCCCTGCTGGCGGTGCAGCGCGCCGGCGCCGCCTTCCTGCCGATCGACCCGGCTTTTCCCGCCGAGCGCATCGATTTCATGCTGCGTGACGCAGCCGCCGTGCTGGCCATCGCCGACGGCCCCACCACCCCCGGCATCGCGGTGCTGCGGCTCGACCAGCCGCTGCCGCCGGCCCCCCGCGCACCGGCGGCCTGCATGGCCGGGCCCGGTGACCTCGCCTATGTCCTCTACACATCGGGCTCCACCGGCCAGCCCAAGGCGGTCGCGGTTGAACAGCGCAGCATCGCCAATCTCGCAGTGTGGGGGGCGGCCACCATCGGCCCCGCCGGGCGCGGCATGCTGTTCTCCACCGCGCTGGTGTTCGATGTCGCGATGTTCGAGCTGTTCAGCCCGCTGGTTTCGGGCGGTCGCCTGCTGGTTGCGGACGGCCTGCCGGCCCTCATCCGCAGCCCGCTGCGCGAGGAGGTCCGCATCGTCAGCGGCAGCCCGACGGTGCTCGATGCGGTGGCACGCGGCGGCGGCCTGCCATCCGGTGTCGAGATCATCGTCTCGGCCGGCGAGGCCCTGACGCGAGACCTTGCCGACCGGCTGCTCGCCGCCCGCCCCGGCGTGCGGCTGATCAACGCCTACGGGCCGACCGAGGCCACCGTCTACGCCTCCGTCGCCGAGATCGCCCCGTCCGGCGGCGCCCCCTCGATCGGCCGCGCGATCGCCAACATGACGCTCCATGTGCTCGATCGCGCCGGCCACCTGGTGCCGGACGGTGCCGAGGGCGAGTTGTGCCTCGGCGGCGCCGGCGTGGCGCGCGGCTACCTCAACCGCCCCGAACTCAGCGCCGAACGCTTCATCCCCAACCCCTACGGCCCCGGCCAGCTCTATCGCACCGGCGACCGCGCGCGCTGGCGGACGGACGGGCAGATCGACTATCTCGGCCGCGCCGACAGCCAGCTCAAGCTGCACGGCGTACGCATCGAGGCGGGCGAGGTGGAGGCGGCGCTGCGGCGCCTGCCCTGCGTGGCGGCCGCGGTGGTGGACCTGCGCGGCAGCGGCGCGCAGAAGCGCCTGGTCGCCTGGATCGTCGCCGAGGGGCCGGCGCCCGATGGCGCCACCTTGCGCCAGGGCCTCGCCGCCCTGCTGCCGCGCGCCATGATCCCGGGCGCGTTCGTGCTGCTCGACCATCTGCCCGTCACCGTCAGCGGCAAGACCGACCGCGCCGCGCTGCCATCCCCCGCCGACGGCATCGAGCCAGCCTCCACCGCCGCCCCGCCCCGGCGCGCGCCCCAAACCGACGCCGAACGTGCCATCTTCGCCCTGTGGCGGAACGTGCTGGAACTGCCCTGCATCCGTGACGGCGCATTCGGCGTGGACGACGACCTGTTCGCCCTCGGCGCCGACTCGCTGGCCGCCGTGCTGGTCTGCACCGAGATCGAGGCCACCTACGGCCTGCGCGTGCCGCACGACCTGATCGCGGGCCGCCTGACCGTCGCCCGGCTCGCCGCCTTCATCGCCGCGCCGAAAGCCACGGACGGGCTGCATGTGCTGGTGGACGGGCAACCGATCGAGCCGACCAAGTCCGGCCCGCGCGCCTACGACTTCGCGCTCACCCTGCCGGCGCGGGAAATCCGCATCCTCTCGCGCTCCGCCGTGCCGCTCGAACTCGGCACCGCCGCCGATCCCCGCCGCCTCGGCGCCCAGATCGTCGAGATCACCTGGCAGCAGGACGGCCGCCAGGAAACCGTGCCGCTGGCCGCCCCGCTGCTCGGCGAAGGCTTCCACCCCTTCGAACCGGCCGCCCGCGCGCGCTGGACCGATGGCGACGCCTGGCTCGCCGGGGACCTGATCCCGCAATGGACCGGCCCGGCCCGCCTCACCATCCGCGCCTGGACCTGGCTCGACGGCCGCGCCACCGCCCAGGCACCGGAAGGGGAGGGGTGGCTCGCCCGCTTCGAGAGCCTCGGCACCAGTTGCGAATTCGGCTTCGTGCAGAAGCATTTCGACGTCCGGGTGCCGCTCGGCCTGCTGCGCTGGGCCGCCACCGACCACCACCGCCTGCGCGCCGGCCTGGAGGACGGTTTCGCCGCCCTGACGCAGCCCGACGGTATCGAGGTGGTGCCAAGCGACCCCGACTATCGCCTGCGCACGCCCTACGCCGAGTTGCACACCTTCCAGTCGATGACCGTCAGCGGACCCGACAGCCACGCCATCATGCACCGCCGCGGCGTCGCCGCGGTGGCCCATCTGCGCCGCAAACTGCTGGCCGACATCGCCGATGGCCACAAGATCTTCGTCTTCACCAGCCCCAGCCCGGAGGTCGACGAAACGGTGATGCGAGGCCTGCGCACGGCGATGAACCGCCACGGCACCGCCCCTTTGCTGTGCGTCACCCTCGCACCCCCCGGCACACCGCCAGGTCCGGTACACATGATCGCGCCAGGCCTGTACGCCGCGACGATTTCAAGCTTCGTGCTTGGCCGCGGTCCGTACGACGAATGGCGCGCGATCTGCAAGGAGATGCTGGAACTCGTGATGTCCGCGAGTGCCATCGGTTAGTAGTGGGAAGATTGCCATCGGAGAAATGTCGGCCAATAACACTGGTCGATCCCTGATCGTGGCTCGTCGGGAAAGCTAGGCCGGGCGCCGCCCGGACCCGCTAGGTCCGCTGCGAGCAGTCGCGCGATGGGCCAAGGCCCGGAATAGGCGTTGGGGCAGGGGGGTAATGCCCTTGCGGAGGGCGCCGGGATGCGCCTATCACCGTGCCGATATGCCCGGAGGGCTCGGGCAATAGGAAATACCGTCGTGCAGGCCCTGGTCAACGACGCTAAGGCGGTGAGTGTGGCCCCGGAACGCCATCGCGGCGCCTCCATCCGTGCCCATTTGCTGATTCTGATCGGCGCCGTAAGTCTTCCACTGCTCGTGCTGGCCGTGGTGCTCGCTTTTGCCAACGCCGAGGCGCAGCGTCATGTGATCGAGGCGGTCCGACGCGATGTGGTAAATAATCTGATCCATCTCCTGGATCGGGAATTCGTGCGGATCATCGCGGTGGCCCAGGCGCTCGCGGACGCGCCGGAGATCGACAACCTGCCGTCGCCGGCGTTCCGGCAACTGGCGTTGGCGCTGGTCAAACAGCAGCACCTTGACGCCATCGGGGTGTTCGACCGCAGCGGGCAACTGCTCGACTCATCCCTCGCGCCGCAGACGCTGCCCCGGCGCGCGGACATGACGCCCATTGCCGCCGCGTTCGAAGGCCGCGTCGCCATCTCGGGGTTCCAGCAGGGCGTTCGTATCCCTACGCCGAGGACCGCCTTGCCTGGATGATGCGGGGCCGCTCATCTGGTGTGGATGAAGATAATCACGGATGAAGCTGCCACTGTGGCAGCCACAGGTGTCGAGGCGTTTGCTCGGATCGAGATTGTCGGCGAT
>CAIMWH010000240.1 GCA_903845065.1 uncultured Rhodospirillales bacterium | reverse complement strand
GATCTAACCCTAAACCCTAAACCCTAAACTAGGGCTATGACTGTGCCCAACCCCTACATGTGGAGGAGAGGCTATGGGAGGTCAGGCACCTTCAAGCTTCTGACTCCTCTCATGGAGACTGTGGAGGAGGGCATCATCTACAACGCGCGCGACATGGCAGTGGTGCGCGCCCGCCTGTGCGGCGCCCCCGCCGTTCTGGTCTCCGCCACGCCGAGCCTGGAAACGGTGGCCAATGTCGAGGCCGGGCGTTACCGCCGGCTGCATCTGCCCGATCGCCACGGCGGCGCCACCATGCCGGTAATCCGCCTGCTCGACATGCGGATGGACCCGCCGGAGCGCGGCAAGTTCCTCGCCCCCAAGCTGGTCGCCGCCATCGCCGCCACCCTGGAACGCGGCGAACAGGCAATGCTGTTCCTCAACCGCCGCGGCTACGCCCCGCTGACCCTCTGCCGCGCCTGCGGCCATCGCATGCAGTGCCCCAACTGCACCGCCTGGCTGGTGGAACACCGCGCCCGCCGCGAACTGCAATGCCACCATTGCGGCCACACCGTCCCCATCCCAATCACCTGCCCCACCTGCGCCGCCGAACACAGCCTCACCGCCATCGGCCCCGGCATCGAACGCATCAACGAGGAGGCGCGCGAGGCCTTCCCCGAGGCCCGCATCCTGGTGATGGCAAGCGACACCCTGCCCGGACCCCACGCCGCCGCCGAAGCGGCACGGGCGATCGAGGCCCGCGAGATCGACCTCATCATCGGCACCCAGATCGTCGCCAAGGGCTGGCATTTCCCGTTCCTCACCCTGGTGGGCGTGGTGGACGCCGATCTCGGCCTCGCCGGCGGGGATTTGCGGGCCTCCGAGCGAACGGTGCAGTTGCTGCACCAGGTTTCCGGCCGCGCCGGCCGCGCCGAGGCGCCAGGGCTGGTGTGCCTGCAAACCTTCTCGCCCGAGCATCCGGTGATGCAGGCGCTGCTGCACGGCGACCTCGATACCTTCATGGCCCGCGAGGCCGCCCAGCGCCGCCCCGGCAACTGGCCGCCCTATGGCCGCCTTGCCGCGCTCATCGTCTCGGCCGATTCAGCCGAGGCCGCCGACCGTGCCGCGCGAGACCTCGGCCAGGGCGCCCCGCATGGCGACGGCATCGTGGTGCTCGGCCCCGCCCCGGCGCCGCTCTCTATCCTGCGCGGCCGCCATCGCCGCCGCCTGCTGCTGAAAGTGCGCCGCGACGTATCGGTGCAACCGCTGCTGCGCGCCTGGCTCGCCGCGGTGCCCACCAGCGGCTCGGTGCGGGTGGATGTGGACGTTGACCCGATAAGTTTCCTCTGAGCGCGCCTGGACACCGGCTTCACCGCAACGATAGAGTGCCCGCCGGACAGCCAAATGGCGCCGAAATCAATCGCGAGGGGAACAGGCGTGACCGAAGCCAAAAAAGTGACGGCCTTGCGCCCACTGCCGGCGGTAATCTTCAGTTCGCGCTGGCTCCAGTTACCGCTCTACCTCGGGTTGATCGTGGCGCAGGCGGTCTATGTATTCCTCTTCCTCAAGGAACTCTGGCACCTGGTTGAACACGCCTCCGGCTTCGACGAGCAGTCCATCATGCTCGCCGTGCTCGGCCTGATCGACGTGGTGATGATTTCCAACCTTCTCGTCATGGTCATCGTCGGCGGCTACGAGACGTTCGTCTCCCGCCTCGGGCTTGACGGGCATCCGGACCAGCCGGAATGGCTCAGCCACGTGAACGCCAGCGTATTGAAGGTGAAGCTCGCGATGGCGATCATCGGGATTTCGTCGATCCACCTGCTGCGCACCTTCATCGAGGCCACCCGCCTCGGCTCACCCGGCGCCGTCGTCACCTCGGAAGCCATCATGTGGCAGGCGATCATTCACACCGTGTTCATTTTCTCGGCAATCGGCATCGCACTGGTGGACAAGCTCACCACGGTTGAACACCCGGCCAAGGGGCACTGACGCACCGGCTGGATCAGCCTATCCGCCCGCCGGCGCGGCCGTTGTTGGTGGGGCAGGAACACGGCGCCCCCATCGGGCCGGGCTGGTCCAGCGGGCATACATAGGCGCCCGCATAGCACGCCTGCCCGGCGGGCGGCGGTGGCGGCGGCGCATAGTAGTAGCCGGGCGGACCATAATAGAGCGGCGGGGCAATGCCGATGAACACCCCGGGGCCCCAGCCCCAGTGGCGCCAGGCATGCGCGGTTCCCGGTATGGCGATGATCGCCAGGAGCGCCGCAAGGGGCAGCAAACGCGTGACCATCGAAAATTCCTCCAACGACGGCGGGACGCCAATATAGCATCCTGGCCAGCCTCCCACACGGGATTGCGGAAAGTTCATCGGGCGTCCCGCGTCCCGAAAGACACATGGGGCCACCCGAATCGTTCGCACGCCCCGGCCATGCGGCCGCAATGCTTGACTTTCCGCCCCGCTTTCAAGATATCCCGCAGGCACGCGCGCCTCGTAGCGCGCCCGTTGCCGCGCGCCGCCATCGGCGCGGTCCAGAGGCAGCCGCCATGAAAGCACAGCCCGTTTGACCGACCCCCTGCCGTCGACTGAAACCGCCCCCGCACAGGCCGAGCATCCCGCTCCGCCCGATGCCGCTCCCGTGGCCGCCGTACCGGTTGCCGCCGCCGAACCCGCGCCGGCCGAAGCCGCCGCGGCTGTTGCCGAGACCGCTCCCGAGCCGGCCGAACTGCCGCTTGAAGCCGTCGCCGCGCCGATCGAAACCATTGTGATCGAAGCCGCCGTGACCGCCGAAGCCGCCGCCCCGCCGGCGGACGAACCGGCCACAGACGAGTCCGAAGCCGCAGCCGCACTCCCCGGCTTCGAGGAACTCGGCCTCTCCGCCCCGATCGTCCGCGCCGTGGAAGAGAAGGGGTACCGTACCCCGACGCCGATCCAGCTCGCCGCCATCCCGGCCGTGCTCGCCGGACGCGATGTGCTCGGCTGCGCACAGACCGGCACCGGCAAAACCGCCGGCTTCACCCTGCCGATGCTCGATATCCTCTCCGGCAGCCGCGCCCGCGCCCGCATGCCGCGCAGCCTCATCCTTGAGCCCACCCGCGAACTCGCGCTCCAGGTGGCGGAAAACTTCGTCGAATACGGCAAGTACCTGAAACTCACCCACGCCCTGATCATCGGCGGCGAAAGCATGTCCGACCAGAAGGACGTGCTGATGCGCGGCGTGGACGTGCTGATCGCCACCCCCGGCCGCCTGATGGACATGTTCGAGCGCGGCTCCATCCTGCTGTCGGACTGCAAGGTGCTGGTGATCGACGAAGCCGACCGCATGCTGGACATGGGGTTCATCCCGGACGTCGAAAAAATCGTCTCCAAGTTGCCGGCCAACCGCCAGACGCTGTTTTTCAGCGCGACCATGGCGCCGGAAATCCGCCGTCTCGCCGATGCGTTCCTGCAAAACCCGAAGGAGATCACCGTCTCCAAGCCGGCCTCCGTCGCCACCACCATCACCGAGGCGATGCTGCTGGTGGGCGAGCAGGACAAGCGCGAGGCGCTGCGCCGGCTGATCCGCTCCGAGGACGTGCAGAACGCGCTGATCTTCTGCAACCGCAAGGTTGACGTCGATATCCTCTACAAGTCCCTGACGCGGCACAAGTTCAGCGTCGGCTCGCTGCATGGCGACATGACGCAGTCGATGCGCTTCGCCACGCTGGAGAAGTTCAAGGCCGGCGAAATCCGCCTGCTATGCTGCTCGGATGTTGCCGCCCGCGGTATCGATATCGGCGGCCTGAGCCACGTGTTCAACTTCGACGTGCCGATCCACGCCGAGGACTATGTGCACCGCATCGGCCGCACCGGCCGCGCCGGGCGCGAGGGCCGGGCCTTCACGCTCGCCACTCCGGATGACCGTCTGGCCGCCGAGGCGATCGAGAAACTGATCGGCCACGCCATCCCGCGCATCGCCATCGAGGGTCTCGATCCGGTGGAGTGGGCCGAGGGCGATGGCCGCCGCCGTGGCCGTGGCCGCGCGCCTGCCCGCAGCGCCGCCGCCAAGCCGGCAGCCAAGCCCGCCCGCGCCCCCAAGGCCGAGAAGCCCGCGGCCGTCGCGCCTGCCGACGTGGTGGCGGATGCCGATGCCCCCGTGGTCACCAAGCCGCAGCGCCAGCGCCGCATTCCGCGCGGCCAGGCCAAGCCGGCCCCGCTGGCCGAGCCGCAGCCCGATATCGTCGAGGTTGAGGTCGTCATGGAGCCGATGCCCCTGCCGCAGCGCCCGGAACGCGCCGAACGGCCCGAGCGCACGGAACGCCCCGAGCGCGCGCCCCGCCGTGACGAAGGCCGTCGCGACGAAGGCCGCCGTGATGAACCCCGTCGTGACGAGCATCGCCGCGATGAGCCCCGCCGTGACGAACCGCGCCGCGACGAACAGCGTGCCGACCGTGATGACCGCCACCGCCGCCCGCGCCGCGATGACGACCTCGGCCCGTCCGTCCGCGGCTTCGGGGACGATGTTCCCGCTTTCATGCTTATCCCGGCCCGCTCGAAGCGCCTGGCCGCAGCCCATGCCACCGAGGAAATGGAGGTCCCATGAACGTCATCCCGCCCGCCAGCAAGAAGGGCAAGTTCGGCCCCTTCAAGTGGGACGACGCTCTGCAGCTCGACGGCCAGTTGAGCGAGGACGAGCGCGCCATTCGTGACGCCGCGCATGAATACTGCCAGGAAAAGCTGTTCCCGCGCGTGCTCAACGCCAACCGGCACGAGCACTTCGATCGCGAGATCATGAACGAAATGGGAGCCATGGGCTTCCTCGGCGCCACCCTGGAAGGCTACGGCTGCGCCGGCGTGAACTACGTCTCGTACGGCCTGATCGCCCGCGAAGTCGAGCGCGTCGACAGCGGCTATCGCAGCGCCTTCTCCGTGCAGTCCTCGCTGGTGATGTATCCCATCTACGCCCACGGCTCCGAGGCGCAAAAGGACAAATATCTGCCCAAGCTCGCCACCGGCGAATGGGTCGGCTGCTTCGGCCTCACCGAGCCCGATGCCGGCTCCGACCCGGCGTCCATGCGCACCCGCGCAAAGTCCGTCGACGGCGGCTTCCTGATGAGCGGCACGAAAACCTGGATCACCAATTCCCCGATCGCCGACGTGATGGTGGTGTGGGCGAAGGATGATGCCGGGGATATCCGCGGCTTCATCCTCGAAAAGGGCATGGCCGGCCTCACCGCGCCCGCCATCGACGGCAAGTTCAGCCTGCGCGCCTCGAAAACCGGCATGATCATGATGCAGGATGTGTTCGTGCCCGAGGAAAACGTGCTGCCGAAGGTCAAGGGCCTGCGCGGCCCGTTCTCCTGCCTCAACAACGCCCGCTACGGCATCTCCTGGGGCGCCCTCGGTTCGGCCGAGTTCTGCTGGCACGCCGCGCGCGACTACACCATGCAACGCATGATGTTCGGCCGCCCGCTCGCCGCCACCCAGTTGATCCAGAAGAAACTGGCCGACATGCAGACCGAAATCACCCTCGGCCTGCAATCCGTCCTGCGCCTCGGCCGCCTGATCGACGAGGGCGAGGCGGCGCCGGAAATGATTTCCCTGTGCAAGCGCAACTCCTGCGGCAAGGCTCTGGCCATTGCCCGCGAGGCGCGTGACATGCATGGCGGCAACGGCATCGCCGACGAGTACCACGTCATCCGCCACATGATGAACCTGGAAGCCGTCAACACCTACGAGGGCACGCATGACGTCCACGCCCTCATCCTCGGACGCGCGCAGACCGGTATTGCCGCTTTCGGCGCCTGAGCGTCCGGCGAACGTCGCCATCACGCGCATCGGCGCGGATGGCGACGGCATCGCCGCGACCGAGGGGGGCAAGCCGCGCTATGTCCCCTTCACCCTGCCCGGCGAAACCGTCCGGCTGGGCGATCCCATTGAAATCATTGCCACCAGCCCGGATCGGGTGGCGCCGTCCTGCCAGCATTTCGGCACCTGCGGCGGCTGCACCTTGCAGCACTGGCGCGATGAGCCCTACGCCGCCTGGAAGGCCGACCTGCTCGCCGACGCCCTGAAGCGCGCCGGCTACGAAGACGCGCCGATCGCCCCGATGTTGCGCACCGCGCCAGGCACCCGCCGCCGGATCGATCTCGCCGTCCGCCGTCACGGCGCCAGCCTCACCATCGGCTTGCATCCGCGCAGCAGTTCCGAGGTGATCGACCTCGCCGAATGCCCGGTGGTCCACCCCACACTATTCGCCCTCATCGCGCCGCTGCGCCTCATGCTGCGCAGCCTCGCCACGCTGAAGCGCGAGGGCTCGGCGGTGCTGAACCTGCTCGACACCGGCCCCGACCTGCTGCTCCGCACCGACGCACCGGCCTCCACCGGCGATCGTACCCGGCTCGCGGCCTTCGCCCATGCGCACGGCATCCGCCGCGTGGCGCTCGCCATCGGCAAGCTGCCGCCCGAAATCGCCACCCAGCACGAGCGACCCTATGTGGTGTTCGATGGCGTGAAGGTGACACCGCCACCTGGCGCCTTCCTCCAGGCCTCGCAGGCCGGGCAGGAAGCCATCCATGCCGCGGTGCTGTCAGCGCTGCCGCCGAAACTCACCTCCAAGTCCCGCATCGCCGAACTCTACGCCGGCAACGGTACTCTCACCTTCGCCCTCGCCCAGCACGCCCGCACCGACGCCTTCGAGGGGGACGCCACCGCCGCCGCCGCACTTCGCGAAGGTGCCCACGCCGCCGCCATTGGCCGCATCACCGTCCACACCCGGGATCTGGTGCGCCAACCCCTCACCGCCAAGGAACTGTCGGCCTTCGCCGCCGTGGTGCTCGATCCGCCCTATGGCGGCGCCGCGCCACAAATGGCCACCCTCGCGACCGCCAAAGTAGGCCGCATCATCTACGTATCGTGCAATCCGGCAGTACTGACGCGCGACGCACGGATGCTGCATGACGCCGGATACCGCCTGGTCTCGGCCACTCCGGTCGATCAGTTCCTGTGGTCGGCGCGGCTCGAAAGCGTCGTGGTGTTCTCGCGGAAGTAGGCCCTACCCCGCCTTTGGTGCCGGGCGCAGCAGCACGCAGGCTGATGCGCTCAGCACCAGGGCGAACCCGCAGAAATCCATGAATGTCGGCCGGTCTCCCACCAGCAGCATCGCACTGCCGACACCCACCACCGGCACCATCAACACGCCGAGGGACGCCGTGGCGGCCGGCAGTCGCGCCACCACCTCGAACCACACGACATAGGACAGCGCGGTGCCGAAGATCACGTTGTAGGCGAGCCCCATCGCCGCCTGCGGATGCTCCGGCCAAATCCGCGCCGCGCCGCCGAACAGCAGCAGCCCGGCCACCGCCGCCACCCCGCCCGCCGCGAGTTGCCACCCGGCCACCACGAACGGATCGGCCACCACGCCGGCCCATTTCACATACACCGTCCCCGCCGCCCAACTCAGCGCCGCCCCCAGCGCGAACCACATCCCGATCGGGATATGCCCGCCCAGAAACGGCGCCACCAAGGCCACCAACCCCCCGGCGCCCAGCAGCAAGGCGACAAACCGCACCCGGTCCAACCGCTCGCCCAGCACAAACCAGGCCAGCACCGTCACCCAGATCGGCATGGTGTAGGCAATGATCGCCACCCGCGTGGTGGTGGTGCCCAACTGCCCGAACGACGAAAACAGGTTGAACCCGGCGAGGTTCAGCAACCCGGCGATCACCAGATGCACCCGGTCCAGCCCCCGCGGCACCCAAAGCTGCCGCCCCCGTGCCAAGGCAACCCCGAACAGCACCGCGGCACCCACCCAAAGCGCGATGGAGCGAAACATCCACGGCGAGTAGTCCATCAGCGCCATCCGCGCCGCGGGCCAGTTCAGCCCCCACATCAGGCCAAGAGCGGCCACCATCAAACGGGATTTCAGGCTGACCGGTGCGTGCATACAAGGAAGGGTACCCGCAATCCGGCGGTGCGCCTAGACCAGGAAGGAGCGCCCGAGGGTCAAAACCGGGCCGCCGAACCCGGTATCACGCCTTCCTCGGCCCGCCAACCAACATGGACTTGGCGGCTTTCAGTACCCCGAATACCCCAAGTGCCTGCGCTACCCGCCGCGCAGCCGGCGTCAGCATGTAGTCCACCAGGTGCTGGCCGCGAAACCGCAGGAACGCCACCGGCGAGCAGCGGAAATAGTGCATCCGAAACCGCCACAGCTGCGCCACGGTGAATACCTTCGCATTACCGCCCAGCTTGGCCACCAGCGGCGAGAACCGTGGATACAGCGCCATGTTGAACAACTGCGTCTTCATGAGGTTGCCGATCAACAGGTCATCGAAATAGCCGCTACGCACCGTTTCCAGCAGCGAATGGCGTGGTACAATGAAATTTACCCCAGTCTGGCTGCGAATATCGCCACCCTTCGCGGCAGGCCGCAGGTAGTAGTATCGGGTTTCGCCGCCCACGGTGAAGGCGGTGAAGTCCTGATAGCGCCGCAGGGTGTGGAATTGCAGGGCGAACCGCTCCACCTCGGCCCACTCCGCGGCGCTCAATCGGGCCTCCCAGTCATCCTCTCCATTGGTGGCCGCCGCGCGCGCACCGATCGGCGGCGTTTCCCCGGGCGTGGCACTCACCGCCCCCGTCGCAAGATCGATCCGGCTGAACGGCCCGACGATGGCGACGCCCTGGCTCGTCCAAAGCCGCTGCACATCCGCCCAAGTCACGCGGTACTCGTTCGCCCACACGCTGTCGGGCCGTACGTAGATATGCTGCGAAGAGGAACAGCAGAACGTTTGAATGCCAAGGTATTCGCACGTCCGCGCCACCGACCAGATCACCCCGGGCTTGCGCTCATCAGGATCGCCAAGTTGCGGCTTCATATCCTGGTCGAAGGTGTTGATCATATCCGCATCGTAGGCGCATAGCGCCAGCATGTATGAGCGCGGGAACCCGCGCACCAGCCTGCGGAAAAACGCGTCCTCGCCGCAGAACGGAGAGTCGTTCTTGTTCAGCACCAGCACCCCACCGGCGTCCACCGCGATGATGGCATCCATGTTCTCGTTGCCGACGCACAGCACGCGCAGCCCGTCCGCCAGCGTCACCCATTGCTTGTCCGGTAGCACGCGGGTGGTGAACCCCATCTCCTGCAACGTCCGTTCAAGCTCGTTGTCGTACTGCTCGGGCAGCAGCATCACCTGCTCCTTGGAGAGCAGCGCGAGCGAGGGGAAATGGAAATGGTCGGGGTGCCCGTGGGAGAACCACACGAAGCGCGAGGCGGTGGCGCGGGTCAGCTCGGCGTCGATCAGGGGCCGCTCCAGCGCCCAACTGCCGAAATAGGCCTCGCCGCGCAGCCAGGGGTCGGTCACCAGGATAGGCACGTCATCCAGGCAGAACTGCGCCATCGCGTTGCCCAGCGTCTGAACCGTCCAGCCCATGCCCAGACCTCATTGCTGTTGTGGAACACTTGGGATTCCGACATCCATTGCGCAACCAGACTAATCGGCGGCCTCCTGGAACCCCCCGGACTGCCGGCCCCACATGCGAGCGTAGGCACCCTTGTGGGCCAGCAGCGCCGCGTGGGTGCCCTGTTCCACGATGCGGCCATGTTCCAGCACGATCAGCCGGTCCATCTGCGCGATGGTGGACAGCCGGTGCGCGATGGCAATCACCGTGCGGCCCTGCATCAGGCTCTGCAACTGGCCCTGGATCGCCGCCTCCACCTCCGAGTCCAGCGCCGAGGTTGCCTCGTCCAGCACCAGGATGGGGGCGTTCTTCAGGATCACCCGCGCGATGGCGATGCGCTGGCGCTGCCCGCCCGAGAGCTTCACGCCGCGCTCGCCCACATGGGCATCGAGCCCGCGCCGGCCGTCCCAGTCTTCCAGCTGGTCGATGAAATCCGTCGCCTCGGCCTGCCGCGCCGCCGCCAGCACCTCCGCCTCGCTCGCCCACGGCCGCCCATAGCGGATGTTGTCGCGGATGGAGCGGTGCAGCAGGGAGGTATCCTGCGTCACCATGGCGATCTGGGTGCGCAGGCTTTCCTGGGTCACGCTGGCGATGTCCTGGCCGTCGATCAGGATCTGCCCGGCCTCGGGGGCGTGGAAATGCAGTAGCAGGTTCACCAGGGTGGATTTGCCGGCGCCCGAATGGCCCACCAGCCCCACCCGCTCGCCCGGCGCGATATCGAGGTTCAGATCATGCAGCACGCCGCGCGAGGTGCCGTAGCCGAAGCGCACGTGCTGGAACTGAATATGCCCCGCCCGTACCTCCAACTCCTTCGCCCCCGGCGCATCCGGCATCTGCCGCGCCACCGCGATGGAGCGCATGCCCTCCTGCACCACGCCGACGTTCTCGAAAATCGCCGTCACGTTGTCGCCCACCCAGCCGGCCATGTTGCTGATCTGCCAGGCCAGCGGCAGCGCCATCGCCACCGTGCCCACCGCGATCGCCCCATCGCGCCACAGCAGCAGCGCCGCCCCGGTGGTCGCCACGATGAGGCAGGCGTTCAGCAGGTTCAGCGTGATGATGTAGCGCGTCGTCATCCGCAGTTGGCGGCGGAACGTGGCGGTATGCTCATCGATGGTCTCGCGCACGAAGTCGTCCTCGTCACGCGCGCGGGCGAACAGCTTCACCGTGAGGATGTTGGTGTAGCTGTCCACGATGCGCCCGGTCAGCGCCGAGCGCACCTCGCTCATGGCGCGCGAACGATCCCGCATGCGGGGCACGAAATAGCGCAGCATCAGCCCGTAGCCGACGAACCACACCAGCATCGGCATCGCCAGCCGCCAGTCGATGCTCGCCAGCATCACCACGGCGCTGGCGCCGTACACGATGATGTACCACACCGCGTTGGTGGCACTCACCACGCTCTCGCGCAGGGACGGCCCGGTCTGCATCACCCGGTTGGCGATCCGCCCGGCGAAATCGTTCTGGAAGAACGTCCAGCTTTGCCGCACCACATGCCAGTGGCTCTGCCAGCGGATGAGGTTGGTCATCCCGGCGTTGATCGCCTGGTTGGTGGTGAGCGAGCGCAGGAACAGCGCGGCCGGGCGCAGCACCAGCATGATCGCCGCCATCACCGCCAGTTCGTGCCAGTGCCGCGCGAACAGTTCCGCCGGCGCCACCGTGCTCGCCAGCGTCACCACCCGGCCGATCATGGTGGGGATGGTCACGTCAAGCAGCGCCACCAGCAGCCCGGCCGCGAACAGCAGCGCCAGCAGCCAGCGCACCTGGCCGACGAAATGCAGGTAGAACCGGAGCAGCCCGCGCCGCCCTGCCAGCGCCGGCGGCGGCCGGTCAGGGGGAACATCGGTCGGGCGCAACAATTTTTCGAACAGGGCGAACATGCACCAAACGTCGCGTGGCCCCCCGTCCCGGGTCAAACGCTATCAGCACCGGGCCGCCATGCCGTATGATGGCCCCATGGATGACGACGAAGAAGGCCCCCGCCTCCCCCCCGGGACCCCCAACTACATGACCCCCGCCGGCCACGCCCGGCTGCGGGCCGAACAGCAGCAACTCGCCCGCGTCGAACGGCCGGCGGTGGTCGAGATCGTCTCCTGGGCCGCCGGCAATGGGGACCGCTCGGAAAACGGCGACTATCTCTACGGCAAGAAGCGCCTGCGCGAGATCGATCGCCGGTTGCGTTTTCTCGGCAAGCGCCTGGAAATCGCCGAAGTGGTGGACCCATCCGCCCAGACCAACCGCCAGCAGGTGTTCTTCGGCGCCACCGTCACCTACGTGAACGGGCGGGACGAAGAACGCACCATCACCATCCTCGGCATCGACGAAGCCGACATCACCCGCGGCGAAGTCAGCCTGCATTCCCCCATCGCCCTCGCCCTCCTGCGCAAACGCCTCGGTGACGCGGTGCCGATGCGCACCCCGGCCGGGATGGACGAGCTTGAGATCGTCGCGATCACCTACCCGTCGGTTGCGGACGGTACGGGGTAACCTGCATCGCCGCGAGGTCCTCGGCGGTCAGCCATGTCACCCCGCCCGGCGCGGTGCCGCGCATCTTGTCGATGACCTTCTTCGGCATGCCATAGGCCTCGTAATGGATCGTCATACCGTCCGTCGCCCCCAGCGAGCCGCGATCCTCCTTGCCGAACAGCGAGGCGCGATGCACGCCGATTTTCGCGCCTTCCCCGGCATGGCGGCGAGGCGCCGCCGCAAACAGCAGCACGCAGGCCGAAACACAGGTCCCGTTGGCCGCCACCGCGACGGGCAGGCCGACATTGTGGATGGTCACCGCCATCTTCTCGGCCTCGTTGACGAAGCCGCCGGGGCTGTCGATGAGCAGCAGCTTCATCCGCTGCACTTTCACCATGGTGTTGAGAAACACCACGAAGGTATGGAAATCCCCCGGCCCGATCACCCCGCGCGCCTTCAGCATGGTCGAGCCGTCCGGCTGCTCCACCAGTTCGTAGTTCAGCGCCGCCGCCGGGCGCACCGCCGACAGCGCCACGCACAGTGCCAGCGCCAGCCATCGCGCCATCATGCGGCCGCCGCCACCAGATCGGCGTAGTGCGCTCGCAACCGCGCCGTCACCGGCCCGGGCAACCCGCCCGCCATCGCCCGCCCGTCGATCATCCGCACCGGCGTCAGTCCGGCGAAGGTGCCGGTGCAGAACGCCTCGTCGGCGTTGTAGACATCGAGCAGGGTGAAATCCCCGCGGTGCAGCGTCACCCCATGGGCGCGGCACAAATCGATCACATGCCCCCGCGTGATGCCGCCGAAGCAACTCCGCCCGGTGGAGGTGAACACCTCGCCATCGCGCACCCAGAAGAAGTTGGTGGCGTTGCAACTGGACACGAACCCCTGGTCATCCAGCATCAACGCCTCATCGGCGCCCGATTTGTAGGCCTGGATCAGCGCCAGGATCAGGTTGAGCCTTGAATGGGAGTTCAGCCGCATGTCGAACTGGTCCGCCCGGGTGCAGCGGAACGTCGAGGTCAGCAGGCTCAGCCCGTTGGTGAACAGGGCAGGGGAGGGCACCTTGTGTTCCGCCACGATCACCACCGTGGCCGGCCCGATCGCCTGGCGCGGGTCCTGGCTCGGGGTGGATTTCAGGCCGCGCGTCACCATCAGGCGGATATGCACGCCGTCCACCATTTTGTTGGCGCGGCAGGTGTCCATGATGGCGGCGTGCAGCGCCTCCGAGGTCATGCCGATATCGAGGTCGATCGCCCGCGCGCCCTGTTGCAAGCGCGACAAATGCGCGGCAGCAAATGGCAACCGGCCGCCGGTGAGGCGGAAGCCCTCCCACACCCCATCGCCCGCGATAAAGCCGCCATCGAACACCGAGACCATCGCCTTGTCGCGCGGCACCAGCTTGCCGTTGAGCCAAATCTTCACGCGGGCGTTGCGCGGGTCCTCGGCGATATCCTGACTGCCGGCCATGGCCTACTCCAAACGGATCGAAGTTTTGTGGTGCGTTTTTTCGGAAAAGAACAGCGCTTCTTTTTGAAAAAAGACGCAAAAACTTCTATCGGTTTCGACGCATCCTCAGGAGACCGCCGATGACCAACCCGCCCCGTGACCGCCGCGCCGCCCTCGCGGGGCTCGCCGGCCTCGCCACCCTCGCCACCCTCGCCGCCGCCGGCCCCGCCGCGGCCCAGGCGCCGGCCTCCACCTGGGAGCGCATCAAGTCCACCGGCGAACTGCGCATCGGCGTCACCCAGGGCGAACCCTGGTTCTTCAAGGACCTCACCACCGGCGAATGGGGCGGCATCGGCCACGCCGCCGGCAAGCAGGCCGCCGCCGACCTTGGGGTGAAGCTTGTCACCGTTGAAACCACCTGGGGCAACGCCGTGGCCGCCCTCCAGGCCGGCCAGTTCGATGTGATGTTCGTGCTGGACGCCACGCCCCAGCGCGCTTTGGCGGTCGATTTCCCCGCCCAGCCGTTCTTCTACTACGCCCAGGGCGTCCTCGCGCGGGACGGTCTGGTGGTGAAGCACTGGTCGGACCTCGACAAGCCCGACATCACCATCGGCGCCACCCTCGGCACCGCGCCGGAGCGCGATCTCAGCGCCCGCATGAAGCACGCCAAGATCGAGCGCTACACCACCAATGACCAGTCCATCTTGGCCTTCCAGTCCGGCAAGGTGCAGGCCGTCAGCCTCTACCACCCCGCCCTCGTGATGCAGCGCAAGCGCGTCAACCAGGGCAAGGTGTTCATCCCCGAGCCCGTCCGCGCTTCCACCACCTCCGCCGGCGTCCGCCGCGAGGCCGACAAGACCTTCCGTGACTGGCTCGGCCTGGCGCTCGATTTCTACTACGTCACCGGCGCCACCCAGGGCTGGTACGAGGCGTTCCTGACCTCTCGCGGGATCGACCCCACCGAGGCGCCCGCGGTGATGAAGGAGATGTGGGGTCGCTCCTGAACCCGGCTACAGGGCCTTCGTCCCGACCAGGACGCCGATTTTCGTCTTGGTGGCACCGTCGGTTACCTCGCCGCCGGTGCCACCGAAATTACCGCCCGACTTGATGTGGGTGAAGCCGATATAGGTAGGGTTGGTATTGCGCCGCACCGGCTGGCCCGGTCCGGCGCAATAATGCACATGCACCACCGCCCAGATCCCCGTCATGCCGATGGTGGTCCACACTGCGTCCAGCGCCGCCTCGGCCTCGCCCTCGCCGCGGTGGTGGCGGCAGTTCGTATAGGGGAACACCCCGCGCGACTGGGGCGTCAGCGTGATGTCCCCGGCATCGAGCAGGGTCTTGAAATTCGCCGGCGTGACGGCGCGGTTGGCCACGAAGCGGCTGAGCTTGGCCTCGGTGATCAACACCTTGATGTATTCCAGCGCCCGCTTGGCGCCGAAATTCCCCAGCAGCGTGCGCACCGTTCCCACCGTGATCGCGCCGGCGTTGATGCGGGTCATGACGTCCTTGCCGGCCCGCCAACTGGCAACCGCAAGCTGCTTGGCCGGCTTGTCGGCCAGCCCGAACACCATCAGCTCGCCCGCCAGCGGCGCCGACTTGGCCTCATCCTTCACCCGGTCCGACCATGGGCCAGGCATCTGCAACAGCGCTTCGTAGGTGCTCTGGATATCGGCGGCGTTGCTGTCGGGCGCGCACAGGATATTGCACAGGCCGGCAACCGCGTGGCCCTGGCGCCGCTCGCCGTTGTTGATGTCAGTCACCAGGTTGTCCTCGGCGAGCGCAGTGGTGACGCGCTCGATCCAGGCCCGCCGCGCCTCCAGCCAGTCATTCACCGGGTCCAACGCGGCCGGATTGGCCAGCACCTGCTCGCGGGTGACTTTGGGCGCCCCGGCGTTGGCGAAGTCCCGAACCGTTTCGCAATATTCCTTGATATTTGCAGGGATGCTGGCCAGGCGCATGGCGGCCTTTTCGCGCATGCTCTGCACGCGCGCCGCGATATCGGCGATCTCCTGCTCCACGTTCGGCATCCGCGTGGCGAGCGTATTGAGCGTGGCCTCCGCCGCCGCCTGCCAGCGCTGCACCACGTCAAGCCGCCCGGCGGTGCCAGCCGGATCGGCGACGATGAGGTTCTTGCTGATGTCGGCTTCGATGGCGTTGAGCTCGGTATCCTTGGCCTCGGCCTCCACCCCCAACGCGGCGATCGCCGCCATCGGCGTGCCATCGGACCATTTGCCGTTGTCGGCCAGCAGCTTCAGGAGCGTCTTCTGGCGCTTGTCGATGGCCTCGTAGTCGGTCACGAGGTCCTCGGTCAGGGCGCGCGGATCGGTGCCCACAGGCTTGTCCCAGCTGCGCGCCATGACCTGGCTCAACGCGGATCCATGTCCGGACATGGTGATCTCCTCCTAGTTCGTGTGGGGCCGGATCACGCCGGCAGCGCGCTGTCGAGGTCGTCGAGCCTGGCGCATAGCGGCGCGCGCAACCGCACCTTCACGCCGAAGCCGTTCGGCATTTCCGCGTCGCCGATGATGGGGTCGCTTTCGAGATAGTGCCGCAACTCGCCCACCGCCGCCTTGGTGGACGGCACCTCGGTGAGGTTCGCCATGATGGCCCGCACCAGGATAATCGCCGGATCGCTCTGCGGATCCTTGAGCGCACGGATGGCCGCTTCAAGCTGCTTGAGCGAGCCGAGCGCAGTGCTACGCGCCGCCGCCCAGCCAGCCTGCGCCCAGGCCACCCGTTCGTCACGGTCGGACGCCTCCGCGCCGCTGAACGTGACCCCGAACATGCGTCCCAGCCAGGCCGATTGGTCAGCCTTGGTTTCACTCATCGTCCCCCGCCTCCAGCGACCGCCAACACTAGGCAGCACGATGACGCACGCGCAACGGACGCCCCGGTGCCCGCCAATGCCCCGCACCCTCGTTTCGCCGCAGCCAACCGCCGATCCCGCCCGGATCGGTGGATCGCGTTCACAGAATGTTGAAACCGGGAGAGGGGGCGGGGCACGGAGGGCGCGCGGCGCACCCATCATCCAGAAGTATCAATCGGAAACGACTGCGATGTTTCAGTGTGTAACGATGAATCGACGGCCTTTGCACTGCGTGTGTAGCGCGAAATCGGGAGTCAAATTATTTTACACTGTCGGATTTGTTGCCCCAAAGGGATAAAATAGCGAATTGAATCCAAAAGAAAAATGCGTACGGCATGACAATTGCTTATCTAAACCAAACCCGCATTTTCTTTACCTGCCGAGTGCGCTTATCAAGGGAGCTAGAATATGACGAATGGTCTGCAACGCCTTCTGCCCGTGCTGGGCGTTACCCTCGGCCTTGCCGCGGCAACACCGGCATTGGCAAATGACTACACGCTGTGCCCCGCATCCGGGACAGTCGGCGGCTTCGGTAACTCTTCCTCCACTGTCGCCGGGCCGCTCGATGGTTCCTGCGGCGCGAACAGCGCCGTGCAGATCAGCATCGGCAACAGCGCGAACTACGGCAAGCTGACCTTCGACACCAGCACCCCGGGCTATCCGCCTGGCCTGTCGCTCGGAACGCTGAACGGCATCTCGTCGGACGTGGTGTTCACCGGCACCGCCCTGCCGTACTACATGCTCGCCTTCACCGACAGCTCCGGCAGCCTCGGCCAGACCTCCGCCAGCGACCAGATCCTGATGATCGAGTTCCAGAACCCGACCATCGTGGGCACCACGATGACGCTCGATACCTCGGCCACCATGTTCAACCTCTACGACAACACCATGGGGTTCTATCTCCAGGGCGGCCAGTCCACCACCAACAGCGTCGCGGGATGGCTCGCAGCCTACCCGGTGCTGAGCGGTGACGCGTTGGACGAAGTCCGCATCGGCATGGGCCTCGCCGGCGGCGGTGACGAGAACACCAGCACGATGACGGTGAACTCGGTCACTGTCGACGCGCCCGAGCCCGCCTCGATGGCGCTGCTCGCCTTCGGCATCGCCGGCCTCGGCATGCTGCGCCGCCGCCGCGCCTGACGCGAACAACGCGCCGCCCCGTCACCGGGGCCATGATACCAAGCGCCGGGCCATAACAGGTCCGGCGCTTTTTTTTGACGTGCCAGCAATGGGATGGGAAAGGCGGCTGGTGCTGCACGACAGGATTGAACTGTCGACCTCTCCCTTACCAAGGGAGTGCTCTACCACTGAGCTAGTGCAGCGCCGCGCCGGGGTAACTACAGGCGGTCAAAGCCGCTTGCAACCCCCGAGTTGGTTCAATGTGCGGCACCCAGATATGCCGCCCGCACGGCCGGGTCATTCTTCAGCGCCGCCGCCGGGCCGGAAGCCGCCACGCGGCCGTTCTCCAGCACGTATCCGAAGTCCGCCACATCCAGCGCCGCGGCGGCAAACTGCTCTACCAGCAGCATCGTCACCCGCTCGGCCTTCAGGCGGGCGATGATGGCGAACACCTCCTCCACCAGCCGTGGCGCCAAGCCCATCGAGGGTTCGTCGAGCAGCAGTACCAACGGGTTGAGCATCAGCGCCCGCGCCATCGCCAGCATCTGCTGCTCACCACCCGAGAGCGTGCCGGCCAATTGCGCCCGCCGCTCCGCCAGGCGCGGGAACAGCGCATACATCCGGTCCAGGTCCGCCGCCACATTCCCCTTCGGCCGGCTGCCGGTCACCCGGGTAAAGGCGCCGAGCAGCAAATTATCCGCCACCGGCAGCGTCGGGAACACCCGCCGTCCCTCCGGCGAATGCGCCATGCCGCGCTTGGTGATGTCATGCATCGCCATCCCGGTGATATCGCCGCCATTCAGCGTGATCCGCCCGGACTGCGCCTGGATCATCCCCGAGACCGCCCGCAGCGTGGTGGTCTTGCCCGCCCCGTTCGAGCCGATCAGCGTCACCAGGCTGCCCTGCGGCACCTCCAGCGACACGTCCTGCAACACCTGCACCTTGCCGTACCCGGCGACGAGATTTTCGACCTTGAGCATTGCCGTCCCTCCTCAGGCCGCTTCGGCGGTGCTGCCGCCCAGATAGGCGGCGATCACCTTGGGATCGGCCTGCACATCGGCCGGCTTTCCCTCAGCGATCTTCTGGCCGAAATCCAGCACCGTGACGGTGTCGGACAGCGACATCACCACATCCATGTGGTGCTCGATCAGGATCAGCGTGATGCCATGGTCCCGCACTTTGCGGATGATCTCGATGAGGTCCTTGATATCGGGCGCGGTGAGCCCCGCGGCCGGCTCATCGAGCAGCAGCAGCTTGGGATCGAGCGCCAGGGCGCGGGCGATCTCCAGCAGGCGCTGCTTGCCGTAGGGCAGGTTGCGCGCCTGCTCGCTCGCCAACGCCTCCAGCCCGACGAACCGCAGCAGGCTCGCCGCTCGCAGCCGCGCCTGCGCCTCCTCGCGCCGCGCCCGCGGGCTGCCCAGCGCCACATCCGCCACCCCGCCACGATACACATGGTTGAGCCCCACCATGATGTTTTCGAGCAGGCTCAACTCGCCGAACAACTGCACGTTCTGGAATGTCCGCGCGATCCCGGCCATCGCGATATCGGACGGCGTCTGCCCCTGGATATCCCGCCCCTCGAACGCCACCGCCCCCGCCGTCGGCACATAGATACCCGTCAGCACATTCATCATGGTGGACTTGCCCGAGCCGTTCGGCCCGATCAGCCCATGAATGGTCCCCGGCATCACCACCAGGTCGATATTGTCGAGCGCCTTCAACCCGCCGAACTGCATGGTGACGTGCTTGACCTCCAGCAACGCCCGCCCCGCCGCCACCGTGGGCGCCGTGGCCGACCACACATGCGCATCATCGCCCCGCGCGCCCACCACCGCCGCCACCTTGCCCAGCCCGAACGCCGCCAGCGCCTGACGCACGAAGCCCCAGATACCGTCCGGCAGATAGTACACCACGAACAGGATCATCAGCCCGTAGACCGTCAGCTTGTAGTCGGTGATCTTCTCCAGCAGCAGCGAGAACGCGAAGAACGCCAGGCACAGCGCCACCGGAATCGCCGTCCGCAGCCGCTCCTCCGGCGCCTTCACCATCCGCCATCCGCCCGCCGCCACCGCCACTGCCGCAATCCCGCCCGCCACGATGCGGAACTGCCCGATATCGGCCAGCAGGTTCGGCAGGTACACCACGACAGCCGCCCCCAGGATCGGCCCGACGCGGGATTTCCGCCCGCCCATCGCCACCGCCAGCAGGAACTGGATCGACAACTCGAAGCTGAAATTGTTGGGCGCGATATACTGCTCCGAATACGCGAACAGCACCCCCGCCAGCCCGGCGAACCCGGCACTCATCACGAACGCCAGCACCTTGTGGCGATAAACGCTGACCCCCATGCAGTCCGACGCGATCGGGCTGTCCCGCAGCGCCTCGAACGCCCGGCCGAACCGCGAGGCCAGCAGCCGGTTGATCACCACGACCACCAGCGCGAAGGTGATCGCCACCACGTAGTAGAACTCCATGTCGCGCATCCGCGGCCGCGACATATCCAGCAGCGGCACCACGTCCGACCAGCCGCGCAAATCGAGAAACAACGGCTTGGACAGCGAGATGCCGAGCGGCCCGTTGGTCAGGAACGTCATCTCGTTGATCAGGATCGCCACGATGGTGCCGAACGCCAACGTCACCATCGCTAGATACGGTCCGGTCACCCGCAGCGCCGGCAGCGCCAGCAGCGCGCCGAACACCAGCGCCACCACGATCGCCACCGGGATCGACAGGAAGAACCCGATGCCCAACTGGAACGCCAGCACCCCCGAGGTATAGGCGCCCACGCCGAACAGCGCGGCATGGCCGAGCGAGACCTCCCCGGTGTAGCCGAACACGATATCGAGCCCCATCGTCACGATGGAAAATATCGCGATCACGACCACCAGGTGCAGATAGTACGGGCTCGTCACCACGAACGGAAAAACAGCGGCCGCGGCAATGCCGGCAACCGTGGCGATGCGCTTCATCCGCCTAGACCTTCTTGATCGCGGCGGCGCCGAACAGGCCCGACGGCTTGACCGACAACACCAGCAGCAAAAGCACCAGCCCCGGCACATCCTTGTAGCCGGTGGAGAAATAATAGCCGAACAGCGTCTCGGTGATGCCCAGGATCAACCCGCCGACAATCACCCCCATCCCGCTCGACAGCCCGCCGATGATCGCCACAGCGAACGCCTTCAACCCCAGCACCCCGCCCATGCTCGCCCCGGTCAGCGTCACCGGCGCCACCAGCACCCCGGCGAAGGCCGCCGTCATCGAGGACAGCGCGTAGGAGAACGTGATCACCAGCGAGGTATTGATCCCCATCAGCCCCGCCGCATCCCGGTCGTTCGCCGTCGCCACCACCGCCTTGCCGTAGATCGAGCGCCGGTTGAAGAACTCCACCGCCAGCATCAGCGCCAGCGCGCCGAACACGATCGCCACCTCCATCGGCAGCACATTCACCCCCATGAACGACAGCGGCGCCTCCGGCAGCGGCGAGGGGAACTTCAGCGCATCCCGCCCCCAGATGTTCTCGGCCAAGTTCTTGAAGATGATGCCGAGCGCGATGGTGGCCATGATCCACCCCGCCTCGGACTTGGTCTTGATCGCCTGCCGCACGCCCAGGCGCTCCACCACCGCGCCCTGCAACAGCCCGAACGCCAGCACCACCGGCAACATCAGCCAGTAGCCGGTGTAGGCCACCACCGTGAGGCCGACCAGCGAGCCCAGCATCAATGCCTCGCCCTGGCCAAAATTCAGCGTTTTCGAAGTCGCGAAGGTCAGCTGATATCCGAACGCGATCACGCCGTAGATCATGCCGACAGCAATGCCGCTTACGATCAGCTGGGCTAAAATCTGCACGGCATTACTCCACGGCGGGCGAATGTATAATTCAGAAAGGAAGCGCTTCTTTTTTTGGAAGAAAAAGAAGCAAAAAAAACTTTGTCCGTTTAGTTCTTCGGCTTGATACGGACGGCCTTGTCGCCGGCGATGTCTTCCTGGTGCGCCACCACAACGCGGCCACCTTTTACCACGCCGAACACCGGGATATTGCCGCTGATCGCCTCGTGGTCGGTCGCGCTGTACGGGTGGTCATACACCGTCACCACGCCGTCCACCTTGGTCTGGAGGTTCTCCAGCGCCGCGCGGATCTTGCCGCCGTCGGTCGATTTCGCCTGCTCGATCGCCGCCTTCAGCAGGAACACGCTGTCATAGCCCTGCGCCGCCGAAACCGGGGAGGGAATGCGATCCACCTTGTAGGCGGCCTGGTAGCTCTCGATGAACACCTTGCGCTTGGCGGTATCGCCGGTCTGGATGAAGGTCTGCGGCATCATCGCGCCCTCGCCATTGGCGCCCGCGTTGTCGATGAACGTCGCCATCGACAGCGTCCAGGAGCCGATCATCGGCACCTTCCAGCCCAGCTTGGCCATGCCGTTGGCGATCTGCGCCAGTTCCGGCCCGATCGCGTAGGTCAGGATCACATCCGCCCCGGCCTGCTTGGCGCGCAGCAACTGCGCCGTCATGTCGGTGTCACCGATGTTGAATTTCTCTTCCGCCACCGGCTTCACGCCGCTCTTGGCCAGCGCGCGCTCAAGATCCTCGCGGCCGAGCTGGCCGTAGTTGGTGCTGTCCGCCAGGATGGCCGGCGCCTTGAAGCCCTGCCGCTTCACCGCCTCGTCGGCGATCATCGCGCTCTGGATCAGGTCATTGGCCGAGGTGCGGAAGATGTAGTTGGGGGACTTGAACTGGCTCGAAATCGCCGTGCCGGTGGCGACGTTGTTCAGCACCGGGATTTCCGCTTCCTGGTAGAAGCGCTGCGAGGCCAGCGCCACGCCGGTGTTGATGAACCCGAGGGTGGCGACCACCTGCTCCTTGTTGATCAATTCCTGGGCAATCTGCACCCCAAGCTCGTTGCGTGCCTCGTCATCGCGCTCCACCAGCGCGATCGGCCGGCCCATGATGCCGCCCGCCTTGTTGATCTCAGCCACCGCGAGCTTCACGCCATCGCGCATCGACACGCCCATCGAGGCCGAACCGCCGGTGAACGGCCCGGTCAGCCCCACCTTGATCGGCTGCGCCATGGCGGTGCTGGCGAGCAGCACGCCGACTGTCACGGCCGCGAATATATTCCTCATCATCAACAACTTCCTTCCATTGTTGCCGACTTTTTCACCAGCCGGCCTGCGACCTCCGATATCACGCCGCTGTGTGCGGCAAAATGGCTTTTTATGCGTCAAACCCGGCATTTCCTCCCCCGCCCTTGACGCCCCCGCCGCCACCCCCCAATCAATGCGGATGCCCGATCGCGAACCCACCCTCACCGCCGCCGCGCGCGCCGCGCGCGAAGCACGCCAGGCCCAGGCCCTGCGCGACAATCTGCGCCGCCGCAAGCAGCAGGCCCGCGCGCGTGAAACCGAACAGGATCTCCCCGCCATGCCCCGTCGCCCCACCGTCCTCTACATCTCCCAACTCGGCGGTGACGGCACCTATGACCCCGACATCTTCTGCCGCCTCGCCGGTGGCGACGATGACACGGTGTGGATGCGCCTGTGCCTGCAAAGCCTCGGCCTCGCCGAGCGCATCAACTACATCGGCGTGCGCGTCCACCGCGACGAACCGCTCCCCGACATGGCCGGCGTTGACGCCGTGATCCTCGGCGGCTCCATCAACTCGGTGCATGACGGTCACGAGTGGCAGGCCCGCACGCGGGAATTCCTCGAAGCCTGGCGCGCCACCGGCAAACCCTATTTCGGCATCTGCGGCGGCCACCAGATGGCAGCGATGCTCCTCGGCGGCCATGTCATCGTGAGCCCGCAGGGCCTCACTGCCGGCTCCTACCCGGTGGAACGCACCGAAGCCGGCCGCAACCACTTCCTGTTCGACGGCTTCGCCCCCGACGCCGCCTTCCACTGGAGCCACTACGACCGGGTGGAAACCGCCCCGCCCGGCGCCGTTGTCCTCGCCACCCGCCCCGGCGACCCCAACTCGGCGCTCGACCACGGCGGCAACTGGTACTCCGTCCAGTGCCACCCCGAAGCCACGGTTGACCTGTTCGCCACCGTCTATGCCGGGCGGGACCCCGCGAAGCTCGCCAACTACCGCCCGCTGCCGTTCACCGAGCGCATGCTGCTGAATTTCCTCACCGGCACCGGCGTCCTCGCCCGCGAAGCCGTCGCCGCATGAGCCTCATCCGCCATGCCGGCCTCGTCCTCTCCCCCTGGCGCAACGGCGCCGGCCGCAAGGCCGATATCGCCGTCGGCCCGGGCTGGCTGATCGGGTTCGCCTTCCTCGACGCCGACGCCCCGTTCTCCGACTACTCCGGCCATGACCGCACCATCACCCTGGTCGACGGCCCCGGCTTCACCCTCGCCGGCCCCGGCCGCGAGCCCCTGGTGGTCAACGAACCCGCCGCCCCGGCCGCGTTCGACGGTGCCTGGCTCGCCGACTGCACCATCCACGGCGCCCCCTGCATGGTCCTCAACGCCATGACCGAGCGCACCCGCTGGCGCCACCAGGTGGAAATCCTGCGCGGCGCCATCCCGCCGCTGCCCGAACCCGCCATCGCCGAAGTCCTCGTCGTCCTCGCCGGTGACCTCCGCCTCGGCACCGAAACCCTGCGCCGCCGCGACGCCATCCGCCTCGACGGCAGCGCCACCCCACAGGCCTCCGCCGAAGCGGTGCTGTGCCGGCTCAGCGTGTTCCGGGTCTAGCAAGGAGGAATCACAAAGAGACAGCGAAACAGCGAGAAGAAGACCCCGCTTGCTTCTCGCTGCCTCGCCGTCTCGTTTTGAACCTTCCTTCCCCGCCCCCCCTCTGTGCGCCCGCCCGCACCTCGCCTATCCTGCATCAAACGCAACTCGGGAGCGCGCCATGAAACTCGCCTACTTCAATGATTTCCGCCTCGGTGTCGTCAACGGCGACAGCATCGTCGACGTCAGCGCCGAAGTGTCGGACGTGCCGCACACCGGCCCGCACAACCTCATCAGCAACCTCATCGGCCGCTTCGACGAATACCGTGGCCGCATCGAGGCCGCCGTGGCCCGCGGTACCGCCATCCCCCTCGCCTCCGTCACCTTGCGCCCGCCCCTCCCGCGCCCCGGCAACATCATCTGCATGGCGGTGAACTACATGGAGGACGGCACGCGCACCGAGCCCGCCGCCATCAACGCCTTCAACAAGGCCTCCACCGCCGTCATCGGCCCCGAAGGCATCATGGTGCTGCCCGACGTCGCCGCCACCATCTTCGAGGGCGAGGCCGAACTCGCCCTCGTCATCGGCAAGACCGCCAGCAACGTCTCGGCCGCCGACGCGATGGACTACGTGTTCGGCTACACCTGCTTCATCGACGGCTCCGCCCGCGGCGTGCCGGCCTTCTACCAGATGAAGTCCCGCGAAACCTTCGCCCCCATCGGCCCGTGGATCGTCACCGCCGACGAAATCCCCAACCCGCAGAACCTCCAGGTGAAACTCTGGAACAACGGCGAGTTGAAGCAGAACTTCAACACCGATGACATGGCCCACAAGATCGCCCGCTGCGTCGAATGGGTCAGCTCGGTCCACACCCTGCTGCCCGGCGATATCCTCGCCACCGGCACCAACCACCGCGGGCTGCACGCCTTCCAGCACGGTGACCGCATCGAGCTTGAAGTCGAACAGGTCGGCAAGCTCGCCATCACCGTGCAGGACGACCTCGCGCGCACCTGGGGCCGCGACACGCGCCTGGAACGCCACGGCATGAAGCCCGAGACCTCGCCGCAGCTCACCGGCAAATACGCGAAAGCCTGACCCTATGAAGATCGAGATCCTGTGCACCGGTGACGAAGTCCTCACCGGGAAGATCGTCAATTCCAACTTCTCCCACATGGCGCAGAAGCTCGAAGACGTCGGGCTCTCGGTCTACTGGGGCACCACCGTGGGCGATGACCGGGAGGCGCTGCTGAGCGCCTTCCACCTCGCCTCCCAGCGTGCCGACGCCGTCATCGTCAACGGCGGCCTCGGCCCGACGGTGGACGATCTGAGCCAGGAAATCGCCGCCCAAGCCGCCGGCGTCGGCCTGGTGCTCGATGAGGAATGGCTCGCCCGCATGGAGCACTTCTTCACCAGCCGCGGCCGCACCATGCCGCCCAACAACCGCAAGCAGGCCATGCTGCCCGAGGGTGCCGAGTTCATCGACAACCCCATCGGCACCGCCTGCGGCTTCGCGCTCGATATCGGCAAGGCGCGCTTCTTCTTCACCCCCGGCGTGCCGCGCGAACTCTTCCGAATGCTGGAACAGCAACTCATTCCCCGCCTGCTCGAACGCGCCGGCGCCCCCGGCGTCATCCACCTCAAGCGCTTCCACTGCTACGGCCTCGGCGAAAGCCATATCGACCAGATCCTCGAAGGCGTGGAGGATCTCGCCCCCGACGGCAGCGTGAAACTCGGCTTCCGCGCCCACTACCCACAAATCGAGATCAAGCTGACCACCCGTGGCCGCGATGCCGATGACATCGATATCAAGCTCGCCCCGGTGCAGGCCGAGGTGAAGCGGCGCATCGCCAACTTCATCATCGCCGAGGATGACCAGACCCTCGAAGGCGTGGTGCTGGCCGCACTGACCAAAACCGAAAGCACCCTGGCGGTGGCCGAAACCTTCACCGCCGGCATCATCGCCTCCCGCCTCATCGCCCACCCCGCCGGCCGCCACATCATGCGCCGCGGCGTGCTCACGCGGGACCGAGAGGAACTCTTCCGCGCCACCGGCCTCGCCGGCTTCCCCCACGCGGACGCCTATGATGCCGATATCGCCGCCGCTGCCGCCGAAAACCTCGCCCGCGAAGCCCACACCACCCACGCCCTCGCCGTCCTGATCGACGTCGATGACGGCCCCGACCGCCGGGACCTCGGCGGCCTGATCCAGATCGCCATCGCGGGGCCGGAAGGCACCGTCACCCGCACCACCCGCATCCTTGGCGGCTGGGAATGGATCAGGCTGGGCGCCGCCGAACTCGCGCTCGACTGCCTGCGCCGGCATCTGCATGGGCTGCCGGTGCATGAGCGGACGGATTTCGAGAAGCGGTAAGGCAAGCGGTTCTTTTTTGAAAAAAAGAACCAAAAAACTCTTACCCAATGGCTTCGCCATCTCCTAGGAGAGCGGCGCAGCCATTGGATAAAAAAGTTTTTGCTTCTTTTTTCAAAAAGAAGCGCTTGCTAAGCCTTCGCCCTCGTCAGCACCAACATCCGCCAAGCCGTCAAACACCCGGCCAGCGGCACCACGCAGGACACCCCGAACAACCACGCCGCCGTGCTGGCCAGCGCCGCGGGCGTATGCGCCTCCGCCATCCCCGCCACATTGGCCACCATCCCCGCTACCGCCGAGCCGAACACGGTCGCCAGCGTCTGTGTGGTGGTAATGAACGGGCCGGCTACATCACGATCCGCCGCCGGCGCCACCGCCATCAGCAGCGCCCCCAGATGCGCCCAGCCCACCCCAATCCCGACGCCGAGCAGCGCCTGCCCCGCGAACACCCCGGGCAAATTCCCACCCGGCAGCGTCACCGTCACCACCACCAGGCCCGCCAGCATCAGCACCGGCCCCAGCATCATCATCGCCCGCGCCCGCACGGCGGAGGCCGTCACGAACGAGATGAACGTCCAGGACAAGGCATATGTCGCGTTCACATACCCGCCCACCAGCGGGGAAACCCCCTCCAGCTCGCGCAGGATGTAGGGAATGAACGTCATCGGCGCCCCGGTCAGGATCAGCAGCGCCATCGTGGCCGACACCGCCCCCAGCGCCACCCGCGGATCGAACGCCCCGCCCGGCAGCATCCGCTGCGTTGCCTGGGTATCCAGCCGCAGCATCGCCAGGATCAACCCGACCGCCACCACGGTGCCGATCAGGCTCGGCCACATCTGCCCGGTCGCCCCCCCGGCACTCACCGCCATCGCGGCGCCCACCAGGAGCGCGAGTCGCATGCCGGGGAACGGCCGCCGCACCGTTCCCGCGATCACATGGGCCGGTAACACGCTGCCCGACAGCAGCACGAATGCCGCCCCGATCAGCACATCCACCCAGAACGCTGCCCGCCAGGTAAAATACTGCGCGAACACGCCCCCGATCGCCGGCCCCGCCAGCGCCGCGATCCCCCATACCGAGCCGATCAGCACAATGGCCCGCGCATGCAGCGCCGGCGGGAAGATCGAGCGGATCAACCCATACCCCAGCGCCGGCAGCATCCCGCCGCCGAACCCCTGCAACAACCGCCCCACGAGGAGCATCGGCATCGAGGTCGCCAGCGAACAGGTCAGGCTCCCGATGGCGAACAACAGGCACGCCAGCCGATACACCTGCCGCGGCCCGGCGCGCGACAGCAGCAGCGGCACCGCCGAACTGCTCGCCAGCGCGCCCGCCACATACAGCGTCGCCGTCCAGGCAAAGAACGCCATGCCGCCGATCTCGCCGACGATCACCGGCATGATGGTCACCACCACATAGATCGAAACCGCGTGCAGCCCGGTCCCGCCGGCAATCACCAGCGCCCGAATCGCATTGCCGCCCACCAGCAGGCCGCGCCATCCGGCGTCGGTGGTATTTGCATCTTGTGTCACGAAAATCTCCGTCCGATGAAGAAACAGGCCAGTCGGGGCCTGCGGCGGCGCGCTAGAACGGCGCGCGCACGTCTCCTGCAGCCCCATCGGGGATGCGGCCCGGTCTCGCGACGATCAGGACAATGCGGCACATGCCAAAACGGTGGCACCGCGCCGCTGGAACGTCAAGCGCGCGCCCTTTGACACGCCAACCCGAACATGCGGCAATCCCCACCGATCGAGGAAGCGCCCGAATGCCCCCCCAACCAGCCGGCCCGACGCCCGTTCGCGCGTTGGCCGCCAGCGACAATTTTCGCCGCCTGTGGGCCACCGGCCTCATCGTGTTCGTGGTGCGCTGGCTCGAAATGATCGCGTTCGGCGTGTTCACCTACGCCGAGACCAACTCCGCCTTCATCGTCGCCATGGTCACCATGTTGCGCCTGCTGCCGATGGGGCTGTTCGGCGCCTTCATCGGCGCCTGGGCCGAACGGATCGAGCGCCGCACCGCCCTCATCCTCATCGTGGCGCTGCTGCTCGCGGGCGAAACCGCGCTCGCCATCAGCGCCATCACCGGCCACCTCGCGGTCTGGCAGATCGCGCTCGCCACCTTCATCAACGGCATCGGCTGGGCCGCCGACAACCCGGTGCGCCGCGTCATGATCGGCGAGGCGGCCGGCGCCGAGCGGATGAACATCGCCATGTCGATCGATGTCGGCGCCAACAACGCCAGCCGCGCCCTCGGCCCCACCGTGGGCGGCGCGCTGCTCGCCGGCATCGGCATCCATGGCGCGCTGATCCTGGGCTCCGTCCTCTACATCGCCGCCCTCGTCGTGCTGCTCGGCCTGCGCCAACGCAACCCGCCCGCCATCGCCCACACCGCCCGCGTCTGGGCCACCATCGTCGAGGGCGTCGCCTTCGCCTGGCGCGACCGCAAAATGGCGGCGATCCTCTGGGTGACTGTTGTCTACAACCTGTTCGGCTGGCCCTTCACCGGCATGATCCCGGTGATCGGCCGCGACAGCCTCGGCCTCGGCCCGCAAGGCGTCGGCATCCTCGCCAGCATGGACGGCATCGGCGCCTTCGCCGGCGCCCTCGCCATGGCCCGCTGGTCCCGCCCGGAAACCTTCCGCGCCGCCTATGTCGGCGGTTGCATGGTCTACCTCGCCGCCATCGCCGCCTTCGCCGTGGCCCCCAATTTCCTGCTCGCCAGCACCGCGCTGTTCCTCACCGGCTTCTTCGGCACCGGCTACACGGTGATGCAGGCCACCCTGATCTACCGCGCCGCGCCGCCCGAGATGAAAAGCCGCCTGCTCGGCGTGCTCAGCGTCTGCATCGGCCTCGGCCCCATCGGCTTCCTCCTCCTCGGCACCCTCGCCGAAGCCATCGGCGCCCCACAAGCCACCGCCCTCTGCGCCACCGCCGGCGTCCTCGTCCTGGCCCTCACCCACCGCATCTGGCGCATCATCTGACGGCTCCCCCCTCCCGGCTGTCCGGGAGGGGGGAGGGGCCCTACCCCCCGTAGTAAACGTTCTCCCCCAAATCCTTCATCTCCAGCACCGCCGCATCCGCCCGCCCCACCACCGGCTGCGGCAAATGCGCCTGCACCACCTCGCCGATCACGATGTGATGGTCGCCCTCCTCATGGATATGCTTCACCCGGCACTCCACAGCCCCGATCGCCGCATCCAGGATCGGCAGCCCATTCGCCCCGTCATGGAACGCCTGGCCCGACAGTTTCCCATCCACCAGCACCGCCGGCTTGAAGAAGGTGAACGCCAGCCCCTTCGAGTCCTTGCCCAGCATGTTCAAGGTGAAAATCCCGGTCGCCTTCACCAGCGCATAGGCCCCCGAATCGGCCTTCAGCCCCACCACCACCATCGGCGGCGCGAACGAGGTCTGCGTCACCCAGTTCACCGTGGCAGCCGCCACCGTGCCCTCGCCGGCCTTGGCGGGATGACGTAAATTCCGTAGGGGATCATCCGCAGCGTCGTTTTCTTGGCGTCGAGATTCATGATGTGCCTCCTGGGCATGTTTGAAATACCGCCCCAGTTCACTCCATATCGCGCCCACCTGCTATACCTTGCCCCAACCAAGGGAGTGCTGCCATGAAACGCGTCGATCTCCATGCCTATGGCGTGCCGCACGAAGTCGCCGCCTGCGTCGAGGTGCCCGATGTCGGCAGCCCCGGCGCGCTCGAAGTGGTGTTCGATGTGCTGGCCTTCCCCATCAACCCCGCCGACATCGGCTTCTGCACCGGCAACTACCGCCTGCGCCCGCCGCTGCCCGCTACCCCGGGCGCCGAGTGCGTCGGCCGCGTCGCCGCCGTCGGCAGCGGCGTCGCCCACGTCAAGCCAGGTGACCTGGTGATCAACCTGCAACGCGAGAACTGGGCCCAGCGCCGCCGCGTCGGCATGGATGACGTGGTGCCCCTGCCCGCCGGGATCGACCTCAAGCAGGCCGCCATGGTGCGCATCAACCCGCCCACCGCCTTGCTGCTGCTGTCCGATTTCGTTGACCTCAAGCCCGGCGAATGGGTGATCCAGAACGTCGCCAACTCCGCCGTCGGCCGCCTGGTCATCATGCTGGCCAAACGGCGCGGCCTGCGCACCCTGAACGTGGTGCGCCGCGAAAGCCTGTTCCCCGAACTCACCGCCCTGGGCGCCGACGCCTGCGTGCTTGACGGGCCGGACCTCACCGTCCGCGCCGCCGCCGCCACCCACGGCGCCAAGATCCGCCTCGGCCTCGATGCCGTCTCGGGCGCCGCCACCGGCCGCATCGCCGCCTGCGTCACCGACGAAGGCCACGTCGTCACCTACGGCTCGATGTCCGGCGAAGACCCCCACGTCGATCGCAGCCACTTCGTCTATCGCGGCATCAACCTCGGCGGCTTCATGCTCGGCCGCCACATGGCCCGCCGCAACGCCACCGCCATCCGCGCCATCTACGCCGAACTCGGCGCCGATATCCAAACCGGCCGCCTGCACGCCCCGATCGACCGCATCTACCCCATCGAGGAGATCAAGGCCGCCATCGCCCACGCTCAACAGGGCAGCCGCAACGGCAAGATACTGGTAACCCCGAACGGGCCACTCTAACTAGCTGTTCTCGTTGAACGCCCGTCGGAGTGCCGCAATGCCGGAATGCAAGATCGCCCTCGTCCCCGTCACCGTGTTCCAGCAGAACTGCAGCCTGATCTGGGACACCGCCACCATGAACGCCGCGGTGATCGATCCCGGCGGCGAACCCGGCAAAATCCTCGACGGCATCGCCCGTCTCGGCCTGAAGGTGGAAGTCATCCTCCTCACCCACGGCCATCTCGACCACGCCGGCGGCGCCAAGGCCCTCAAAGGCGAGCTTGACGCCGCCCGCGCCGCCGAAAACCTGCCCCCGATCCCCATCCTCGGCCCCGACATCCGCGACCAGTTCCTGCTCGACGGCATCGAGGAGGCGCAAAAGCAGTTCGGCATGTCCGGCATGCGCAACGTCACCCCGGATCGCTACCTCACCGAGGGCGAGACCGTGCAGGCCGCCGGCCTCACCTTCGATGTGCTGCACGTGCCCGGCCACACCCCCGGCCACCTGGTGTTCTTCTCCCCCGTCGCCCGGGTGGCGTTCTCGGGTGACACGGTGTTCAAGGGCTCGGTCGGCCGCACGGATTTCCCGTATGGGGACGGCGCGCTGTTGATCGAGGGGATCAAGGAAAAATTGCTGCCGCTGGGTGACGACGTCACCTTCATCCCGGGCCACGGCCCGGCGTCTACCCTGGGTGCGGAACGGGGCGACAACCCGTTCCTCCAGCAATAGACATTCCCCGCAAGGTGTTATCGGATGGTGGGCGCGACAGGGATTGAACCTGTGACCCCCGCCATGTCAAGGCGATGCTCTCCCGCTGAGCTACGCGCCCATCCGATGACCGGCTTCTAGCCCGCGAGGTGCGCGTCCGCAAGGGGCCATGCTTCGCGGTTGCCGCCGCGCAGCGCAGGCAGTTGAATAGCGAATGGATTTCCAGCCATCGCTTTCCGCCGCGCCACCCGTGCGGGTGTTCCTCCCGGAACACCGAACCGCCCCGCTGGTCTTCGCCTCGCCGCATTCGGGCCGCGCCTACAGCCCCGCCTTCATCGCCGCCGCCCGCCTCGACCCGCTCCGCCTGCGCCGCTCCGAGGATGCGTTCGTTGACACATTGTTCGCCAGCGCCCCCGAGGCCGGCGCCCCCCTCGTCACCGCCACCTTCCCCCGCGCCTTCTGCGACGCCAACCGCGAAGCCTGGGAGCTTGATCCCGGCATGTTCGAGGACGAAGTCCCTGCCTGGGTCAACAGTACCAGCCCACGAGTCGCCGCAGGACTCGGCACCATCGCCCGCGTGGTGGCCTCCGGCGAGGGGATCTACCGCGCCAGGCTGCGCTTCGCCGACGCCGAGGCCCGCATCCGCGGCCTCTGGCACCCGTTCCACGCCGCCCTGCGCGAGGAAATCGCGACCACCCACGAACGCTTTGGCGCCTGCCTCCTGGTCGATTGCCATTCCATGCCCGGCAACGCCCTCTCCCCGCGCCAGGCTGCCGATATCGTGCTGGGAGACGCCCACGGCACCACCTGCGCGCCCCTGCTGATCCGCCGGCTGGAAGAACTCCTGCGCGACGAAGGCTTCGCCGTCCGCCGCAATGACCCCTATGCCGGCGGCTACATCACCCGCAACTACGGCCGCCCGCGCGAGGGCGTGCACGCGGTGCAGATCGAAATCCTGCGGCCACTCTATATGGATGAGGTGCTGGTGGCCCCCTCGCCGGATTTTCCGGCGATGCAGGCACGGCTGGCGCGGGTGATTGCCGGCCTGGCACTGGTGGCCGGCGACATCTTGGCGTAAACCCCAAAAAAAGTGGCGGCGCTTTGCAGCGCCGCCAAGTTTAGGGAGGAAACGTCCAAGAAGCAGGAGGGCAACATAGTCGCCCTGCTGCGAGACGGAATTTAGGCCAGGGATTGTAGGCATGCAAGCGATATCTTGCAGTGCAGCATAAAAAAATGCGGGTTGACGGCGCGCGGTACCGTGGCGCAGCAAAAATTGACAATCACCGATGGTTTGCAAGCACGACTCACGGTCCCTTAACCATTTGGGCTATAGACTAAGCGTTATGCAGCGTATCGTTCTCTTTTGGCTTCTAAATATCACCCTCGCCGCCGTCGCGCTGCCGGCCGGCGCCGCCCCGAATCCGCAGCCAACCCCCATTCCGCAAGCCGCGCTCGAATGCCGCCAGGCCGTCGCCATGGTGGAACGCGCCGCCGGCGTGCCCCCCCGCCTGATGGCCGCCATCGCCCGCATCGAAAGCGGCCGGGCAGACGGGCAGGGCGGCGTGCACCCCTGGCCCTGGACCATCAATGTCGAGGGCGCCGGCTACACCTATGAAACCAAGGCGGACGCCATTGCCGCCGTCCGCGCCTTCCAGGCCAAGGGCGCCCGCTCCATCGATGTCGGCTGCATGCAGGTCAACCTGATGTACCACCCCGCCGCCTTCGCCACGCTGGACGAAGGGTTCGACCCGATGGCCAACGCCCGCTACGCCGCCAAATTCCTCACCGACCTCTACGCCCAGACCCATGACTGGGCCAAAGCCACCGCCCAATACCACTCCGCCACCCCCGCCCTCGGCAGTGACTACCAGCGCAAAGTCTACGCCGTCCTGCCCGACGAAAGCCGCAAGGCTCTCACCATGCTCGCCCCGGCTGGCCCCGCCGGCAACGTCTGGTCGGGCAATGTCTGGTCGCAGAACGTGTGGAACACCGGCGGCGCCCCCCCCATCATCCCGCGCGGCCCCGCCGTGCCCGCCACCGGCGGCTTCCAACTCACCAACCGCGCCGACCAGGCCCGAGTCATCCCCGCCCCGCAAGGAACCGCCGGCCGCGGCCTCGATGCCTACCGCACCGCCCCGGTCCCCATCGCCGCCCGCCCCATGAACCAGGCCCGCCTGTAGGCCCCCTTTCGGCCCAGCCACGCCCGCGATAGCGTCATCCCGTGGAGGCCGCGACATAGCGGTCGCAAGGGAGATGAAACCATGACCATCCGCTACGACAACCGCGTTGCCATCGTCACCGGCGCCGGCGCCGGCCTCGGCCGCGAACACGCCCTCCTCCTCGCCAGCCGCGGTGCCAAGGTGGTGGTCAACGATCCCGGCGGCGCCGTGAACGGCGTCGGCACCGAAGCCGCCGTGGCCGATCGCGTGGTGGCCGAAATCCGCGCCGCCGGCGGCGAAGCCGTCGCCTCCTACGCCTCGGTGGCCGACTGGGCCAGCGCCCAATCCATCATCAAAACCGCCACCGACGCCTACGGCCGCCTCGATATCCTGGTCAACAACGCCGGCATCCTGCGCGACAAATCCTTCCACAAAATGGAACCCGCCGACTTCGAATTCGTCGTCCAGGTCCACCTCATGGGCACCGTCTACTGCACCATGGCCGCCTGGCCGCTGATGCGCGAAGCCAAATACGGCCGCATCGTCGTCACCACCTCGGGCTCCGGCACCGTCGGCAACTTCGGCCAGGCCAACTACGGCGCGGCGAAAATGGCGGTCAACGGCCTCATCAACTGCCTCCGCTTCGAAGGCGCCAAATACAACATCCTCTGCAACGCCATCTCCCCCTCCGCCAAAACCCGCATGACCGAAGGCCTCATCCCCGAAGCCGTGCTTGACTTCATGCGCCCCGAACTCGTCTCCCCCGCCGTCGCCTGGATGGCCAGCGAAGAGTGCAACGTCTCCGGCGAAATCTTCGGCGCCAACGCCGGCTTCTACAAACGCGTCAAATACGTCGAAAGCGAAGGCGTCCAGTTCGACCCCACCAAATCCATCACCCCCGAAATGTTCGCCGAAGCCCTCCCCCAAATCATGGACCTCTCCAAACCCGTCGAACACGGCTTCGGCACCCCCCGCCTCGAAGCGCGCCTGCGTGCGATGGGCCTGATCAAGTAAGGCGGGGGGCTTTGCCCCCTCGACCCCTACCAGGGGCCGAGCCCCTGGACCTCATGACCTGAGGAAGGGGTTCTCGAATGAAAGAGGGGGTCT